>JBKHWC010000006.1:0-78333 GCA_046569765.1 Alphaproteobacteria bacterium | reverse complement strand
GGTGTCGGCGTCGATGGTCTGGTTCATCGTGACCATCATGCCCATCTTCATCAGCGCCTTGACCACGTCGGCGGCACGTTCCGCCATGCGGTTCGCCAGTTCGCTGACGACGATGGTTTCCGGCAGTTGCACATCGCGCACCTGCTTTTCGGCCTTCTGGCCCATGCCCATCGCCTTGGCGCGAGCCTTTTCCTGCTTGCGCTTCATCGCGGCAAGGCTGCGCTGGCGCCCACCCTCACCCGAGAGCGCGTCGCTGAGCGTCAGCTTGCCCGAGCGGCGGCCGTCCTCGGTGCCACGCTTGGCACCACGGTCGGCACGGTCGTCCTTTTCGCGGTCGGTCTTGCGGGGCGTCGGCAGACCCGGCTTGGAAGAGGCCGGGCCACGGGCCTCTTCGGTCGCGGCAGGCGCGGCCGCGGCGGCGGGCTTGGCCGCTGCCGGGGGTGGCATGGTCGAGCGCGAGCGGGTGCCCAGCACTTCGGCCTTGCGCGCCTCGGCCGCGGCGATCTTGGCTGCGGCTTCGGCCTTGGCGGCGCGTTCCTCTTCCTCGGCCTTCAGGCGCAGAGCCTCGGCGCGTTCGCGATCCTCACGCTCCTTCGCCTCGATCTCGGCGCGGCGAAGGGCACGCTCTTCCTCGCGCTGACGCTCTTCCTCGGCGCGGCGGGCTGCGTCCTCGGCCTCACGCGCCTTGGCGGCGCGCAGGGCGGCGAGACGACGCTCCATCTCGGCATCGGAGATCCCGGCGGGACGCTTCGACGGATCGCCAAGGTTGGTCGAGGTCGAAGGCGTGCCAGCGCCCGGCGCCCCCGGCTTTGCCGGAGTGGGCACCACAACGCGCTTGCGTTTGGTTTCGACCACGACGCTCTTGGTCCGGCCATGGCTGAAGCTTTGCTTCACCTGTCCGGAACGGGGGGCTCCCCCAAGGCCAAGAGGTTTCTTGCCGTCAGTATCGCTCATGCGTTCTTCGTATCCTTCATGGCGGTCTCGCCGCCGTCATCCCCACCGGCCTGCCCACGCAGCCCAGCGAGTTTTGCCGCTTCCATTACAACACGGGACCTGAGTCCACCAGCGGCAAGCGCAGCGTGTATCGCACGTTCGCGCCCGAATGCCAAACCGATTTCCCCAGCCGAAAGGCAGCCGATGAAGCCGTTTTCGCCATCCGGCGCGTGCAGCTTCGTCTTGCCCCGTTCCGACCCGTCACTGGCCTGGATCAGCGTCGCCGCCGTGCCCTTGACCAGCCAGTCCTTGACCTTCTCGTAGCCGGTGACCGCCTCACCCGCCTTGCGCGCCATCGACAAGAGTTCGATGGTCCGTTGGGCGATCAAGGTCTCCACCAGATCGGCCAGACCCTCGGGCGCCTTGGCCGGTTGTCGGGCCGCACGAGAGAAGAGGTTCTTCTTCGCCGCCTTTTCAATCGCGGCCCGGTCGGCCGAGACATAGATACCCCGGCCCGGCAGCTTGCCCAGGATGTCGGGCACGACCTGCCCGTCAGGACCCAGGCAAAAGCGGATCAGTCCCGCCTTCGGCTGGCTTTCCCCGGTCGCAATGCACTTGCGTTCCGGTTCGTCCCTGTCCTTTTCCCGGCCGCCGCGCGTCAACGCGTGTCCCCGAGGCCTGAGATCAGGCCTCGGCCTCCTCGTCTTCGTCGGCAGCCTCGTCCTCGGGCTGCTCAAGCTCGGTGGGGTCGACCCAGCCCAGCATCACGCGGGCCGTCATGATCAGGGTCTGCGCCTCTTCCAGCGAGAGGTCGAATTTCTCGAGCACGCCCTCGTCCTTCTTGCGCTGGCCGTTTTCCGTGGTCCAGCCGCCCGCCAGTTCCCAGTCGGCGCAGGTGGCGAAGTCTTCCAGCGTCTTGATTCCGTCCTTGGCCAGAGCTTCCAGCATCTGCGGGGTCAGGCCGTCGAAGTTGATCAGGCTTTCCTCGACCCCCATCGCGCGGGCGTTTTCCAGGGCCTTGGCGTTGGCGGCTTCCAGATAGTCGCGGGCGCGGGCCTGCAGTTCGGCGGCGGTGTCCTCGTCGAAGCCGTCGATCGACAGCAATTCGTCGATGTCGACATAGGCCACTTCTTCCAGGTTGGTGAAGCCTTCGGAAACCAGAAGCTGGGCCATCATCTCGTCAACGTCCAGCGTGTCCATGAACAGCTTCGTGCGTTCAGCGAATTCGGCCTGGCGGCGCTGCGATTCCTCGGCCTCGGTCATGATGTCGATATCAAGGCCCGTCAGCTGGCTGGCCAGACGCACGTTCTGACCGCGACGACCGATGGCGAGCGACAGCTGCTCATCCGGGACGACGACCTCGATCTTGCCAGCCTCTTCGTCGAACACGACCTTCGAGACTTCGGCCGGCTGCAGCGCGTTGACCAGGAAGGTCGCGGTGTCCTGGTTCCATGGGATGATGTCGATCTTTTCGCCCTGAAGCTCGTTCACCACGGCCTGCACGCGGGAGCCGCGCATACCGACGCAGGCGCCCACCGGGTCGATGGAGTTGTCGTAGGAGATCACGGCAATCTTGGCGCGCGAACCGGGGTCGCGGGCGACGGCCTTGATCTCGATGATGCCGTCATAGATTTCCGGCACTTCCATCTTGAAAAGCTCGGCCATGAACTGCGGGTCGGTGCGCGACAGGAAGACCTGCGGGCCGCGCGGCTCGCGGCGGACGTCCTTGATGTAGCAGCGGATGCGGTCGCCGATGCGATAGGCTTCGCGGCCGATCTTCTCGTTCCGGCGCAGGATGCCTTCGCCCCGGCCGATGTCGACGATGACGTTGCCGTATTCCTCGCGCTTGACGGCGCCGTTGATGATGGTGCCCTTGCGGTCCTTGAATTCCTCGAACTGACGATCCCGCTCGGCTTCGCGGACCTTCTGCAGGATGACCTGCTTGGCGGACTGCGCGGCGATGCGGCCCAGGTCGACGGGCGGGACTTCGTCCACGATCTCATCCCCGATCTGGGGATCGGCGAGATAGGACTTGGCCTGCTTCACGGTCAGCTGGGCGTGGTGGTTTTCCACCGCGTCGTCTTCAACGACGGTCCGCACACGAGAGAAGGACGCGCGGCCGGTCTTGCGGTCGATCTTCACCCGGATGTCCATCTCGGCCCCGTAGCGCGACTTGGCGGCGCGGGCGAGGCTGTCCTCCATCGCCTGGATCACCAGATCCGGGTCGATCATCTTTTCGCGCGCAACGGCTTCGGCGGTTTGCAGAAGCTCCAGCTGGTTGGCCGAGGTGATTGCCATGCGTCTTACTCCGCTCAGTGTTTCGTCGGGGGGGCGGGCTTGTCGTCCTCATCCCCGTCAATTTCTTCGATCTCGTCGAACTGGCCATCGGTGGGCTCGGCCACCTTCTTCTGGCGCAGCATTTCGGCGATCAGCTCGTCGGTCAGGATCAACTTGGCGTCGGACAGCCAGTCGAACTGAAGCCCGATGGTCACCTCTTCGCCACCTTCCTCGATGGTGATCAGGACCTCGTCCCCCTCGACCCCCGCCAGATCGCCCTTGAAGCGGCGGCGGCCGTCGATCAGCTCGGTCGTCTCGATCCGGGCTTCCCAGCCCTTCCAGGTCTCGAAATCCTTCAGCCGGGTCAGCGGCCGGTCGATGCCGGGCGAGGAGACTTCGAGGATATAATTGTCCTCAAGCGGGTCCTCGACGTCCAGCACGGCCGAGACGGCGGTGGAGATGTCGCCACATTCATCCACGCCGATCCCACCATCGGGGCGGTCGGCCATGATCTGCAGCACGCGCGTCTTGCCGCCCATCAACCGCAGGCGGATGAGTTCGAAGCCCAGCCCTTCGATCACCGGCTGGACGATGTCGGCCAGGCGGCGGTCGATGGCGGTTTTGGCGACAAGATCGGTCATTGGACCCCGGAAACAAAAAAGCGGACCCAGCGGCCCGCCCGTGA
The DNA here is from genome assembly GCA_046569765.1 of Alphaproteobacteria bacterium. Lineage (GTDB taxonomy): Bacteria > Pseudomonadota > Alphaproteobacteria > Rhodobacterales > Rhodobacteraceae > Tabrizicola. The sequence continues at coordinate 74,438 of JBKHWC010000006.1, read as the reverse complement.
CTTTCGGTAGCTTCAGGTTTGGACCCGGAAGCAGCTGTTGACGCCTCATATACGTCGGCAGGACCGAGTCTGCAAGGGGGATGCTCGACGAGCGGGCCGTCAGAGCTTGCGGAACACCATGACCAGGCCGCGGTCGTGCTTGTGGGCGTGGTCGGCGCCCTCGTAGATCGGGATGTCGTGCCAGGCGACCGGGGTGATCTTGCCATGGGCGACCATGCGCGCGAGTTCCGAGCCGAATCCGGCCCCGTCCAGCACCGGACCGATGGTGCCGCAGGCAAAGACCGCGCCTGGCTTCGTGATCCGCAGCAACTCGGGGAAACAGTCCGGGCCGACATGCCCGTGGGTGAAGGTGCCGCAACTGATTACCGCGTCATAGCTGGCGTCCGGGATATCCAGCGCCTTGGTCAGATCCCCCAGCATCAGGTTGCGGTACAGCGCCTTGGGCCGGGCGACCTCGAGCATTTCGGGCGTGATGTCCAGCGCGTCGACCGTCAGGCCGCGCAGGTGTTCGGCCACCAGGCCGGTGCCCGCGCCAATATCCAGAATCTCGGCCCCAACTGCGATCTCGCCCTTCAGGATCGCGGCAATCTCGCGCGGGGCGATGTAGCCCCAGGCCGCGCCAAAACTTTCGTCATAGGTCGGCGCCCAGTCGCCATACATCCGCCGCGCGCCCTCGGGCCCGTCGATCTGATAGGCTTCATCCAGGTCATAGCCTTCGTCGGTCATCTGCCACACTCCTGCTTTGCCGCAGTCATGCAGCGCGCGTGTCACAGGCGGATGACGGCCAGTCGGGGAACCCGATGGTGCTGATGCGGTTTCCCTTGATTGAAGGGTCCGGCACAAGCTGCATATAGTCAGGTACAGGCTGGCGAAAGGAAGATGGGGAATGGCCTCTGGTCGGGGAGCAAGGCAGATGCGCCGAATCGTGACGGCGATGCTGCTTCTGGCCGCCACCCGGGCCGAGGCATTGGACCGGCTGGACTTTGCCATCTCGGGCGCGTCCGACGATCTCGCCAAGGTAGTGCAAGAGGCCTCGCAGCTGCGGGCCTTGCAGGTTCAGGACCAGACCGATCCGCAGGACCTTCTGGCCGCCGCCCGGTCGGACTATGGCCGGATCCTCTCGGCCCTTTATGCCCGGGGGCATTACTCGGTCGTGATCAGCATCCGCATCGACGGGCGCGAGGCGGCAGGAATTCCGGCGCTGGAGGTTCCGGCAGTAATCCGCAGCATTACCGTCACTGTAGACCCCGGCCCACCCTTCCGCTTCGGCCGCCTGGCCCTGGGTCCGCAGGCGCCCGCGACCGAGTTTCCCGAAGGGTTCCGTCCCGGTGCGGTCGCGGAAAGCGGCGTGGTGACCGAGGCGGTGGAACTGTCGATCCGCGCCTGGCGCGAAGTGGGCCACGCCAAGGCCCGCGTCGCCTCGGAAGAGGTGGTGGCCGACCATGCGGAGTCCCGGCTGGACGTGGCGGTGGGTGTGGAGCCCGGCCCGCGCCTGCGCTTCGGACCGTTGCGGGTCGAGGGTGAACAGCGGATGCGTGAAGCCCGTGTCCGCAAGATCGCCGGTCTGCCAGAGGGCGAGACGTTCAGCGAGTCGGAGCTGCGCCGGGCCGAGACGCGGTTGCGCCGGACAGGCATCTTCGCCTCGGCCAACCTGGTCGAGGATGACCGTATCACCGCGCCGGACCTGCTGGGCATCACCGCGCAGATCGTGGAACAGAAGCCGCGCCGCTATTCGCTGGGGGCCGAGGTCGCCAGCCTGGACGGCGTTTCGCTGACCGGGTCCTGGCTGCACCGCAACCTGTTGGGCGGTGGTGAGAGGCTGCTGGTCGAGGGCGAGGTGACCAACATCGGCTCGGGCGAAAGCGGGGTGGACTATGCCATTGGCGTGTCGCTGGACCGACCCGCAACGCTGACGCCGGACACGACAGCGGGCCTGGTGCTGAACTACAGCCGCCTGGACGAGATCGACTATTACGCCGACACGGTCGAGTTCGGGCTGACCTTCTCGCATATCTTCTCGGACACGCTGACGGGCAAGGCGGCGCTGACCTATTCCTATCAGGACGGGCGCGACCCGGGGGGCGACTTCACCTTCCAGAACCTTGCCCTGCCCCTGGGGCTGATCTGGGACCGCCGTGACGACAAGACCGATGCGACGCGGGGCTTCTACATCGACGCAACGCTGCGGCCGTTTCTCGGGTTCAACTCCACCGGCTCGGGCGTCCGCGCTACGGTCGACGCGCGCGGCTACCGCAGTCTGGGCGAGGCCGGGCGCTTCGTGGTCGCCGCCCGGGCGCAGGCGGGGGGCATCTGGGGGCCGTCGCTTCTGGAAACCCCGCGCGACCTGCTGTTCTTCTCGGGCGGCGGCGGGACAGTGCGGGGGCAACCCTACCGCTCGCTGGGGATCGCGGTGACGCGCGGCTTCGGGCCCGAATTCCTGATCGGCGGCAAGTTCTTCGCCGCCGGGTCGCTGGAGCTGCGCGCCAAGGTGACCGACCGGATCGGCGTGGTGGGCTTCGTGGATGCAGGCACGGTGGGGATCGACGGGGTGTTCGACGGCTCGGCCGAGTCGCACGCCGGGGCCGGGCTTGGGCTGCGCTATGACACCGGGATCGGGCCGATCCGGCTGGACGTGGCCGCGCCGGTTTCGGGCAGTACGGGCGACGGGGTGCAGGTCTATATCGGCCTGGGGCAGGCGTTCTGATGCTGGGCCGGGTGCTTCTTCTGACTTTCCTCGCCGCCCCCGCCCTGGCGCAAGAGGACGACCGCGGTTTCCTGACCGCCTTCCTGGAAGACAACCTGTCCGAAGCCGGGCGGCAGGTGACGATCACCGGGTTCGAGGGGGCGCTCTCCTCTCGCGCGACCATACAGTCTCTCACGGTCGCCGACGACGCAGGCATCTGGCTGACGCTGAACGACGTGGTGCTGGACTGGAGCCGGTCGTCGCTTCTGTCCGGCGCGCTGGTGGTGTCGGAGCTGTCGGCCGGGGAAATCCTGGTCGCCCGCCTGCCCGAGACTGGCGAAAGCGCGGTCCCCAGCCCCGAGGCGCGCGGTTTCAAACTGCCCGACCTGCCGGTTTCGGTCGAGATCGGCAGAATCGCAGCCGATCGGATCGTGCTGGATGAAACGGTGCTGGGCCAGCCGGTCGAAGGCAGTCTCGAGGCTGCGGCGACGCTGATCGAGGGCGAGGGGACGGCCACGCTGGACCTTGAACGGCAGAACGGGGCCGGAGGCGAGATCCGGTTGGACGCCAGTTTCTCGAACCAGACCGGACAGTTGGCAATTGACCTCCACGCCGAGGAAGCCGAGGGCGGGCTGGTGGTCAGCGCGCTGAACATTCCCGGCGCTCCGGCAGCCGAGCTGGAACTGAGGGGGTCTGGCCCCCTTGAGGATTTCGGCGCCGAACTTTTGCTGGCGACGGACGGAGTGGAGCGGCTGGCGGGGACGATCACCCTGTCGGGGGTCGAGGACGGCGCCTACCGCCTGCGCGCGGATGTGGCGGGGAACCTTGCCCCGCTTCTGCTCCCGCAGCATGTGGATTTCTTCGGCGACCGGGTGGCGCTGGTTCTGGACGCGACACGCCTGCCCCTGGGCAGCCTGCGGATCGATGCGCTGGAGTTGCAGGCTCGGTCGCTGGCGCTGGCGGGCCAGTTGGATCTGGCGGCGGACGGCCTTGTGGAGCGGATGGACGTCACCGGCACGCTGGCCGCGCCCGATGGCGCGCCGGTGCTGCTTCCGTTCGGCGAGCTTCCGACGCGGGTGGCCTCAGCCGGGTTCCGGCTGGCGGCGGAAAGCGGCGACGGGGCCGGCTGGCGCGGCGAGGTCACGCTGCAGGGGCTGGAGCGGGCCGACTTGCGGCTGGGCACGGCACGGCTGGCGGGATCCGGGCGGATCGGGCGCACTCCGGCGGGCAAGACGCTGGGCGGCAGCCTTGATCTGGCGTTGCGCGACTTGGCGCTTTCGGACCCGGGGCTGGCAGCTGCACTGGGGACCGAACTTTCAGGATCGCTCAAGTTCCACATGCTGGAGGGCGGCGATTTGCAGCTGTCGAACCTGGCAGTGACCGGCCAGGACTATGCGCTGGACGGCCGCCTTACGGTGGGCGGGCTGGACGAGGGGTTGCGGACCCGCGGCCGGATCACGGTGGCGGCGGCGGACCTGTCGCGCTTTTCCGCCCTCGCTGGCCGACAGCTTGGGGGCAGCGGGACGATCGTCGCCGACGGGTCGGCCGGTCTTCTCTCGGGCGAGATCGACGGGCGGATCGACGTGCAAGCCCAGGGGCTGAGCCTTGGGATCGCGGCGCTGGACCGGCTGATGGCGGGGCAGGCGACGGCGGGTCTCTCGATCCTGCGGGACGAGACGGGGACCAGACTGCGCGAACTGACGCTGACAGCGCAAAGCCTGGCGCTGACGGCCTCGGGCACCATCGCCACCGAGGGGTCCGAGCTGTCCGGGCGGGTCACGATGGGGGATCTGGGCGATCTGGGATCAGACTTTGGCGGCAGCGTCGCCTTGGGCCTCGCCTTCCGGGGTACACCCGAGGCCGGGACACTGACGGCCGAGGGTGAAGGGCAGTCGATCCGTCTTGGCAACCCCGAGGCCGACCGCCTTCTGGCCGGGACCAGCCGCCTTGGCTTTGCCGGGCAGCTGCGCGATGGTCGGCTGCTGATCGACGCGGCAAGCCTGGCGAACCCCCAGCTTCAGGCCGAAGTGACCGGGGGCGGCAACGGTCGGCTGAACGTGACCGGACGGCTGGCGGATGTCGGGCTGGTTCTGCCGGACTTCAGCGGCCCGGTGACGCTGGACGGGACGGGCAGCCAAGACGATGCCGGAACCGACCTTTCGGTCGCGCTGCGCGGCCCTGGCGGGATAGACGCGCGGGTGTCGGGGCGGATCGCGGCGGGATTCCGGTCGGCGGATCTGACGATAACCGGCACGGGCAGGGCGGGTCTGGCCAGCGTCTTCCTCTCCCCGCGCTCGATCGACGGGGCGCTGAGTTATGACCTGCGGTTGAACGGGCCGCTGCGGCTGGCCTCGCTGTCGGGGAGGATCACTCTGGCGGACGGGCGCGCAACCGACCCGGACCTGGGCCTGGCGCTGGAGAACCTGCAGGCCATGGCGCAGCTTTCCGGCGGGCAGGCACAGGTTTCGCTGACCGGCCGTCCTGCGACCGGGGGACAGTTGCGGCTGGACGGGCCGGTTGGCCTGACTTCGCCTTTCCCGGCCGAACTGTCGGTCTCGCTGGCCGGGGTGCGGGTCTATGACCCCGAGCTTTACGACGCGGTGCTGGATGGCGCCGTCCGCATCACCGGCCCGCTCACGGGCGGCGCTCTGGTCGCCGGGCGGCTGGATTTGCGCGAGGCGGAGCTGCGGGTGCCCTCGACCGGCTTCTCCTCGGCCGCGGCGCTGCTGGACATCCGCCACCGAAACGAACCCGCCGCCGTGCACGAGACGCGGCGGAAGGCGGGGCTGCTGGAGGAAGGGCGCGCGGGCCGGTCGGGCGACGAACGGCCCTTCCGCCTTGACCTGACCATCGCTGCGCCAAACCAGATCTTCCTGCGCGGCCGGGGCATCGACGCGGAACTCGGCGGCGAGATCCGGCTGACCGGAACCAGCGCCGCCGTCATCCCTTCGGGCGCCTTCCAGCTGGTGCGGGGGCGGATCGACATTCTGGGCAAACGCCTGACCCTGTCCCGCGCCGATCTGGAGCTGGAGGGCAGTTTCACACCGCTGATCCGCATCTCGGCCAGCTCGGAGAATGATGGAATCATCAGCTATGTGAACGTGGACGGCCCGGCGGACGATCCGGTGGTCAGCTTCGCCTCGACCCCCGAACTGCCGCAGGAAGAGGTGCTGTCGCAATTGCTCTTCGGGCGCGGGTTGCAGAACCTGTCACCCTTGCAGGCGCTGCAACTGGCCAATGCGGTCGCCACCCTGGCCGGTCGCGGGGGCGAGGGCCTGGTGAACAAGCTGCGGCAAGGCTTCGGATTGGACGACCTGGACATCACCACGGCCGAGGACGGCTCGACCGCGCTACGGGCAGGGAAATACCTGTCCGAGAACGTCTATACCGAAGTCGAGATCGGCCAGGGCGGCACCAGCCGGATCAGCCTGAACCTCGACCTGCGCGAGGGTGTGACGCTGAAGGGCCGGGTCGGTGAGGATGGCGAGACCGGAGTCGGCATCTTCATCGAGCGGGACTATTGACGCGCAAACAGCCCGCCGATGGGGCGGGCTGTCGCGTGGTACAAAAGCGGATTACTGTCCGTCGATAACAATCTGGGGCGGCGGATCATCATCATCGCCGCACAGCGCGACGCAAAGGATGATCGGGATCAGCAACAGCGGCAGTATCCCTGCCGAAGAGGCCGGTCGCTCCTCGACCACGGGAACTTCCTCCTCGACCACGACAACCGGACCACCGGCGAACGCCGCCGACGCGAGGAGCGACGAAGCAAGAACACTGGCAACGAGTTTCTTCATGCTAACTCTCCTTTGGTTCGACTTGGGTGGGCCCAAGCCTGTCACCAGTCTGTGACCTCACTGAACGGAGCGATACAGTTTTAAGGTGACGGGGCGCGGACTCGGTCAAGAATCCCGCGCGGAACGCCGATTCCGTTGGATCGGGGATACAGCCGCCGCCGGGAACGCGAATCAGTCCACCACCCGCTCAAAGTCGATATGGCCGGTCAGCCCGCTGGCCCACTGCCGGGACTTTCGGATGCTGGAGCCTTCGATCCAGTAGTCGTTGGTCAGCTTGCCCTGCGGACGCTGACATTCCTCGGTCACGCGGGTGACGGCATGGGTGCGGTCGAAGATCGTGATGCTTTCCCGACCTTTCACATCCACCGTGCAGTCATAGGTCCGCCGGGTGGTGCTGTCGTCCTGGCCAAGGAAATAGTAGACGCGCTGATGCGAGCCGCCGTCGCGCAGCAGTTGGCTGACCCCAGGGGCCGCCGCCGACATGAGGTCGGGGCCAAGGCCGCGGGTCTGGATCAGAACGCCGTCGCGCAGAGTGAAAGTTGTGCCGTCCGTGGTGCTCCAGGTCACCACCGGACCCTTCTGGTCGCTGATCGTGACCAGGGCATCCGCGCCCCGGCTTGGGATCACGGCGCGCAGGATCGGCATCCCGTATTTCTCGATATCCGCACGACTGGGCGGGGCGGGGGCCTTCCCCTCACCCCCGGCACGGCGGGCGGCCACGCGCGACACCGTGGCCTTGGCCAAGGTGCTGACGGCGGTGCCAAGGGGCGAAGGCTCGGACTTCTCGTTGCCGCAGGCGGCGAGGAGGGCAAGGGCAGCAACAGTGGCGATCAGTCTGCGCATCAGGATCACCGCCAGACCCGGCCCCAGTCGGGATCAAGCGACTGGGTGTGGTATTCGCGGATCGATTCGTACAGACGCCCGTCCACATCGACCCGCGCGCCGGCGTCGCTGGTATAGGGACGCAGCGTCGCGCCAAAGGTCTGCCGGGTCTCGGTCCCGATGGCCCAGGTCAGCGGGATGGTAAAGCGGATGCCCTTGTCGAAAGCGCCATCGCCGAATTCCTCGGCGGTGGCGTCGGTCACTGTGGCGAAGGCCCCGATCCGCCAGCCATTGGCGAACACCCGGTCGACCGAGACGGTCGCGCCGACATCACCCGCTAGGTATTTGCCCACGTCCAGCTGGCCCAGGAAGCCGTTGCCGAAGTCATAATAGGCCGAGACGTGGCCGGTCACGACGTCATAGTCATATTCGTCGAAGCCGAAACCGCCGTCGGTGTCGCGCTGCTTGGTGTAATTGACCTCGACCCCCAGCGCGAGCGGGCTGTCCACCGGCTTCCACAGCACCTCGCCCGAAACCCCGGCGTGCATCCGCTCCAGATAGCCAAGGGTCACGCGGGAATAGAAATCCTCGGTCGGGCGGGCGTACCAGGCAAGGGTCAGCTGCTCCAGCCCGGGATCGGCATATTTGCTGTAGCGCGAGGCATCAGAGCGGACATGCGGCAGCAGCGAATCCGAATAATCGCCGTCACGGTCCACGTTGCTGAACACGCTTTTGTAGATCGCGCCCGACAGAACCAGACCCGGCCGGATGTCATAACCGGCCGCCAGTCGCAGACCGACGTCCCCCTTCAAGGGTTCGCTCATTTTGACCGCCGGCTTCAGGCTCCAGCGGAATTTCGGATATAGGCCTTCGTCACCCACCGCATTGGCCGGAACCGGACCGGCATCGGTGATCGTGACGCGCTGCCGCAGCAGGGTCGCGTTGTCAGCGGCGTATTCCAGCTGCTCCAGATCGCTGCGGCGGATGGTGACCTTTGACGCCCCCATCCCGTTGCTCACCGGCACGATCTCGAACGTTTCGACCGAGGCGGGCATCACATGGCTAAGGGCGCGGGCGGTCCGGCCGATGGCCTGCGGGCCCGCGTCGATCCGGTTCGACCGGATGCGGATCTGCGCCGTGGTCGCGGTATAGGCCAGGTTTTCGACCACGATCCCGTCGACCGCCAGCCGCTTGGCCAGGTTCTTGCGCAGAAGCGGCCCGGCATCGGACTGGGTGACCCAGCCGCCGTCATAGGCATCAGGGTCGGCCGCGCGCGCGGGACGCGCCTTCACCGCGACCGGCGCGGCCCCCATCACCCCACCAGTGGCGCGGGTCTTGGGGTCAAGGATCAGATGGAAGGCAAAGGCGATTTCCGAGCCATAAAGCGAATACAGCCCGTAGCGCGCATTCGGCCCGCGCTGGTACTCGAAGCCGAAGTTGAACGGGCTGTCGCGCTCGATCAGGCCGCGATCCTGTTCCAGCACATAGTCGTCCGATGAATATTCGGCCTTGAACGTCCATTGGTCGGTGATCTTGTATTCGACCCCGGCGAAGGGCGCGGCCTCGCCGCGGAACCACTGGTCGGTGTTCGGCCTGCCCGCATCGTCGGCCGAGACGGGGGGACGGTCGCCGAAGACTTCGCCGATCCCGCCGTAGCTGCCCATCCGGCCCCAGCCAAGGCCCGCCGTCACCTTCACCCGATCGCCAAAGGTCTTGGTCGCCGCGATATATTCCGACGCGAAGGTGCCGTTGCCGGTGAAATCCTGCAGCCCGATGGTCAGGGCGGGAACATAGGCCCCTTCCTTCAGGATCTGGTAGCGCAGGTCGAAGCTGCGGTCCTCGTATTTGCTGTCGTCGCCGGGGAACAGTTTGTCCCAGTCGCGCCAGGTCTGAAACCGGAACGAACCCGACAGACGCTCCGTGATCTGGAAGCTGATCGTCGCGCGGGTGATCGAGCCGACCAGCGCGGTCGAGAAGGTGAAGCGCGCATCCTCTTGCGCATCGCCCGAGGGCATGTCGATCAGGCCGGTCGTGCCGTTCAGATTCAAAGATCTGTTCATCTCCGCCAGAGCCGGGGCACCGGCAAGGGCGGTGGACAGCGCAAGAAGGGCAGACAGACGCGGCGTTGAAAGCATGGTTCTTCACGTTCCCGGATATCGCCCAAGTCTATGCGGAGTTCGATGCCACAGGGCAAGGCCTAACCTCCCCTGACGGCCGCAAACCCGGCGCCTATGGCCGTTGGGCCATGGTCAATCCCCCTCCAGCCGCACCCGCAGCTCACGCAGGACAGAGACCAGCCCCCGGACCCGTTCGGCCCCGATCGACTGCACCACATCCGCGATCAGCGGTACCACCGCCGCCACCGCAGAATCCCTTGCCGCGCGGCCGCTTGGGCTGATCGCCACGAACTTGCGCCGCGCATCCTCCCAATCCGGGCGGATGTGGACATGACCAGCCCATTCCAGCCGCGACAGCGTATTGGTCATCGCCCCCCGCGTCACATGGAAAGCCCGCGCCAGCTGGGCCGGAGTGCGCTCGTCATTGATCCGCGCCAGATGGTTCAACACGCTGAAATGCGACAGCTCCATCCCCTTGGGAAGAACCTTCGAGATGCGGTTCCGGGCCAGCTGGTCGGCCATGAACAGCTCGCCGAACAGCGCGACCGCGATGTCGTCGGCTTTCTCGGCGCTCATGGCCCGGCGAAGTCCCGGTCGTGAGAGAGCGAAGGGACACGCCGACGCGCCTCGTCCACCCGGCCAAGGTCCAGGTCCACAAAAGTCACGCCCGGTTCCGTCCCCGCATCCACCAGGATCTCGCCCCAGGGCGCGATGGCCAGCGAATGGCCGTGAGTCCTGCGGCCCTTGCCGTTCGTCTCGGGGTGGAAGCCGGTCTGCGCCGGGGCCAGGACAAAGCACCCCGTCTCGATCGCCCGGGCGCGCAGCAGCGTCTCCCAGTGCGCGGCGCCGGTGATGTGGTTGAAGGCCGCCGGGACCGTGATCACCTGCGCGCCCCCCTGGGCCAGCCGGCGATACAGCGCGGGGAACCGCACGTCGTAGCAGACCGTCATCCCGATCCGCGCGAACGGGGTCTCGGCCACCACCGCCTGGGTTCCGGGCCGATAGCCTTCACTTTCCCGATAGACCTCGGTCTCCGAGACGTTCACGTCGAACATGTGAATCTTGTCATATCTTGCCGCGACCGACCCATCGGGCGCGATCAGCAGGCTGCGGTTGGCGAACCGCCCGTCCGCGTCCTGCGTCAGAAGTCCCAGCGAGCCGACCAACAGCCAGATCCCCGCCGCCTTCGCCTGATCCCGCAGGGCGACAAGCGTCGGGTCGTCCGCCTCATGCCGAAAGACTGACCGCTGGTGCGCGCGGCTGGAGGACAGGCCATTCGTCAGCTCGGGCGTCAGGACAAAGCCCGCGCCCGCGGCGACCGCCTGGCGTACAAGGTCCTGCGTCACCGGCAGGTTCGCCGCCGGGTCGTCGCTCACCGTCAGTTGGATCAGGGCAGCGCGCATCAGTCGGCCAGCACCGCGTCAAGTTTCCCCGCATCTTCCAGCGCATAGATGTCGTCGCAGCCGCCGACATGCATCTCGCCGATGAAGATTTGCGGCACGGTTCGCCGCCCGTTCGCGCGCTGCACCATCGCCGCGCGCAGCGAAGGATCGGCGCTGACGTCGATCTCGCGGTAGGATACGCCCTTGCGCTGCAACAGCCGCTTGGCCATGGCGCAATAGCCGCAGGTGGGGGTGGTGTAGATGTCGACAGGACGCATGGCTAACCTCGTTTGCGTGCCGGACTATAGGCGATCAGCCGTCTTTCGCAACGCGCGCCAGACACAACACGTTTACCGAGCGCGCCCCCGCCGAAACCAGCGCCTCGGCTGCTGCTGCGAAGGTCGCGCCTGACGTCATCACGTCATCGACCAGCAGGACGTCGCGCCCCACGACCAGTGCCTCGCGCCGCCGCGGGACCGAAAAGGCATCCACCAGATTGGCAAAGCGTGCCTCGCGGGTCTTGCCATCCTGGTTCCCGGTGTTGCGATGCCGGATCAGCGCATCCGGGCAATGATCCAGCCCCGCCCCCCGTGCGACCACCCGGGACAGAAGCGCCGCCTGGTTATAGCGGCGCCGGACCAGGCGCAGCCAGTGCAGGGGCACCGGCACGACCAGCATCCCGGGTCGCAAGATCGGCCGCGCCGCCTTCAGCATCCAGCCGCCGGCCGGGCGCGCCAGGTCCATCCGGTCGCCATGCTTCAGCGCGAGGACCAGCCGTCGCCCGTTGTCGCGGTAGGACAGCGCCGCGCGTCCCCGGTCCCAGGGCCGGGCGATGGTCAGGCAGTCGTCGCATTGTGCCGTCTCATGGGCCTCTCCAGGAAGCGGAATGCCGCATTGGTCGCAGGCCAGACCGCTGATAAAGGGCGTCTCGCGCCAACAGCCGGGGCAGAGGCCGAAGTCACTGGCCACCGGCTCGCCGCAGCTGATGCATTGCGGCGGGTAAAGCACCTGGAGCACGGCTTGCATTCCCATCTTCTGCCCCGCATCTTCCTGCAATGACCCAGCCACCGCCGATGACCGACCGCGCCGCCCTTCTGCGCCAGCGCCAACGCGCCCTGCGCCGCCCTGACCATGCGGATGCCCTGTTCCTGCACCGCCTGGCCCTTGCCGATGTTCAGGAAAGACTCAGTGAAGTTAACAGGAGGTTTACGTCGCCAGTGGTGGTGAGCGGCCATCCCGAGGTCTGGTCGGATTTCGCGCCCGTCGTGCCGGACGAGGAGGTGCTCGCCATGGAACCAAGCGCGCACGATCTGATCGTACACGCTATGTCCCTGCACTGGGCAAACGATCCGGTGGGCCAGCTGGTCCAATCCCTGCGCGCGCTGAAGCCGGACGGGTTGTTCCTGGCCGTGTTCCCGGGTGGCCGGACCCTGCACGAGCTTCGCGCCAGCCTGGCCGAGGCCGAGGCGACCGTGACTGGCGGCCTCTCGCCCCGAGTCCTGCCGATGGGCGAGATCCGGGATCTGGGCGCCCTGATGCAGCGGGCAGGTTTTGCCTTGCCGGTCGCGGACAGTGTCACCGAGGTGGTCCGCTACCGCGACTTCGGTCGGCTCATGTCCGACCTCCGCGCGATGGGCGAAACCAGTGCGCTCGCCGCCCGGCCCCGCCACTTCACCCGCCGCTCGGTTCTTGCCGCCGCGGCGGCGGTCTACCAAAGCCTTGCGACGCCCGAGGGTCACCTGCCCGCGACTTTCGAGCTGGTTTTCCTGACCGGCTGGGCCCCGCATGACAGCCAGCAAAAGCCCCTGCGGCCCGGTTCGGCCATGGCGCGGCTGGCCGATGCGCTTGGGGTGGCCGAGAAACCGTTACCCGGCGGTGGTTGACCGCGCGCTGCAAGCGGTTATGTCCCGCAGGAACCATTGGGATCACTCAGATGCTTGACGCCAAGACCTATCCTGACAGCGACGCTACCTTGGTACGCCCTGGACAGGGCCGCCTGGCCCATGCCCCCGCCGACCACCCTCCGGTCCGCAAGGCGAAGATCGGCGTGCTGATCGCGAACCTGGGGACACCGGACAATTACGACTACTGGTCGATGCGGCGCTATCTGAACGAGTTCCTCTCGGACAAGCGGGTGGTGGATTACTCCAGCTGGCTGTGGCAGCCGCTGTTGCAGCTGGTGATCCTGTCGAAACGGCCGTTCTCCTCGGGCGCGAACTACAAGCAGATCTGGAACCACGAGCTGAACGAAAGCCCGCTGCTGACGATCACCAAGGCCCAGACCGCGGCGATCGCCCAGCTGGTGGAAGAGCGGCACGGGGCCGAGGTGATGGTCGACTTCTGCATGCGTTACGGCAACCCCTCGACGGAAAGCCGGGTCCGGGCGATGGTCGAGGCGGGATGCGAAAAGATCCTGTTCTTCCCGCTTTACCCCCACTACGCCGGCGCGACCTCGGCCACAGCGAACGACCAGTTCTTCCGCGCCCTGATGAAGGAAAAGCGGCAGCCTTCGGTTCGGACCGCGCCGGAGTATTTCGAGCACCCCCTGTATATCGAGGCGCTGGCCCGGTCGGTCGAGGCGGCCTATGCGAAGCTGGACCATCGGCCCGACGTGCTGGTCGCCTCCTACCACGGGATGCCGAAGCGGTACCTGATGGAGGGGGACCCCTACCACTGTCAGTGCGCCAAGACCTCGCGCCTGCTGCGGGAGAGGTTGGGGTGGGAGAAGGGGTCGATCGACACGACCTTCCAGTCGGTCTTCGGGCCAGAGGAATGGCTGCGGCCCTATACGGTCGAGCATGTGGCCGAACTGGCGAAGCAGGGGAAGAAGCGGATCGCGGTGATGGCGCCGGCTTTCTCGGCCGACTGCATCGAGACGCTGGAAGAGATCAACGGCGAGATCCGGGAGGCCTTCGAGCATGCCGGGGGCGAGGAGTTCACCTATATCCCCTGCCTGAACGACGAGCCCGCCCATATCGAGGCCCTGGTCGCGGTGATCGAGGACAACCTGGCAGGCTGGCTGCCGAAGGGGTGAGCTGTCCACGGTGGACAGATCTGCGTTTTCCAGCGATTACAATGGGTTGGCCGTCCGCGTTAGGGTGGTGTTAATACTTGCGCCGTGGTCACTTTGGCTTGCCGCCTGTCAAATCGAGCGCTGCCGCGCATGCCTTTGGTTTGCCCTGGCGTCGCGATTTGTGCTGATGGCGCAGAATGGGGGCATTCTGCCCCCAAACCCCCTGAGGATATTTGTGCAAGGTGAATGCCGGGTACGGCTTTGCGGGAAGGGTGCGGGATGCTGACCAATCTTGACCTTGTGGAACTGGCCGCATTCCGCCACCACCTGCATCGCCACCCCGAGGTCTCGGGGCAGGAGACGCGGACGGCGGCGGAGGTGGTTGCGGCGCTGGGGCCGCTGACCCCGGATCGCATCCTGACCGGGCTTGGCGGGCACGGGGTGGCGGCGGTCTGGGAGGCGGCGGAACCGGGGCCGACGGTGATGTTCCGGTCGGAACTGGACGCGCTGCCGATCGAGGAGGTGTCCGATGCCCCGCATCGGTCCACCGTGCCGGGCAAGGCGCATCTGTGCGGACATGACGGCCATTCCACCATCCTGTTGGGGCTGGCCCGGCTGATCGCCCGCGACCGCCCGGCGCGGGGGCGGGTGGTGCTGCTGTTCCAGCCGGCGGAAGAGGATGGGTCGGGCGCGGCGGCGGTGCTGGCGGATGCGCGCTTTGCCGGGATCAGGCCGGACTGGGCCTTTGCGCTGCACAACATGCCGGGCCTGCCGCTGGGCCAGGCAGTGATCGCGCCGGGACCGGCCAATTGCGCCTCGGAAGGGTTGCGGGTGCTGTTCCGGGGGCGCACGGCCCATGCCTCGGCCCCGGAGACGGGGGTCTCGCCCGCGCTGGCGCTGGCGGCGCTGATGCCCGCCGCGCTGGCCGCCGGGAAAGGCGGCGCGCTGGGGCCGGAGTTCCGGCTGGTCAGCCTGTGCCATGCGCAGATCGGTGAACCGGCCTTTGGCATCACACCTGGCGAGGGAGAGCTGTGGCTGACCCTGCGCACCCTGCGCGATGCGGACATGGCCGCGCTACGGGACGAGGTTATGGGGCTGGCCCGTGGACTGGCGGCTCAGCACGGGCTGGCGCTGGAGTTCAGCCACCACGACCGCTTTGCCGCCTGCACGAACGACCCGGACGCCACGGCCGCGATCTCTGCCGCACTGGAGGCGCTTGGGATACCCCGGGGCGCGACGGGCCTGCCGATGCGCGCGTCCGAGGATTTCGGCCGCTTTGGACAGGTTGCCCGGTCGGCGATGTTCCTGCTGGGGTCGGGCGAGAGGTCGCCCGCCCTGCACAACCCGGATTACGATTTCCCCGATGCGCTGATCGCGCCGGGCGTGGCGATCTTTGACCTGCTGCGGCGCGACCTGCTGGGCTGATGCAAAAGGCCGCGGACCTGCCCGGTCCGCGGCCCTCGCCTTGCGCGGCGGTCAAAGCTAGATCAGCAGCACCTGGGTGCCGACGCGGGCCATCTCGAACAGTTCTTCGATGTGCTCGTTGTAAAGGCCCACGCAACCGTTCGAGGACTTGCGGCCGATCTTGCGCGTGTCGTGGGTGCCGTGGATCCGGTAGTAGGTCCAGGAGAGATAGAGCGCCCGGGTGCCCAGCGGGTTGTCCTTGGCGCCGCCTTCCACGACCGAAGGCCATTCCGGGTTTCGCTGCAGCATCGAGGGCGTCGGGCGCCAGGTCGGGTTGACGACCTTTTGCACAACCTCGGTCCGGCCGCGGCGGGTCAGATCCTCGGACAGGGGGACGGAGGTGGGGTAGAGGCGGTAGATCGACTGGTCCTCGCTCCAGAAATGCAGGGCGCGCGAGGTGATGTCGACCAGGATCGCACCGTTCCGGGTGTTGTCGAAATAGTCCTGCCACTGCAACATGCGGAAGCTGGATACGTTGTTGCGGACCGTGCTGGACACGGGTGCGGTGAATTCGGTGGTGCCGTCCTGGGCAAGGGCCGGAAGGGCGGCCAGCCCGGCCATCCCCGCAGCCCCGGCAAGCAGCGAACGACGGGTCATCGGGCCCTGTGACATTCTGGTGTCTCCTGCTCAGCGTGTCGTTATCGCGCGTGATATAGAGGCATTGCGCCCGTCCCGCAAATCAAACCCCCGTCAGGTTTCGCCGATCGGCTGAAACCCCGTTTGAACCTTGTCCGGCCTTTCGCTAGACAGGGCCGAATGCCGCCGCCGGCGGCGAGGATTGGTGGACGCTATGGATAGACGCAAGTTTCTGCTGACGGGCTCGGGCCTGGCCCTGAGCGCCTGTGTGCCGACCCGGGGCCCGACCCTGGGCGCGGATGGCAAGCCCCTGCCGCAGGTCTACCGGATCAATCCGGGCGACGAGGAGGTGATCTCGTTCCGGCTGCTGGATGCGGTCAACACGCTGCGGGCCGCCAAGTCGCTGCCGGCGCTGGCCTTTGACGCGCGGCTGAACGCCGCCGCCGCAACGCATTCGCGCGACATGTCGGTCCAGAACCGGCCCTGGCACTTTGGGTCCGACGGCTCGTCGCCGTTGGTGCGGGTGCAGCGCGTGGGCTATACCGGGCGGCTGTTGGGCGAGCTGATCTCGGAGACCTATGAGACCGAGCTGGTGACGCTGTCGACCTGGATGGCGCAGCCGGACACGCGGGCGGTCATCATGGATCCGCAGGCGCGGCAGATCGGCTTTGCCTGGTTCCAGGAGCCGGGCGGCAAGATCTGGTGGACGCTGATCACCGGGGCCTGAGGAAAGGGGGCGTCCTGCGGGGCGCCCTTTCCGTTTCAGGGCAGGATGAAGATCGGCGTGCCCGGGTTCACCATGGAATAGACGACCTCCATCTCCTTGTCGGTCAGGGCGACGCAGCCCCAGGTCCAGTCGCGAGTGCTGACCCGTCCCTTCGGACCGCCGTGGATGAAGATGTCGCCGCCGGGCGATTTGCCCTGCGCCTCGGCAAAGGCGATGTCGGTGGGGTTCGGGTAGGAGATTCCCAGCGACAGGTGGAACTGCGAGTTCGGGTTCTTGTGGCTGATGTAGTACTGCCCTTCGGGCGTCTTGCCGTCGCCTTCGAACTGTTTGTGCCCCTCGGGCGCGAAGCCCAGGCCGATGTCATAGGATTTCAGCACGCGGTCGTGGTGGAAAAGGTACATCTTCCGGTCGCCCTTGTGGACCTGGACCTGGGTGACCTCGGGGCCATTGTACCTGCGGAACTTGCTGTCGCCACAACCGGCAAGCCCCAACGTGACCACCAGGAGGAGGAGAACTGCAAAACCGCGCATGCCTGTAGACCGTCTGCCCTTTTTCCCCAAGAGGTACAGGATTTCGCGCCGCCTGCCTAGCCGGTCAGGCTGTCGCAGGGATCACGGAAACGTCAGCGTGAGAATCGGGCCACAAGCTCGACATGGGTGGACCAGCGGAACTGGTCGATCACCTGGACCCAATCCAGGCGGTAGCCCGCGGCGACGAGGGCCTTGGCGTCGCGGGCGAAGGTGACGGGGTTGCAGGAGACGGCGGCGATTACCGGGACCTTTGATCGGGCAAGGCGGTCGGTCTGCGCCTCGGCCCCGGCGCGCGGAGGGTCGATGACGGCGCCGGAGAAGCCGCCCAGCTCGTCCGGCTCCAGCGGGCGGCGGAAGAGGTCGCGGGTTTCCGTGCTGATCCGGTGCAGGTTCGGCGTGTTCCGGGCGGCGAGGTCGAGGGCCTTGGTCATCGCGGCATCGCCTTCGACGGCGTGGACCTCCATGGTCTGCGCAAGCGGCAGGGTGAAGGTGCCGACGCCAGAGAAGAGGTCGACGATGCGCTTCTGCGGGCCGAGGGCCTGGCGAACGGCGGCCAGCAAGGCGGCCTCGCCTTCGGCGGTGGCTTGCAGGAAGGCCCCGGCCGGGGGGACGATGGTGGCGCTGCCCATGGTCAGCGCGGGGCGGTCGCGCAGGGCCACGGTCTCGCCATCCCAGGTCAGCCGCGAAAAGCCGTGGGTTTCGACCAGCCGCGCGAGGTCCAGGCGGAGGTTCGCGTCCAGGGGCTTGCCGCCGGTGACCACAACATCTGGTCCTCCGCGGGTCAGCGTCACCTGCAGGGAGAGTTCGGTCGTGCGCGAGCCTCCGGCCATGACCAGCGCCTGCAGGCCGGGGAAGGCGGCCAGGATGCCGGGGTGGAGGAGCTGGCAGTCCGGGATCTCGACAATGGTGTCCGAGGCGCGGGCATGGAAGCCCATCAGAACTCCGCCCTTGGTACGGCGAGCTGACAGGGTGGCGCGGCGGCGGCTGCGCGCGGGAGAGGTGACGAGGGGCAGGAAGTCCGCTGACAGGCCCTGGCCGGAAAGCGCATTTGCCACGACCTCTTGCTTCCAGCCAGCGACGAAGGCGTCGGACGCGTGTTGCAACTGGCAGCCGCCGCAGGCCCGGGCGTGGCGGCAGGGGGGTTTCACCCGGTTGACCGAGGGGGTGACGATCTTGGGGTCCAGAAGCCGGTCGCCCTCGGGCGTGCCCTCCACGACTTCGCCGGGGAGAGTGCCGGGGACATAGATTGGGCCGGGCGCGATGCCGTGGCCGAGGTGGCCCAGCCGGTCGATGGTAACGATCACTCTGCCGCTTCCGCTTCTTCGTCTTCGGTGCCGATGAAGCCGCCAGATTGCCGGTTCCAGTAGCGGGCGTAAAGACCACCCTGGGCCAGAAGCTCGGCATGGCTGCCCTGTTCGACGATCCGGCCGCGATCCATCACGATGATCCGGTCCATCGCGGCGATGGTGGAGAGGCGGTGGGCGATGGCCAGCACGGTCTTGCCCTGCATCACCCGGCCCAAAGCCTCTTGAATCGAGGCTTCGACCTCGGAGTCCAAGGCCGAGGTCGCCTCGTCCAGCACAAGGATCGGCGCGTCTTTCAGGAAGGCGCGGGCAAGGGCGATGCGCTGGCGCTGGCCGCCGGAAAGCTTGACGCCGCGTTCGCCGAGGAAGGCGTCATAGCCCTTGCGGCCGTTGTGGTCGATCATGTTCGAGATGAACTCATCCGCCTCGGCAGCCTTGGCGGCGGCGATGATCTCGGCCTCGGAGGCCTCGGGTCGGCCGTAGGCGATATTGTCGCGCGCGCTGCGATTGAACATCGCGGTTTCCTGCGTGACCATGCCGATCTGGCGGCGGAGGCTTTCTTGCGTCACCTCGCGCACGTCCTTGCCGTCGATGGTGATGCGGCCCTGTTCGGGGTCGTATAGGCGCAGGAGGAGGGAGACGAGCGAGGATTTCCCCGCGCCGCTGGCCCCGACGATCCCCAGCTTTTCCCCGGCGCGGATGGTCAGGTCGATGTCCTGCACGCCACCGCGGCTGCGGCCATAGGCGAAGGTGACGTGGTCGAAGCGAATTGCTCCGGTGACGCGGGGAAGCGGTTGGGCGTCGGGGGCGTCGGCAAGGGTATGCGGGACCGAAAGGGTACGCATACCGTCCTCGACCTCGCCCACCGAGGTGTAGATCGACATGAGCGTGAAGCTGACCCAACCCGACATCTGCGCGATGCGCAGCGCAATGGCCCCGGCGGCGGCGATATCGCCCGCGGTGGCCGCGCCCTGTTGCCAAAGCATCACTGTACCGCCGATCAGAAGGACGGGCAGGACGCCCGCGAGCAGCATCAGCGCGAAGCGGAACCAGGTGGAGATGACGCCGAATTCAAGCGAGCGTTCGCGGAAGACCTCCATCGCGTCCAGCGCGACCCGGTCCTCGAAGGCGTGGTGGGCAAATAGTTTGACGGCCTTGATGTTGGTGATCGTGTCGACGACCTGGCCGGAAACCATCGCGCGGGAGGAGGCGCGGGCGGCGGAGTTCTTGCGGACCATCGGCATGAAGAAGCGGATCAGCCAGATGTAGGCGATCAGCCAGACGAGCAGCGCGACGGCGACCTTGGCATCGACGGCGACGAGGAAGGCGACGGAGCCGATGACGGAGGCCAAGGCGAAGCAGACGGTGTTGATGACCTCGGTCGCCACGTCGGTGACGGCGCGGGCGGCCTGCATCTGCTTCTGCGCGATGCGGCCGGCGAAATCGTTGTCGAAGAAGGTGACGGCCTGGCCCAGGGTCCAGCGGTGCAGGCGGCTGAGGACCAGCGGCAGGACGTTCGGTCCGATGATGATGCTGTTCGAGGCCGAGGAAACGGCGAAAGCAAGGGGGCGCAGGATCAGGTAGAAAACCAGGAACCACAGGACAAGGCTGAAGTGCTGGCCGAAGAAGTCCGCAGGGCCGGAGTTCACGGCGGCGTCGATCACCCAGCCGAGGATCAGGGCCGAGACCACCTCGGTCACGCCGGCGAGAGAGGAAAGGATGCCCGCGACGATGAGCATGGGCCAGGAGCCCGCCAGCGACCAGCGCATGAAGGCGCCAAGGCGCTGCGGCGGCGGCCCGTCGGCAGGGCGGAAGGCGTCGATGAGGGAGCCGAGGCTTTGAAGGGCGCTCATGGAGGAGAGGTAGGCCGGTCCTTGGGGGGAAGCAAGGGTTTACGCTGAGCGCGGCTGGTCGGTTCCCTGTGACAGCCATCGACGAGGGGTTATTCGGCGGCCTCGTCGTCAAGTCCGATGAAGCCACCCGACTGGCGGGCCCAGAAGCGGGCGTAGAGGCCGTTGCGGCGCAGAAGATCGGCATGGGGACCGTCCTCGACGATCCGGCCGTCCTCCAGCACGACGATCCGGTCCATCGCGGCGATGGTCGACAGGCGGTGGGCGATGGCGATCACGGTCTTGCCCGCCATAACCCCGTAAAGCGCGCCCTGGATGGCGGCCTCGGCCTCGCTGTCGAGGGCGCTGGTCGCCTCGTCCAGGATCAGGATCGGGGCGTCCTTCAGGATCACCCGGGCGATGGCAACGCGCTGGCGCTGGCCGCCGGACAGTTTCACCCCGCGTTCACCGACATGGGCGTCATAGCCCTTGCGGCCCTGCGGGTCCTCCAGCGTCAGGATGAAATCATGCGCCTCGGCCTTCCTGGCGGCGGCGATCATCATCTCTTCGGTGGCATCAGGGCGGCCATAAAGGATGTTGTCGCGGACGGAGCGGTGGAGGAGGGACGAGTCCTGCTGCACCATGCCGATCTGGCGGCGGAGCGATTCCTGCGTCACCTCGGCGATGTTCTGGCCGTCGATCAGGATCGCGCCGCTTTCGGTGTCGTAGAAGCGCAGCATCAGCTTGACCAGCGTGGATTTCCCCGCGCCCGAGCGGCCGACGACGCCGATCTTCTCTCCGGGGCGGATGGTCAGCGATACGTCCTGCAACCCGCCGAAGCCGCGGCCGTAGTGGTGGCTGACGTTGCGGATCTCGATCAGCCCCTGTTCAAAGCGCAGCGCGCGGGCGGCGGGCTTGTCGGTCAGGGTGATCGGCTGGGCGATCGTCTCCATCCCCTCGGCCACGGTGCCCAGGTTTTGCGCCAGGTTGGTCGAGGCCCACATGATCCAGTAGGTCATCGAGTTGATCCGCAGGACCAGCGCCAAAGCGGCGGCGACAAGGCCGACCGTGGCGCTGCCTTCGACCCAGAACCAGACGGCCAGGCCACCGACGCCCAGGATCATCAGCCCGTTCAGGAAGGTCAGCGCCATGTCCATCCTGGTGACGATGCGCATTTCCGTCTGGAAGGTCTGGCGCGCGCGCTCGATCGCCTCTTTCGCGTAGTCCAGTTCCTGGTCCTGGGTCGCGAAGAGTTTGACTGAGTGGATGTTGGTATAGCTGTCCACGACGCGGCCCGTCACGGCGCTGCGGGCATCGGAGGACGCCGTGGCGGCGGGACCGGCGCGGCGGATGGTCCAGCGCATCAGAAGGAGGTAGCCCGCGAACCACAGCAGCAGCGGGATCATCAGGCGGGGGTCGGCCTCGGCCAGCATCAGCAGCGCGCCGATGAAGGTCGCGGCGGCGAAGGCGGCCATGTCGAAAACCTGGAACACCGCCTCACCCGCCGCCGGAGGGGCCTGCATGATCCGGTTGGCGATGCGGCCCGCGAAATCGCTTTCGAACCAGCCGACCGGCTGGCGCAGCACATGGCGATGTGCCCGCCAGCGCATCATCGTGCCGAAGTTCGTCATGATGGTGTTGTGCAGCAGGCTGACCGAGCCGCCGGCCACCAGGGGCCGCAGGATCAGGACCACCAGCGCGACCACGGTCAGCTCGGCCCAATGCGCGGCGAGGAAACTGGCGGGGGTCTGGCCGGACATCTGGTCCACCAGCCGACCCAGGTACCAGATCATGCCGACATCCAGCACCGCATTGCCGACCGAGAAGAGCGCGGTCACGGCAAAGACCTTGCGGAAGGCCTGGACGTAATCCCTCAGGAACGGCCAGAGGCGCGTGGGCGGCGTGTCGGTTTCCGCATAGGGCTGGTACGGATCGACGAGGTTTTCAAAGAAGCGGAACATGGGAGAGACCCGAGAGCTTGTCAGCGATGGAAATCAGGCGGGGGAGTGACCGCCGCGACGGGATCGGTCGGCTCAGACGAGCGGATGCGAAATCCCGTGTTCCATGCTGGTCTCCATCTTGGGTGGCGCTGTGGTAGCGCAACCGGAGCGGGTTGTCACGCGCCTTTCAGCAGGTCGTCGCGGCTTGCGGTCAGGTCGGAGGCGAGCCAACGGGCCTCAAACTGCTTGAGCCGCGCGCCCAGCGCCTCGCCTTGCAGGGCGGGCATGAGGTCGGCGGCGGTGACTGGGAAGCGGGACGCTGCGCCGCGCTGGACCTCGGTCTGCCAGTTGTCGGGAAGCGGGCGTTCCAGCAGCGCGGCGCGGGCGAGGATTGCGTCGGCGGCAAGGGCTTCGCCCAGCCGGTAAGCGAGAGCGGCGGGGGTGTCAGGGGCTCCGACGGCTGCGCGGAGGGCGGCAAGGTCGCGGGCTTCGGCTTTGGAGAGGCGGAGGTCGGCGGTATCGCCGCCAAGGACCGCAAGGCGGCGGAGCCAGCGCGGCGGCTGGGCTGCGTCAAGGTGAACGAGCGGGGCAAGGGCGCGCGGGTCGGCGCCGGGAAGGACGCGGGCAAGGACACCGGCCTGGGACATGGCCGCGACGGCAGGCGCCGGGTCTCGGGCGGCGAGGAGTTTCCGCAGTTCCGCATGGATGCGCTCGCGGGAAATGCCCTCAAGGCCGTCGGCCAGCGCGGCACAGGCGGCAAGACCCTCGGGGTCGATCCCGCCGTCGGGGTCGCCATAGGCCGCATGGAAGCGGAAGAAGCGCAGGATGCGGAGGTAATCCTCGCGGATGCGCGTCTCGGGGTCGCCGACAAAGCGGACGCGGCGGGCCAGAAGGTCCGGGAGGCCGCCCAACGGGTCGATCAGGGTGCCGTGGCGGTCGGCGTATAGCGCGTTCATCGTGAAGTCGCGGCGCTGCGCGTCTTCCTGGATGTCGGTGGAATAGGCGACCACGGCGCGGCGGCCGTCGGTTTCGACGTCGCGGCGGAAGGTCGTGATTTCGTGGGGTTTTCCCCCAGCGATCACCGTGACGGTGCCGTGGTCGATTCCGGTGGGGACGGGTCTGAACCCGGCGGCCTCGGCGATGGTCGAGACGGTTTGCGGCGTCGCGTCGGTGGCAAGATCCACATCCGCCACCTCGACGCCCAGCAGCGCGTTGCGGACACAGCCACCGACCAGCAACGCGCGGTGACCTGCCGTTTCCATCGCGGCGCACAGCGCCTGCGTGCCGGGGTGGTCCAGCCAGTCGCCCGTGATCCTGTCGCCTGCGATCTTCATTGCCCCACCCGCTCGGCCAGTCCCCGCAGGATGCGTGCGGTGGCGCCCCAGATATAGTAGGGGCCGTAAGGCACGGCATAATAGCGGCGCCAGACGCCCATCCAGCGGCGGCGCTCGATGGCGAAGCGGGCGGGCGTCAGGACGTGGGAGAGGGGGACGGTGAAGACCTCATCGACCTCGCCCGCCTCGGGCAGCGGGTCGAACGGGCCGCGGATGAGGCCGACGAAGGGGGTGATGGCGAAGCCGGTGACGGTTTCGTGGGCAGGAAGGGTGCCAAGGATTTCCACGCGCGCCGGGTCAAGGCCGATCTCCTCACGCGTTTCGCGCAGGGCGGCGGCTTCGGGGGTGGCGTCGGTCGGGTCGACCTGGCCGCCGGGAAAGGCGATCTGGCCGGGGTGGTGCTTCAGGTGCGACGACCGCTTGGTCAGGATCAGGCGCGCGCCGTCATCGCGCAGCCAGACCGGGACCAACACGGCGGCCGGGCGCAGGGGTTTGTCCACCGAGGGACGGATGCCGGGATTCAGGTCGAAATCCGAGGACGGCCCGGCCGGACGGGCCAGTGCCGCGCGGAGGGCGCCCTCGGGATCGGTCATTCCGGCTGAATCCCCTCGAAGCCAAGCGTCTTGGGGTCAAGCTCGTAATGCGCGCCGCAGAACTGGCAGTCGGCCGTGACGACGCCCGCCTCGGTCGTCATCCTGGCGATGTCCTTCTGGCTGTAGATCGACATGGTGTTGCGCACCTTGTCCTCAGAGCAGGAGCAGCCGAAGCGGATCGGCTGCGCATCGAACACCCGGGGGCCTTCCTCGTGGAAAAGGCGGACCAGCAGGTCGGTCGGGGGGACCGAGGGGCCGATCATCTCCAGCGTCTCGACAGTGTCGAGCAGCAGGTTGGCGCGGTTCCAGTCGTCCGATTCGGCGCCGCCCAGGATGTCGGCATGGGTCAGAAGCCCGCCCTCGCCGCTGCCCTGTTGGGCGGCGACACCGCCCACGGCGGGCATGTGCTGCAGCATGATCCCCCCGGCGCGCCAGTGCAGCGGGCGGCCCGGCTCGGCGCTTTCGCCATAGGCCAGCTGGAAGCGGGTCGGGATCTGTTCGGACTGGGCGAAGTAGGTCTGCGCGCAGTCGGACAGGCTTTTCCCGGCGATGGGGGTGAAGCCCTGGTAGGGCAGCATCCCTTCGCCCTGGTCGATCATCACGGCGAAATAGCCCTCGCCGATCTGGGAGAAGGGGTCGGCGCTGGGGTCCAGCCGTTCGGCGTCATAGCTGGCGTAGGCGCGGATGCGGGCGGGCTGGCCATCCTCGGTCGGGCCGTAGTAGTCGGTGGCGATCAGGCGGGCGGCGCCCTTGCCGCGGACCTGCAGCGAGAGCTTCCAGCGCAGCTTGATGGTCTGACCGATCAAAGCGGTGAGCAGCGCCGTCTCGGCGACCAGCGCCTCGATCACGGAGGGGTACGCATGCTGTTTCAGGACCTGATCCAGCACCCCGTCCGGCCGGGCGACCCGGCCGCGGATGCCCGAAGCGTCCAGTTGGAATGGCAGGACGGTATCGTCCCAGGCGATCTGCGAGCCGGTGGTCATTGGGGATTTCCTGAAAGTGCCAGTGCTGGCATACCGCGCCTATATAGGCAGGGCAACGGCTGGTCCAAGGGGTGAAACATGATCCGGCGCTATGGCGAGGCCGTGAAACCGGGGCAAAGATATATCCGGCGGCCGGGGGTCTATGCGGCGCTGCTGCAGGGCGACCATATCCTTGCGACCCATCAGGCCGAGCCGGTGCCGGAGTTCCAGCTGCCCGGCGGCGGGATCGACCGGGGCGAACACCCGCTCGCCGCCCTGCACCGCGAGGTGTTCGAGGAGACCGGCTGGAAGATCTCGGTGACGCGGCATCTGGGGGCGTTCCGGCGGTTCACCTACATGCCGGAGTATGACATGTGGGCGGAAAAGCTGTGCACCGTCTACCTCGCGCGTCCCGTGCGGCGGCTGGGGCCGCCGTCCGAAGCCGGACACACGGCGGTCTGGTTGCCAGTCGAGGAGGCGCTGGTCCGGCTGGGGAACGAGGGCGACCGGGCGATGCTGGCGCGCCTGCTAGGTTAGGTCCAGGATGATCCCCGACACGTCATCGGGGAAAACGTCGCACCCCGCCCGGTAGGTGAGATCCCAGACCAGCGATTCCAGCAGTTCCGCACCGGACAGATGGGCCGATCGGCGCAGGCTGTCGATCAACCCATCCTCGCCAAAGTCGCCACCACCGGGCAATGGACATTCGGTGAACCCGTCCGAGACGAGAAGCAGCCGATCGCCCGGCGCGAGGGTGCTGTCCAGCCGGTCATATCGGGCCTCGGGGATCAGGCCGATGGGCAGGCCGCCCCTGCCCAGGCGTTCGACCGAGCCGTCGCGGCGCAGGATCAGGGGATGCGGATGGCCGGCCTGCACCAGGCTGACCTGGCCCATCACCCGGTCGATCACCGCGAAAGCCATGGTGAAATACTGTTCGGCCTGGATTTCATCCAGCATCAGCCGGTTGAACCGTTCCGCCACCGCCTCGGGCGGAAGGAGGACATGACCGCCGGAGGGTCCTTTCTGAAAGGCAAGGTTCTGTTCCGGCGAAGAGCCAGTCAGGAACCCCGCAAGCCGCGCGGTCATCATCGCCGAGGCGACGCCATGGCCCGAGACGTCGATCGAATAGACCGCGACCCGATCCTCATCCACCCGGAAGCTGCCAACCAGATCGCCTCCCACCCGACCCGAGTTGCGCAGCAGCAGCGAGGCACGCGACCAACCATAGTCGCGCAAGCGGTCGCGGATCAGGGTCTGCTGCAGCTTGCGCGCCTCGATCAGGTCGCGGTCGAGCGAATCATACAGCTTCTGCAGTTCCGACAAGGTGCTGGCGATGACCCGGTTCTTCGCCAGAAGCTCGGCCTGCATGGCAAGCGTCCGCTCCCCCGCGCGGAGGCGGGCGCGGAGTTCATTCGAGGCGACGGGCTTGGTCAGGAAATCGTCAGCACCGGCTTCAAGACCATCGGCGATCTCGTCGCTTTCGGATTTTGAGGTGAGCAGGACGAAATAGCCGTAATTCTCCCGCTCCAGCTTGCGGAAGCGGCGGCAGAAATCCAGGCCGGACATGCCGGGCATCATCCAGTCGCTGATGATGATTTCGACATCCGTGGCGCCGCAGACCTCAAGCCCCGCCTCGGCCGATTCGCATTCGGTGACGCGATAGCCCCAGCGGCGCAACTGCATGGACAGCATGTGCCTTTGCGCCCGGCTGTCATCAACAACCAGAACATGGCGCGGACCGGGCTGGCCGATCAGGGTCGTTTCGACAGGGCTTGGGCTGGCTGACACGTCGTCCTCATCCGAATCCATGGTCGGACTGTGACCGCGCCGCCTTAACGGCAGGTGAAAGCTAAAATTGCGCGTAATTCCCTGAGGCTGGACGACGAATTGTTAAGCGCGCTGCGGCCAGAGTGGGGCGTGCGTTTACTGGTGAGGTGGCCATGATCGATTGGCGAAGGGTCGAGGAATTGCGCGGGGAAATCGGTGCTGACGGCTTCGCCGAGGTCGCCGACATGTTCCTGGATGAGGCCGAGCAGGCCGTGCGCGCGCTGCAATCCGGCCTTCCGGCGGACCAGATCGGGGGGCAGCTGCACTTTCTGAAGGGCAGCGCGCTGAACCTGGGACTGTCGGAACTTGCAGCGATCTGCCAGGAGGGCGAGCGCAAGGCCGCCGCGGGCGAGGGCGCGTCGATCGATGTCGGGCAGGTGGCGGCGGTCTACCGGGACTCACGCCTGCAGTTGGTCGAACGACTGGCGACCGATTCGGCCGCCTAGATGAGGAACTCGGACAGGGCCTCGTCGCTGGTGATGTCGCGGAAGGCCAGCCCGGCCGCATCCATCCGGTCGGTGAACTGACGGAAATGGCCGGCATCCTTGGTCTCGATCCCGATCAGGACCGAGCCGAAGTTGCGCGCCGATTTCTTCAGGTATTCGAAGCGGGTGATGTCGTCATCGGGTCCAAGGAGGTTCAGGAATTCCCGCAAGGCGCCCGGCCGCTGCGGCATCCGCAGGATGAAGTACTTCTTCAGGCCCGAGAACCTCTGGGCGCGCTCTTTCACCTCGGGCAGACGTTCGAAGTCGAAATTCCCGCCCGAGGTGATGCAGACCACGGTCTTGCCGCGGATCTCCTCGGCCAGTTCGGGCAGCACGTCCACCGCCAGCGCCCCGGCGGGCTCCAGCACGATCCCTTCGACGTTCAGCATCTCCAGCATGGTGACACAGATCCTGTCCTCGGGCGCGAGGTGGACATGGTCGCGCGGCACCCAGTCGAGCATGGCGAAGGTTCGGTCGCCCATCCGCGCCACCGCCGCGCCATCGACGAAGCTGTTGACGCGCGGCAGCTTGACCGGCGCGCCTTCGCGCAGGGCGGCGGTCAGGCTGGCCCCGCCCAAGGGTTCGACGAAGCGGAATTCGACCTGAGGCGCGACCTCGCGCAGATAGCCGGTGACGCCCGAGGCCAGACCGCCGCCGCCCACCGGAAGGACCACCATGTCCGGCGCGCGGCCCAGCTGGTCAAGGATCTCTACCGCGACCGAGGCCTGGCCCTCGATCACGTCGGGATCGTCGAAGGGCGACAGGAAATGCGCGCCGTTCTTCTCGCAAAAGGCCTGCGCGGCGGCGAGGGTCTGGTCGAAATAGTCGCCAGTCAGCTCGATCCGAACGTGGTCGCCGCCGAACATCCGGGTCTTGTCGATCTTCTGCTGCGGCGTGGTGACGGGCATGAAGATCACGCCTTCGACCCCGAAGTGACGACAGGCGAAGGCCACCCCCTGGGCATGGTTCCCCGCGCTGGCGCAGACAAAGCGCCGCTGGTCGGGCTGGCGCACCCGCACCTTGCGCATGGCGTTGAAGGCACCGCGGATCTTGTAGCTGCGGACGGGGGACAGATCCTCGCGCTTGAGCCAGATCTCGGCCTGAAAGCGCGCGGACAAATGGTCGTTGCGCTGCAGGGGAGTCGGCGGAAAAAGGGCGCGCAGGGCCTGGTTTGTTTCTTCCGCGGGCAGATTCTTGCCAATTGTCACCGTTTTATGCCCTTGGTTTAACTTGGGTTTATTTCGCCGCCCGATTTTCGCCATCAACTTGGAGTGGGTTCGCAGCATCACCTTAACAACTCCCCAGCCATACCTGAAGGAGACGATCCAATGAAACTGAAACCTTTGGCTCTAACGCTGGCGGTCTCTGCCCTTGCCCTGACGCCGGTCCTGCCCGTCTACGACCTGGACAACGGCGGCGCCGCCTATGCGGAGAAGGGTGGCAATGGCGGCGGCAAAGGCGGCGGCGGCAAAGGCGGCGGCAAAGGTGGGGGCAAGTCAGAGGGCAAGTCCAAGAAGTCCGAGAAGCAGGCCGGCAAGAAGAATGCCAAGACGACCGCCGCCGGGGATGAGGTCGTCAAGACCAAGGGCAAGCCCGTGGTTGCCGAGGGTGAGCTGGCTCCGAACCAGCTGGGCAAGATGAATGGCGCGATGAACGCCAACATCAACGCCGTCCTTGCGCATATCCGCAACGGCCAGACCACGAACGGGCCAGTCGGCCTGCTGGCCGGGCTGGCGATCGCCGATGCCGGTGTTGCTGCGCTGGATGGTGAGGCGGGGACGCTGCAGGCCAAGGCCGATGCGTTCAACGCGCTGGATGCCGGGCTTGCGACCGCAGGCTATGCGACGGTCGAGGACTATCTGCAGGCCAAGGCCGATGGCACCGTGGACCCGGATCCGGCGCTGGAGGATCTGATCACAGCGACCGGCGGCACGACCGGGGATGGGCTCGCCCTTGCGGAAACCCGTCCGACGGACGAGGAACTTACCGAAGCTCTGGAAGCCGAGGCCGAAGCGCTGCAGGCGCAAGCGGACGCCGAAGCCGCGATCGGCGAGGCCTGGAACAAGGACGGCGATCTCGACGCCCTGCTGGGCATGATGCGTGAACGGCTGGCGGCCGATCAGGAAGCCATCGACGCCGCGATCGCCGAAACCCAGCCGGACGAGACTGCCGAGGTCCTCCCGGAAGAGGAAGCGCCGGTCGAGGAAGAGATCATCGTCGTCGTCGAATGATCGCGGCTGGCCTCGCGCCAGCTGACCCCTGCCAAGAACAGCCCGCCCCGAAGGCGGGCTGTTCCCGTTTCAAGGGCGCGGCGACCTTGCTAAGGCGGCAGTTTGGCTTTAATCGCCTGCAAAACCGGGACTGGAGCCTACCTCATGCAGAAGCCGAAGAAAGTGGTGCTGGCCTATTCGGGCGGGCTTGATACCTCGATCATCCTCAAGTGGCTGCAGACCGAATACGGCTGCGAGGTGGTAACCTTCACCGCCGACCTGGGCCAGGGCGAAGAGCTGGAGCCCGCGCGGCAGAAGGCGCTGCTGCTGGGGATCAAGCCCGAGAACATTCATATCGTCGACGTGCGCGAGGAATTCGTCCGCGACTTCGTCTTCCCGATGTTCCGGGCCAACGCGCTGTATGAGGGGCTGTATCTCTTGGGCACCTCGATCGCCCGGCCGCTGATTTCGCAGCATCTGGTGCGGATCGCGCACGAGACCGGCGCCGATGCTGTGGCGCATGGCGCGACCGGCAAGGGCAACGACCAGGTGCGGTTCGAGCTTTCGGCGGCGGCGCTGGATCCGGCGATCAAGGTCATCGCGCCGTGGCGGCTGTGGGACCTGACCAGCCGGACCAAGCTTCTGGAGTTTGCCGAGGCGAACCAGATCCCGATTGCCAAGGACAAGCGTGGCGAGGCTCCGTTCTCGGTCGATGCGAACCTGCTGCACACCTCGTCGGAAGGCCGCGTGCTGGAGAACCCGGCCGAGGAATTCCCGAACTACGTCCTCCAGCGCGTCGTGCCGGTGGAAGAGGCCCCGGATCAGCCCGAGATGGTGGAGATCACCTTTGAGAAGGGCGACGCGGTGGCGATCAATGGCGAGGCGATGAGCCCGGCGACGATCCTGACCCGGTTGAACGAGCTGGGCGGCAAGCACGGCGTCGGCGTGCTGGACCTGGTGGAGAACCGCTTTGTGGGCATGAAGTCGCGCGGCGTGTACGAGACCCCCGGCGGGACGATCCTGCTGGAGGCGCACCGGGGGATCGAGCAGATCACGCTGGATGCGGGGGCCGGGCACCTCAAGGACAGCATCATGCCGCG
This sequence comes from Alphaproteobacteria bacterium, assembly GCA_046569765.1. Lineage (GTDB taxonomy): Bacteria > Pseudomonadota > Alphaproteobacteria > Rhodobacterales > Rhodobacteraceae > Tabrizicola. The sequence goes on along the minus strand of JBKHWC010000006.1, from coordinate 43,740 downwards.
CTATGCCGAGCTGATCTACAACGGCTTCTGGTTCAGCCCCGAGCGGGAGGCGCTGCAGGCGCTGATCGACAAGACGCAGGAGCATGTCTCGGGCACGGTGCGGGTCAAGCTGTACAAGGGCCGGGCGGCGACGGTGGCGCGGTGGTCGGACCATTCCCTGTATTCCGAGAAGCACGTCACCTTCGAAGAGGACGCGGGGGCCTACGACCAGAAGGACGCCGAGGGCTTCATCCGGCTGAACGCGCTGCGGCTGCGGTTGATCGCCAGCCGCAATGCCCGGGTCGCGAAGTAAGCGCCACGCGTGGACAGGTTAGCCGGTCCAGGAAAATCAAGGGGTTACAGGGGGCGATTTACGCCCCCTTAACTTTTTCCCCCGACTCGCTTCGGCGTGCAAGAGGCCCCGAAGGCGAGGGCTGCGGGGCCCTGATCCTTGGCCATGAAGGAGGGCGGATTCAGGACAATGGCCAGAAACCCGCCCCAAGGAAGAACGATGACACTCCCGGCAACAAGGGCGATGGTCCGCAGCTTCGGCATCAGGCTGCGGACGGCACTTGCGGACCCTTATGGCAGGCGCGGAAGATGCACCTTCTGCCCGTTCCAGATACCCGTGATCGTCCAGGCCTCTTGCGCCAGACGGTACTGATAGGTGATCGCCCCGGTCGCCGCGCCAGAGGCGGTAAGGCCAAGGGTGATGGAATCCTCGGGTTCGCCCAGGTTCACCTCGACCCCGGCGCCGGAGAGGGAAAGGTCGGGCCAGAAGCGGCAGTCCTTGAAGCCGTAATCGGTGCCCCTGTCGGTCGGGGAGAGGGTGAGCGTCCCGCCGTGGTCGCAGCCGATGGTCATGGGATGGGCGCCGTCCCAAAGCGAAAGCGCGATGCTGTGGTAAAGCTCGATATCCACGGCCTGGGCGACGGCGAGGGGGTTCGCCAGGTCGGACGGCTCGGTCAGGGTGAGGGGCGTGTAGTCGTGGACGAGGTCCTCACGGCAGTTCAGTTCCTGCACGTCGGGAAGGATGCCGTCGATCAGGGCGGCGCGGACGATGCTGTCGGGGCAGGGCTTGCCCCGGCCCCAGATCACATGCGGGCCGCCTTCCAGGAAGATGCCATAGCTGTTGGCGGCGCGGTCGAACACGTCATAGGCCATGGCGATGGGCGTGATCGGGTCGGCGTCGCCGTTCAGGACCAGCGTCGGCCAGTCGCCGCCGGCATAGGGCCCAGGTCGGTTGGGAGGGCCCTGGTGCGGCCAGTAGGCGCAGGCGAGTTGCTCCTGAAAATAGGAGCGGACAAGGCGCGGGGCCTGGGGGGCAAGGTCGGCGGCACGGGCGAGGATGCGGTCGGCGCGTTCGTCGGGTGTGCCGGGGCCGCTGTCGTAATCGGTGCAGGTGATGGCGAAGAAGGCCGCGCCGAACCAGCCGGGATCGGGGATGCCCTCGCCGGTCTCGGCGTCGATCTGCATGTTGGCATAGCCGAGATGCAGGAGGGGGACGAGGTTCCCCCGCCCGGCGGCGGCCAGCGCGCGCAGGTATTCGGCCCGACCCTCGGGCGAGTAGAGGGCGTAGAAGGAGCTGAGTTCGAACAGGCCGCGGGTCAGTTCACGCTGGACGGTCTGGCCGGTGGAGAGGGTGAAGGCGACGGGGATTGGCGCCTGGTCAAGTTGCGCGGCGAGGCGGTCGTGGACGTCCTCGGCCGGGGCGCCCATGTCGCGCGCGCAGGCGCTGATTTCGGTGCAGGCCTGAAGCGTGCGGGTCAGGATTTCTTCGGCGGCCAGGGTGTAGCTGCGGTAGAAGCCGGGCGCGTCAAGGGAGAGGTCCACGACTCCGTCCAGAATGACGCCGCGCACCGCATCGGGGAAAGCGGTGGCATAGGCCTGGACGAATTGGGTGCCGTAGCTTTCGCCGTAAAGCCAGACCTTGGGCGCGCCGATCTTTTGGCGAAACGCCTCGGTATCGCGGATGGCCTGGTCCGAGGCGACGAAGGGCAGAAGGTCGGGGCGGGCCATCTCGGCCGTGCAGTCGGCGACATAGGCGCGGGCGGTGGCCTTGGCGGACCGGGGATCGCGGAGGGAAAGGTCGGCGGCGTCGAAGCGGGCCTGCGCCGTCGGGCAGGCGAGGCCGTGGTCAGGGCCGGTGCCACGCTGGTCGACGAAAACGATGTCGAGGTAGTCAGTCAGCCCCTCTTCGAACGAGGCGAGGTAGTGTTCGGCCGAGGCGAGGCCCGAAGCCCCCGGCCCGCCGACGATGTAGAACAGGATGCCCCGGCTTTCGACATTGGCGAAGGAGAGGGCGAAGGTGATGTCGATGGTCCGTCCGGCGTCGGGGGCGCTGTGGTCCAGCGGCAGGGTCAGCGTGGTGCAGGAGAGGGTGGAGAGCTCGCAGGGGGCAAGGTCGAGGTCAGAGGTCGCCTCGTACAGCGACTGCGCCTGGGCGGGGGCGGCAAGGGTCAGGGCAAGGGCAAGCGCGCGCAGCATGGGGGGCCTTTCGGTTTCGCGGCAGGCTACGGCGGCGCGGAGGATTGGCCAAGGGGAGGCCCCCGGCCAATCGTCGGTCGCGGGTCAGGCCAGAAGGCCGCGGCGGGCCAGGTTCTCCATCAGCGCGCGGGTGCCGAAGGTCCAGGGCGCGATCTGGTCGCAGGGATGGACGGTGTTGACCAAGCGGCCCAGCGCAGGGGAGGAGATGGTGACGCGGTCGCCCCGGTGGTGGGTAAAGCCCTGGCCAGGGCCGTCGCGGTCCTTGGTGGGCGCGAACATCGTGCCCAGGAACAGGACAACCCCGTCCGGGTACTGGTGGTTGCGGTTCAGGGTCTGGGCCGCGATCTCGGCCGGGGGGCGCGAGATCTGGCCCATGTCGGAATGGTCCGAGAGGTGAAAGCCGTCGTCGCCCGCGACCTCAAGCCCGACGTGGAGCGTTTCCACGGTGGCCAGGGTGAAGCGGTCGTCGAAGAGGCGGAGGAAGGGGCCGATGGCGGCCGAGGCGTTGTTGTCCTTGGCCTTGCCAAGGAGGAGGGCCGAGCGCCCCTCGACATCGCGGAGGTTCACGTCGTTGCCCAGCGTGGCGCCGACGATGCGGCCCTGCGAGGTGAGGGCGAGGACGATCTCGGGCTCCGGGTTGTTCCAGGACGATGCCGGGTGGACGCCGATCTGCGCGCCGCAGCCGACGGCGGCCATCGGCGGGGCCTTGGTGAAGACCTCGGCATCGGGGCCGATTCCGACCTCCAGGTATTGCGACCACATCCCGGCCTCTTGCAGCCGGGCCTTGACGGCGGCGGCGGCTTCGGAGCCTGGACGGACGCCACGGAGCGAGCCGCCGAGGAGGCCGGCAAGGTCCTGCCGGATCGCCTCGGCCCGGGCGGGGTCGCCCTTGGCGCGTTCCTCGATCACGCGCTCGATCATCGAGCCGGCAAAGGTGACGCCGGCAGCCTTGATCGGTTGCAGGTCGCATGGCGCGAGGAGGCGGCCAAGGCTGCCGGTGCCGTCGCCCTGGTCGAGGAAACCGTCGAGCGGGCCAAGGAGAGGAAACTCCCCGGCCAGGTCGCCTAGCAGCCCTTCCCGCTCCAGCAGGCCCGAGATGGTGGGCGACAGGCGCGTCAGGTCGTAGATCTGGCCGTCGCGGCAAAGGACGGGGCAGGGCCCGCCCTGGGCATCCGACCAGACGCGGCCGATCAGCAGCGCCTGGGGATCGTCGGGCAGGATCTGGGCGGCGGTGAGGGCGAGCATGTCAGTCCTGCACGCAGGTCTGCCGCTGGGTGCCGAGGCCGTCGATCCCAAGCTCCACCACATCCCCGGCCTTCAGGTAGCGCGGCGGCTTCATCCCCATGCCGACGCCGGGCGGGGTGCCGGTCGAGATGATGTCGCCGGGATGCAGGGTGAAGAACTGCGACAGATAGGCGACGACATGGGCCACGCCGTAGACCATCGTCCGGGTGGAGCCGTTCTGCATGGTCTCGCCGTTCACCTTCAGCCACATGGGCAGGTTCTGCGGGTCGGGGACTTCGTCCCGGGTGACCAGCCAGGGGCCGGTCTGGCCGAAGTTGTCGCAGCTTTTGCCCTTGGTCCACTGGCCCGAGCGTTCGGTCTGGAAGCTGCGTTCGGACACGTCGTTGATGACGCAGTAGCCCGCGACATGGTCCAGCGCCTCGGCCTCGGTCAGGTATTTGCCGGGTTTGCCGATGACGACGCCCAGCTCGACCTCCCAGTCGGTCTTGACGCTGGTGCGGGGGATCAGGATCGGGTCGTTCGGACCGCAGATCGCGCTGGTGGCCTTCATGAAGACCACGGGCTCGGGCGGGACCTGAAGTCCGGATTCGGCGGCGTGGTCGGCGTAGTTCAGGCCGATGCAGATGAACTTGCCGGTGCCCGCGACGCAGGGGCCGAGGCGGGGGGTGCCTTCGACCTTGGGCAGGCTGGCGGGGTCGATCTGCGCAAGGCGGTCAAGGTCGGTCAGGACCGCGCCCGCGATGTCCGGGACATGGCCGGAAAGGTCGCGGATCGCGCCATCGGCGTCCAGAAGGCCGGGTTTTTCCTGGCCCTGCGGCCCGTAGCGAAGAAGTTTCATCTGGGTATCCCTGTCGTTGCGACTGACATGTTAGCGGGGCGGGCCGGTCAGGCCAAGGGCGGAAGCCCGGCGGCGGCGCGAAGGTCGGGGTTGCGCACGTCCAGCTCGGATCCAGCCAGCGGGTCGGCGGCAGGGGTGCAGAGCCAGGCAATGGCGCGGGCGGGTTCGTCGGCTGGCGCAAGGCTGGCGCGCGGCAGTTGCGAGACCGGGTTGATCCCGCTGGCGCGGATGGTGCCCTGCATGTCGGTGTCCACGACTCCGGGCGCGAAGCCGAAGACGCGGATGCCTTGCGCGCCATATTCCAGATGGACCGAGCGCGTCAGCATGGCGAGCCCCGCCTTCCCGGCGCAATAGGCGCTCCACCCCTCTTGCGGACGGTGGGCGGCGCCGGAGGAGAGGTTGACGATGGTTCCGCCACCCTTGGCAACCATGTGCCGCAAGGCAAGTTGCGTGGCGTGGAAGGCGGCGGTGAGGTTGGTGTCGATGTTCTTCGCCCAATCCTCGACCTGAACGTCCAGGATGCGGCCGATCGGGCCGATGATCCCGGCATTGTTGACCAGAATGTCGAAGGGCTGGTCAAAGAGCGTGGTCAGGGCGATCCGGTCGGTCATGTCGGCGACATGGCCGGTAGCGACGACCGGCCCAAGCTCACGCTGGGCGGCGGCGAGGTTGGCGGCGCTGCGGGCGGTGAAATGGACGGTGGCCCCGGCCTGGGCCAGGGCCCGGACGGTCGCAAGGCCGATGCCACGATTGCCGCCGGTCACGAGGGCGGTCTTGCCGGAAAGGGTCATGGGTGTTCTCCATTCGGTGCGGGGGAAGGGTGTCCCGTTGCGGCCGGATGGGCAAGATGGAACCGGGCGGGACGATCCGGGGTTGAAGCGGCACCGGACCGTGGCGAAACTGGCGCCGCACGGGCGGTTGGAGGGTGAAGGTGCGTCGCTATATCCTGGTGCTGGTGATGGCGCTGTCGGCCTGCGCGCCACGCGGCGATTTCACCCGCGTTCCCGAAGGCGCCGAGATCGAGGCGACCGAGGCGATCTTCGTCGGCACGACGCGAAAGGCGGAGAATTCGGTCTATGGCCGCGAACGCTCGGACAATGCCAGCTTCCTGCGCTATGACATCGCGATCCCGACCGACCGCGATCCGGGAGAGCTGACCTGGCCGCCGACGCGCGGCAAGCCGGACGTGGCCAAGCATTTCCTGACGCAGGAGGCGATGCTGTTCGACGGCCCGGAATCGTTCCGTACCGCCCTGCGCCAGGCGATGCGTCTGCGGGGCCAGACCGATGCGGTGGTCTATGTCCACGGGTTCAACACCAACATGGCCGAGGGCGTCTACCGGGTGGCGCAGATGCACCATGACCTGAAGGTGCCGGGGGTGGCGGTGCATTATGCCTGGCCCTCGCGCGGGTCGGCGCTGGGCTATGTCTATGACCGCGACTCGATGCTGTCTTCGCGCAGCGGGTTCGAGGACCTGCTGGACGAGGTGGCCGGTGCCGGGGCGAGGGATATCATCCTGGTGGCCCATTCGATGGGTGCCGCGCTGACGATGGAGACCCTGCGCCAGATGGCGCTGCGCGATGGCTCGCGGGCGCTGGACCGGGTGGCGGGGGTGATCCTGATTTCGCCCGACCTGGATCTGGACGTGTTCCGCAGCCAGGCCAAGGATATCGGCGAGTTGCCGCAGCCCTTCGTGGTCTTCGGCAGCTCGCGCGACCGGGTGCTGGGGCTGTCGGCGACGATCTCGGGAACGGGAGAGCGGCTGGGGAATCTGGAGAGCATCGCGTCCATCGCGGACCTGAAGGTGACCTACCTCGACACGGCGGCCTACAGCACGGGAAGCGGGCACATGAACCTTGGGGAGAACCCGGCGCTGCTGAGCCTGTTTGGCGGGCTGATCGGGATCGATGAGGCGTTCCGCGCCGATGCCCGCGCGCGGGTGGGGCTGCTGCCGGGGCTGGTCCTGACCGTGCAGAACGCGACCGGGATAATCCTGACCCCGGTCGGCCAGCTGGGCGAGGCAGCGGACTAGCAGGCTCACGGTACCTGGGCGCCGGGCACCGCGAGGTAGACGGCGTAAAGCGAGGTGGTGGCGGTAAGGAAAAGGCGGTTCCGGCGCGGGCCGCCGAAGGTGAGGTTGGCCACAGTCTCGGGCACGAGGATCTTGCCAAGCCGGGTGCCGTCGGGGGCGAAGCAATGCACCCCGTCGGCGGCCGAGGACCACAGGTTGCCGCGCGCGTCCGCGCGGATGCCGTCGGGGATGCCGGCGTCGATCTGCGCAAAGACGCGCTGGTTGGAGAGTTTCCCCTGATCCACGTCGAAGGCGAGGATGTGGCGCGGCGCCTCGGGCCGGTGGCTGGCGCCGCTATCGGCGACATAGAGCGTCCGTTCGTCTGGCGAGAGGCAGAGGCCGTTCGGTTGCAGGAAATCCTCGGCCACGCGGTCAAGCTGGCCGGTGGGGGACAGGCGGTAGACCCCGCGGACGGGTTGTTCGGGGGCGGCCTGGTGGCCTTCGTAGTCCGAGAGGATGCCGTAGGTCGGGTCGCTGAACCAGATCGCGCCGTAGCTGTCGACGATCACGTCGTTGGGCGCGTTCAGGCGCTTGCCCTGGTAGCTGTCGGCGAGGGTGGTGAGGGTCCCGTCGATCTCGGTCCTTGTCACGCTGCGGGTGCCGTGCTGGCAGGTGACAAGGCGGCCCTGCCGGTCGCGGGTCTGGCCGTTCGCGAAGTGCGAGGGCTGGCGGAAGGTGGTGACGGATCCCGGTCCGCCGGTCGCGTCCTGCGACCAGCGCAGGATGCGCTGGTTGGGGATGTCGGAGAACAGAACGCAGCCCGCATCGGCGAACCAGACCGGACCTTCCGCCCAGCGGCAGCCCGAGGCAAGCCGGTCCAGTTGGGCCGAGCCGACGATGAGGTCAAGGAAGCGGGGGTCGTCGATCTGATAGGTCATGGGCGTCCCCCTTTGCGGCCCGAGGCGAGCAGGATCACGGCGATGATGATGAGGCCGGTCAGGATCAGCCGATAGCCGGCCTGGAACTGGTAGGTGTTCAGCATGGACACGATCAGGAACATGAACAGCCCCGCGCCCCAGATGCCGGGGACGTTGCTGTCGCCTCCGGCCACGGCGCTGCCGCCGATCACCACGACGGCGATGGACATCAGCAGGTATTCGTTCCCCATGTTCAGCGCCGCGCCGCCCGAGAAACAGGAGAGCAGGAACCCGGCCAGCGCGGCAAGCGTGGCGCAAAGGACGTAAGTGGCAAGGCGCACCCCATCCACCGGCACTCCGGCCATGCGGGCGGCGGGCAGGCTTTGGCCAATGGCGGCGACCTGGCGGCCGTAGACGCTCCGGTTCAGCAGGACCCAGGCGGCGACAGAGATGGCCAGCGCGACCAGGGCTACGTTGGGGATGGCGAGGGTGGAGGAGGTGGCGAAGCTGGCCAGACTTTCGGGCGGCTTGATGCGGATGCCCCGGTTCGACCAGATCGCGATGGACTGGATGATGAAGCTCATCGACAGGGTGGCGATGATCGGCGGGATGCGCAGCGCCTTGATCAACGCATAGTTGGCGAGGCCGACGGCGATGCCCACGCCGAGGGTGACGAGAAGGCCGGGGAGGACCATGCCGGGTGCCCCGTCCATCAGTTTCAGCGCCAGGGTTCCGGCCAGAGTCATGGTCGCGGGGACCGAGAGGTCGATATTGCCGGGGCCGAGGGTGATGACGAACATCTGGCCGATGCCGACCAGGACCGAAAAGGCGGCGAAGGTCAGCGCGGCCTCGGTCAACCCGCCACTGGCCGCGCCTTTGGTGACCCAGACGGTCGCCAGCCAGACCAGACCGGCAGCAAGGAAGGACCAGGCCCAGGGGCGGGAGAGCAGCCTCATTTCCGCGCCTCCAGTCGGTTGAACAGAAGGCGCAGGGCCAGGACGATGATCAGGATCGCCCCCTGCGCCCCGATCTGCCAGTCGGGCGAGATGCGCAGGAAGGACAGGAACGACCCCGCCAGCGTCAGGGTCAGCGCGCCGATGACGGCCCCGATCGGCGAGACGCGGCCGCCGATGAACTCACCCCCGCCGAGGATCACCCCGGCGATGGACAGAAGCGTGTAGCGCAGCGCGATGTTTGCATCGGCCGAGGTGGCAAGGCCGACCAGCGACATCCCGGCCAGCACGGCGAAGGTCGCGGCCAGTGCATAGGCGGCGGCGCGGGTGGCGATGACCGAGGTGCCCGCGCGGGCGACGGTGCGTTCGTTCCCGCCCAGCGCCCGGATGCGGACGCCGAGGGTGGAACGCATGACCAGCAGATGCGCGACGATGGCGATCAGGACCGAGGCGACGATGGCCATGGGGACCAGCGGCGGCTTAACGGTCATCAGGCTGCGCAGCCATTCGGGCGCGGATCCACCCGGCGCGGGCAGGATCAGGACGGCAAGACCGGCCCAGACGAAACTCATCCCCAGGGTCACGACGATGGACGGCAGGTTGCGCAGGTGGATGATGACGCCAAGACCCGCATAGACGGCGATGGCGGCGGCAAGGATCAGAAGGCCCAGCGCGGGCGTGTCGTTCAGGTAGGTGGCAGTCACGCAGGCGACAAAGCTGACGAAGGCCCCCATCGACAGGTCAAGGTCGTTCACCGCCATGATCAGCATCTGCGCGATGGTGGCCAGCGCGATGGGCACGGCAAGGTTCAGAAGGAGGTTCAACCCGGTATAGCTGGCCGCGCGGGGCTGCATGTAGAACACGCCCGCCAGCAGCGCAGCCAGAGCGAGGACGGGGACCAGAAGGCGGAGACGCTCGGCGGTCATGCGGCCCCCTTGAATGAGGCGGCGAGGATGGCGTGTTCGCTGATCTCGTCGCCCGCCAGTTCGGCGACGATGGCGCCCTCGCGAAAGACATAGACGCGGTCGCAGAGACCCATCTCCTCCATCTCGGTGGAGTACCAGACGAAGGTGCGGCCGCGGTCGGCCTCGTCCCGGATGATGCGGTAGACCTCCTGCTTGGTGCCGATGTCGACGCCGCGCATGGGGTCGTCCATCAGGACGACGGGCGCGCGGGTGGCAAGCGCCCGGGCAAACAGGACCTTCTGCTGGTTGCCGCCCGAGAGCGAGAGGATGGGATTGCCGAGGTCCGGGGTGCGGATGGCGATCCGGTCTTTCCAGGCGGCGGCTTGGTCTGCCTCGGCAGTCTGGCGGATCAGGCCGCGGCGCGACAGGTCGGGCAGGGCGGCGATGGTCATGTTCTTCAGGATCGACCAGAGGTCGAAGGTGCCGTTCAGCCTCCGGTCGCCGGCGACGAAGGTCACGGAGGGGGTGGCGGCGGGCCACCATTGCGGGGCGTGCGCCTCATGCAGGGCGAGGAGCATCCGGGTCTGGCCATGACCGCCAAGGCCGGCGAGGCCGACGATCTCGCCCTTGCGGGCGTGGAAGGGCAGGCCGTGGGGGAGGGTGAGGGACAGCACATCCTTGCCCGTGACGGCGGCGCGGCGGGCGGTGAGTTCCCTGGCCGAGGACCCCATGGCCTGCACCAGCGAGGCTTGCGTGAACTGATTGGCGGGGCGTTCGGCGACGATGCGGGCGTCCTTCATCACCACGATGCGGGTGGCGGTCGTCAGGATCTCGTCCAGGATGTGGCTGACCAGGATTACCGCGCCGCCCTGGGCGGTGAAGCGTTTGACATGGGCCAGAAGCTGGGCGGCGAGGCCCGCGTCCAGCGAGGAGGTGGGTTCGTCCAGGATCACCAGGCGCGGAGGCGTGGTGGGAGAGGAGAAGGCCATCGCGATCTCCACCATCTGGCGCTGGGCGATGGAGAGGTCGCCGATCTGGGCGCGGGGGTCGATGCCGTGGCCGGGGAAGATCGCGTCAAGGCTGTCGCCGACGATGCGGCGGGCGGTGGCGCGCCAGCCGAAGGCGGGCAGGTCGCGGTGGGCGATGCGGGCGTTTTCGATGATGGTCAGGTTCGGGCAGAGCGACAGCTCCTGAAACACGCAGCGGACGCCCAGCGCACGGGCGCGGGCGATGCCGTAGCTTTGCCCGCCGACGCTGCCGCGCTGGGGTGTCAGCCCGCCGTTCAGCACCGAGATCAGCGTGGATTTCCCCGCGCCGTTATGGCCGACCAGGCCGATACATTCGCCGGGGGCGATGGTCAGCGAGACGCCGTCCAGCGCCGTCACCTCGCCGAAGCGGACGGCAACGTCCTGGACCTGAAGCACGGGATCGGACATGGACATGCGGCCAGAGTGAAACGGGGCCGCAGGGCAGACAAGCCCGACGGCCCCGAGGGGTTACTTCGCGGCCTCGATCACCTGTATCGCGTCCTCCTGGCTGTATTCGACGTTCGCCACCCCGCCTTCGGGCGTGGTTTCCAGGTTCGCCTCAAGCGTGTCCTGGTCGATGCGCAGGAAGGGCACGGTCAGGTCCTTCGGGACCTCTTTCCCGTCCAGGATCTGCTGGGCGACCCAGAAGGCCAGGGTCGAGACGCCGGGCGCGATGGAGACCGACATGGTGGTATAGCCGTTGGCGTCCTTCTGTTCCTTCCACCACTTCAGCTCATCCTGGCGGTTGCCCATGATGATGATCGGCATCGGGCGGCCAGCGGCGGCGAAGGCCTGGGCGGCGCCGTAGCCGTCACCGCCCTGGGTCACGACGGCGGCAATTTCGGGCAGCGAGGGCAGGATGCCCGCGACGGCCTTTTGCGCCACGTCCTGCGCCCAATCGCCGTGGACGGAACCGGCGATGGTGAAGTTCGGGTTCTCGGCGACACCGGCATGGATCCCGGCGGAGATGGCGTCATCGACGAACACGCCGGCGAGGCCACGGATTTCCAGCAGGTTGCCGCCGTCAGGCAGCGCGCCCTTCAGATAGTCGATCTGCGATTTCCCCATCGCCTCGAAATCCACCGCCACACGCCAGGCGCAGGGTTCGTCCACGATGCCGTCGAAGGAGACGACGACGATCCCGGCGTCGCAGGCCTCTTTCACCGCGCCGTTCAGTGCGGTGGGCGAGGCGGCGTTGATGACGATGGCGTCATAGCCTTGCAGGATCATGTTCTGGATCTGCGCTGCCTGTTCGGTGGCCTGGTTCTCGGCCGTGGTGAAGGCATCGGCGGCGGCCACGACCCCGTCGGTCACGGCCTGGCCGGTGACCTTGGCCCAGCTTTCCAGCATGGCCTGCCGCCAGGAGTTGCCGGCATAGTTGTTCGACAGCGCGATCCGCTTGTCCGAGGTGTCGGCGATGCCGGCCCCGGCCAGAGCGGCCAGCGCGGCGGATGCCAAGAGCATGGTGCGAGTCATCTGGTTCCTCCCGTGTGGTGTTCTGATGGGCCAGGTCCTCCCCCCGGCAGGGAAAGGATGAAAGGAAAGGGGTCGCGCGGATAGGGCGGTTTCGGCACGGCGTTTGCGGGATTGCGCAAGAGCTTTGCGGGAATCCGCAGGATCGGTGCAGACTGCGACATGGCGCGGCGGCGGGGGCTTCTGGCATGATGCAGCGGAAAGGGAGAAGGCGCATGGAGTTTGCCCCGCGCGAACTGATCGACAGGTTCTTCGCGATCTCGCGCCTGCTGGCGGGGCAGCTGGATTTCCGCTCGGCCATCCAGGCGGTGGCAACCGAGGTGGCACAGATCCTGCCGCATGACCATCTGGACGTCTGCATCCTGCAGGGCGACGGGCGGTTCCACACAGCCTATGAAAGCGGCATCCAGACCGGGTGGAGCCGGAATACCCTGGGCCCTGTGGCCGACAGCCCGATCCGGGCGCTCTTGATGGGTGAGGTCGATCACATGCTGACCGCCGACGCCTGCGCGGACCCCAGGTTCGATCCGGCGCGGCCGGGGCATCGGCCGATCTTTGACCATGGCCTGCGGTCGCGGCTGCATGTGCCGATGATGGTGCATGGCGAGATCATCGGGGCCTTGAGCTGCTCGCTGTTGGCGCCGGGAGCCTATGGCGCGACCGAGCTGCGCCATGCGCGCTATATCGCCGACCTGCTGTCGCCCTATTTCTTCGCGCTCCGCGCCTCACGCCAGGCGCAGGCGGCGTTGGTGACCGAGGCCGAAGCGCGGGCGCGCGAGGAAGGGTTGCGGCTGGGCGCGCTGCGGCTGACCGAGGCGCTGGAGGGCGAGCGGCAGCGGATCGGGATGGACCTGCACGACCAGACGCTGGCTGACCTGACCCGGCTGGTGCGGCGGCTGGAGCGGCTGGGACAGTCCGGCCCCGTCGTACCCGAGGCGCTGGAGCCAGTGACGCGCGGCCTGCATGCCTGCATGCAGGACCTGCGGCAGATCATCGAGGAGGCCAAGCCCTCGGTCCTGCAGCTGTTCGGATTTGCCGATGCGGTGGAGAACCATCTGGAACGGTCAGTCCGTGACAGCGGGCAGGTGCTGGACTGGCGGCTGGAGGATCACAGTGGCGGGGCCTTTGACCGGCTGGACCCGAAGGTGTCCATTGCGCTGTACCGGATCGTGCAGGAGGCGGTGAACAATGCGGTTCAGCACGCCGAGGCGGCCTCGCTGGTGGTGGAGTTGCGCGACGGGCCAGAGATCGCGGTGACGGATGACGGACGCGGGTTTGGCGGCAAGCGGGCGCGGCGGGGAAGCGGGATCGACAACATGAAGACGCGGGCACGGCTGATCTCGGCCCGCTTCGCACTGGAGGCGGGGCCAGAGGGGATGGGGACGCGGGTCACGATCCGGCTGGGGGATGGGGCAGGAAGGATGGCGGCGGAATGAAGCTGCTTCTGGTCGAGGACGATCCGCTGCACCTGTCCTATCTGCGCGAGCAGATCGGCGGCGCGCTGCCGGAATGTGACGAGGTGTTCGAGGCCGCCAACGGGCTGGATGCCGAGGCGCTGGCGCGCAAGCATCCCGGGGCGGATATCGTGATGGACCTGCAGATGGGCGGCCGCACGGGCATCGAGGCGGCGCGGACGATCTGGCGCGAACGGCCCATGACGCGGATCCTGTTCTGGTCGAACTACTCGGACGAGGCCTATGTCCGCGGGATCAGCCGGATCGTCCCGATGGGGGCGGCCTATGGCTATGTGCTGAAATCGGCGTCCGAGGAGCGGCTGCGGCTCGCCCTGCGGGGGATCTTCCTGCAGAACCAATGCGTGATCGACAACGAGGTGCGGGGGCTGCAACAGCGGTCGTCGGGCCAGGCGGGCGGGTTCACGGAAAGCGAGTACGAGGTGCTGCTGGATATCGCGCTTGGCCTGACGGACCGGGCGATTGCCGAGCGGCGCGGGCTGTCGTTGCGGTCGGTGCAGAACCGGCTGCATCAGATCTACGACAAGCTGGAGGTGACCCGACCGGAGGCCGGGGGCGACGAGCCGGTGCTGAACCTGCGGGCGCGGGCGGTCAGCGTGGCGATCCTGCGCAAGCTGTTGAACCACGGAGCGTTGGAACGGGCGGAGGCGGATCTGCGCGGCTGGCTGGCGGGAAGGGCGCGGCACTAGGCAGAACGCCACGGCCGGGGACCGATTTCTTCGAAGAAATCGGGGCGGAGCCTTCAAAGGCTCCGGTGCGGAATTTTCGAAAATTCCGCTTCAGCCCCGGCGGCGGAGGTAGACGTAATAGGCGCCAGAGCCTCCGTGTTTCAGGTGCGCCTCGCTGACCTGCAGGACCGCCGGGCCCAGCGGCGGCAGGCGCAGCCAATGCGGGACCTGGTGGCGCAACGCCCCCATGCGCTGGGGGATCGGGCCCACATCCTCGCGCCGTTTGCCCTTGCCGGTGATGACAAGGACCAGCCGCATCCCCTGGGACTGGGCGTTCAGGATGAAGCGGATCAGCTCGGGGTGGGCCTCGGCCAGGGTCAGACCGTGCAGGTCGATCCGCGCCTCGGGTGCGAGTTTGCCGCGGGTCATCTTGCCGTGGGTCTTGGCATCCATCTGCAAGGGGGCCTCGCCCAGAAGCTGGGGCAAGGTCGGTGCAAGGTCGCGGCGTTCGGGGACGCGGGTCTTTTCGCCCAGAACGAAAGGCGAAAGGCGCGGGCGCGTGTGGTGCAGCGGTTCCGGCGCGGGGGGCGGCTCGGGGGCCTCGGGCAGGCGGAGCGGCGCTGCGTGCATCGGGCGCGCGGTCTGGGCGACCGAGCGCCAGAGGTCGGCTTCCTCGGGCGACAGGTGGCGGCGGCGGGCCATGTCAGTCTTCCAGCATGGCGAAGGCGCGGTCGATGGGGACCAGCAGGACCATGCGGCCCGGGTCCTTGATCGTCCCGGCCGCGTTCCCAGCCCCTGCCCCGGTGCCATAGAAGATGTCGGCGCGCTGCATTCCCTTGATCGCGCCGCCGGTGTCCTGCGCGACCATCAGGCTGCGGATCGGGTCGCGGCCGTCCTTCTCGATCCAGACCGGCGCGCCGAGGGGGGTGAAACGGGGGTCGATGGCGATGGAGCGGAGCGTGGTGATCGACCGGCCCATCGCGCCGATCGGGCCGTCCTGGGGGTCGAGCGTGCCGATCTTGCGGAAGAAGACGTAGGAGGGGTTGGTGTCCAGCAGTGCCCGCCCGGCGGTCGGTTCGGCGCGGACATGGGCGGCGATTTCTTGAGCCGAGACCTGGTCAAGGCGGTGAGTGCCGCGCCGGACCATCTCTTGCCCGACCGAGCGGTAGGCGTGGCCGTTCGCCCCGGCATAGCCCACGCGCATCACGCTGCCGTCGGTCATGCGGATCCGGCCCGAGCCCTGGACCTGCAGGAAATACACGTCCACCGGATCGTCCAGCCAGGCCAGTTCCAGCCCGCGCCCGGCGATGGCCCCGCCCTCGATCGCCGACCGGGTGTGGTAGACCATCCCCTCGCGCAGTTCGGGGGGGCGACGGTAGATCGGGTACTGGAAGCGGCCGGTGCGGACCGGAGAGCCGTCGAGTTCCGGCTCGAAATAGCCGGTGAAGAGCGCGGGCGGGTCGCCTACGACGACGGGACGGAAGAAGAGTTCGAAGAAGCTGCGGGCCGAGGCGTCGTCTTGCGGGACATCGGTGGCCACGGCGCAGACGGGTTGCCAGTCGGGCTGGTCGATCAGGTCGCAGGTGCGCAGGAAGGTTTGCAGCGCGGCGACGTGGTTGTCGTCATACCAGCCGTCGAGCGCGTCGAAATCCAGCATTTCGGCCTTGGCAGGCTGGGCGGCCATCACGACCGTCAGAAGGATGCCAAGGCCCGCCCGCATCGCATCAGTCGCCGGTCGCGACCAGCTGCCAGTTCGGGTCGTCCGACCCCATCCGGCGCGCGAAGGTCCAGATGTCGCGGGATTTCTTGATCTCACGCGGAGAGCCTTCGACGATCTCGCCAGCCTTGTTGCGCACGACATAGGTCTGCTCGCCCACAAAGCGGACAGCGATTTCGGCGAAACCGCTGTCCTTGTTGAAGGTCGCGTCGTGCAGCACGAGTTCCTTCATGCCGACGAAGCTGGCCTCGATCGTCAGGCCGTCACGTTCACGCTGGGCGATGGCTTCGGCGAAGCTGGCTTCGACATCGTCGGACAGGAAGGGGCGGATGCGGTCCAACTCGCCCTTTTCGAAATCCATCAGGATCATCTCATAGGCCTGACGCGCGCCGTCCAGGAAGGGGCGCACGGCGAAGGAGGGTTCGACCTTCTTCATCTCGGCCAGGGCGCGGGCGGCATCCGAGCCTTCGGGGACGTGGTCGGTGATGTCACGGTCGGGACCACCCTCGATCACCTCGAAGTCGCGGCGCACACGGGGGCGGACGTCTTCCAGCGGAACCGGAGGCTTTTCGAAACCGTCACGGGTGCCCAGGACCGAGCGCAGCTTGAGAATAAGGAAGATCGCGATCCCGGCCAGCACCAGGAGTTGGATCAGGGACCCGTTCATCGATTGACCTCTGAAGGCTTGTTGTTCCGATTGGATTATGCACTGCTTGCCCCTATGTAGGGGCGGGTTCCGGCGAAGTCTACCACACGGGGCCGACAAGGCGCGCGAGAGGGGCGAAAGCTATGTGGCTACTTCTGGGAATTCTGGCGGTTCCGCTGATCGAGATCGGTCTTTTCGTGACGGTGGGCGGTGCGATCGGGCTGTGGCCGACGCTGGCCTGGGTCGTGATCGCAGCCATGTTTGGCTTGCTGATCCTGAAGGGGATCGCGACGACGGGCTCGGTTTCCTTGGGCCGCGACATGAAGGAGATGGCCAACCCGCTGTCGCCGATCGCGCATCGGATCATGGTGGTGATGGCGGGCGCGCTGTTGCTGATCCCCGGGTTCTTCACCGATGCGCTGGGGTTGCTGCTTCTGATCCCGCCGGTGCGCGGCCTGGTGATCCGGCTGATCGGTCGCAAGCTGGCGGCCCGGGGCGTCGTGGTGACGCAAACCACGGTGATCGAAGGCGATTGGCAGGACGTGACCCCCGGCGCGCCGGATCAGCGGCAGGTGCCCCCGTCGGACTGGACCAAGCATTGAGGCTGCGGCGCTGACCTGATAGGAGCTTGGGCACATCCGCGAAGGAGTACCAGAGATGGCCGAAGAAACCCCGGCAGGCAATGGCGCCGCCACCGCCCCTCAGCAGATCCGCATGCAGGTCCTGGCGCAGTATGTGCGTGACCTGTCTTTCGAGAACGTGGTGGTGCAAAAGGGCCTGAGCGAGGGCGATGTCCAGCCTGACATCCAGGTCGCCGTCAGCCTCGACGCGCGCAAGCGGCCGGTGGCCAACCAGTACGAGGTGATCACCAAGTTCAAGGTCACTTCGAAGAACAAGACCAACGGCGACACGCTGTTCCTGCTTGAGCTGGAATATGGCGGGACCTTCCTGATCGAGGGCGTTGCGGATGAGCAGTTGCATCCCTTCCTGCTGATCGAATGTCCGCGCCTGCTGTTCCCCTTCGTGCGCCGGATCATCTCGGACGTGACGCGCGACGGTGGCTTCCCGCCGCTGAACGTGGACCAGGTGGATTTCATGGCGCTGTACCGGCAGGAACTGGCGCGCCGCGCCCAGGCGCAGCAGTCGGCGGCCGAAAAGGTCAACTGAGACCTAAGCCGATTTTTTCCAGATGGCCGCATCGCCCAGCTTTGCGACCATCGCCTCATGCGCGGCGAGCTCCTCGGGGGTGATCCGGGGCGGCAGCGGTTCCGGCCGCGGGCGCGGACGCCACGCAATGTCGCCGGTCCCCTTCGCCGGGGCGGGCATTGCGCTGCCGAGGACGAGGTCTGGCTGCCGACCGCCGATCAGCTCCAGATAGACCTCGGCCAGGATCTCGCTGTCCAGAAGCGCGCCATGCTTGTCGCGCATGGTGTTGTCCACCCCGAAGCGGCGGCAGAGCGCGTCCAGCGAGGCCGGAGAGCCGGGGAATTTCGTCCGCGCGATCATCAGCGTATCGGTCGCGCGCGAGTAGGGGAGGCCGGGCAGGCCGCACCGCTCCAGCTCGTGGTTCAGGAATTTCATGTCGAAGGCGGCGTTGTGGATCACCAGCTGCGCGTCGCCGATGAAGTCCAGGAACGCACGGCCGATCCGGGCGAAAACGGGCTTGTCGCGCAGGGTGACGCCGCCGGGGACGGGTTGGCCGGGCGTTTCCAGGATGTCGTGGCCGATCCCGTGGACCTCGAACGCCTCGCGCGGCATGCCGCGTTCGGGGTTGATGTACTGGTGATAGGTCCGGCCCGTGGGCAGGTGGTTGAACAGCTCGACCGCGCCGATTTCGACGATGCGGTGGCCCTCGGATGGTTCGAATCCGGTGGTTTCGGTGTCGAGAACGATTTCACGCATGATGGATCCGGCGGATGGAGGCGAGGACATCCTTCACCGCCGCGCGGGCGGCTGCAAGGCTGGTCGTCGGGATGATGTAGTCGGCGCGCTGGCGCTTCTCGGCATCGGGAAGCTGGCGCGAGAGGATCAGCTGGAAGTCGGCTTCCGACATCCCGCGGGAGAGGACGCGGTCGCGCTGAACCTCGCCCGGGACGGAGACGACGGCGACGGCGTCACAGGCTTTGTCGAGGCCGATCTCGTACAGGAGGGGCACGTCGAGGAGGACGACCTCGGCACCCTTGTTCGCCGCAAGGAAATCGGCCCGATCCTGGGCGACAAGCGGGTGGACGGCCGCGTTGATCCGATCAAGCGCGGAGGGGTCGGCCTGGATGATCTGGCGCAGGCGGGGGCGACTGACGGCGCCGTTTTCAATGGCGTCCGGGAATAGCTTCGCAAGGGCCAAGGCCGCTGGCTGGCCGGGCTGATACAGGCGATGCACCGCGGCGTCGGCGTCCCAGACGGGAACACCTTCCTCGGCGAACATCTGCGCCGTGGTGCTTTTCCCCATCCCGATGCTGCCAGTCAGACCGAGCGTGAAGCTCATGCGGCGAGCACCGCCTTGCGGGTGGCCTCATCGACCTCGGGCCTGACGCCGAACCAGCGTTCGAAGGCCGGGACCGCCTGGTGGAGCAACATTCCGAGGCCGTCGACCGTCTGGCAACCGCGCGCCTCGGCCTCGATCAGAAGCTGGGTTTGAAGCGGAGTGTAGACCAGGTCGGTGACCAGCGCCTTTGGGTTAAGCCCGTCCAGCGAGATCCGCAGGTCGGGCTTGCCGGTCATGCCCAGCGAGGTAGTGTTCACCACGGTCGCGGCATCCGAAAGCAGGTTCCCGGCCTGCACCCATTCATGGACATGCACCTTGGCCCCGAAGTCCGAGCGCAGGGCATCGGCGCGGGGGCGGGTGCGGTTGCAGATGCGGATTTCCGGGACCCCGACCTCGATCAGGGCGGCGACTACGGCCCGCGCGCCGCCGCCGGCGCCCAGAACGACCGCCGGGCCAGCCGCGGGCGCCCAGTTCGGCGCGTTCTGGCGCAGGTTGGCAATGAAACCCGAGCCATCGGTGTTGTCGGCGTGAATCTTGCCGTCCTTGCGGAAGATCAGCGTGTTCGCCGCCCCGATCAAAGCCGCGCGGTCGGTCACGATGTCGGCGATGTTCAGGATCGCCTCCTTGTGCGGGATCGTGATGTTCGCGCCGACGAAGCCCAGCCGGGGCAGGGTGCGGATCATCTCGGCCAGGTCGGTGGGGGCGATGTCGATCGGGATGTAATGGCCCTTCAGCCCGTAGCGTTTCAGCCAGTAGGTGTGCAGCGCCGGGCTGCGGCTGTGGGCAATGGGATGGCCGATGACGGCAGCAAGCGGGATGCGGGGATGGTCGGTCATGTCGCGATCATGCCCCGAGTTCCGAGCCAAGCCAACAGGGGCAGAAGCGGCAGGCCGAGAATGGTGAAATGGTCGCCGGAAATGGCGGAAAACAGCCGGATACCCTCTTCCTCGACCTTGTAGCCGCCGACCGAGTGGCGGATCGAGTCCCAGTTACGGCTCAGGTAGTCATCCAGATAGGTGTCGCTGAAGTTAAGCATGGTCAGCCGCGCCTCGGCCACATGGCGCCAGACGGGTTCGGCATTTTCATAGGCGACGATGGCGGAGAGGAGCTTGTGCGACCGCCCGCGCAGGCGGAGAAGCTGGTCGCGCGCCTGATCCGGGGTTTCCGGCTTGGCGAAAGTCTCACGGTCCAGTGCAAGGACCTGGTCACAGCCCAGGACCAGAGCGCCGGGATTCTTTTCGGCCACCTTTCGGGCTTTCATCTCTGCCAAAGCGTCAGCGATGTCGCGGGGATGCGCACCCTCGGCCACCAGGGCGTCGCGGATGGTCGCCTCGTCCACACGGGGGGCGACGGGATCGACCGTCAATCCCGCAGCGCGAAGCATCTGGAGCCGGGTGGGCGAGGTGGAGGCGAGGATCAGCTGCATGGACGACCGTGTGGATATCCTCTGTTTGTTCCTGGGCCCGACTCTGGGGACTGTCGCGGCCCCCTCGCGGGACTGTGGACGAAACGCGGCTCCCGGTCCGCGCCGGGCAGAGATATCCCGTTGTGCAGAGCCTTGTCACGCGCTTCGGGACAAAGGGTTGCCAAGAGGGGTCGGAAAGACGCAGCCTGTGGATACCATACGGGATTCAGCGTAAGCAAGCATCTGTTTTAAAATGTTTTTTTGTATAGGCACGTTCTGACTGCCCGTTTTTCCCAACTTTGTCCACAGCCCTGTCCTTGGGGAAAATTCCGGGGATCGACCGGGTAATCCAGTTCTGCACAGGGCCAGCAACTACCACATTCCTTCTTTATTCTTTTCTTTATAGAAGAAGCGGCGAATAGACGGACGGGACAGGATCATGGACGCGGTTACCGATTTCCTTGCCGACTGGTACCTGGTGATGAAATCGCTGCACGTGATTTCGGTCATTACCTGGATGGCCGGTCTCTTCTATCTCCCGCGGCTCTTCGTCTATCACGCCGAGCAGGTGGAGCTTGGCACCCGCACCGACACGATGTTTCAAACCATGGAACGTCGCTTGCTGCGCGGGATCATGAACCCGTCGATGATCGCCACCTGGACCTTCGGTCTTGCGCTGGTGTTCACTCCAGGCGTCGTGGACTGGGCCTTTGTCTGGCCGTGGGTCAAGGCGGCCTGTGTCCTGGTGATGAGCTGGTTCCATCACTGGCTTGCCCGGCGCCGAAAAGACTTTGCCACGGGCCAGAACACGCGCAGCGGCTATACCTATCGGATGATGAACGAGGTTCCGACGGTGCTGATGCTGGTCATCGTCTTTGCGGTGATCACCCGCTTCTGATTGACTTTTTCGCGAAGCGGGCTTAGGTGCGGCCTTGCAGGGCCGTCCGGCTCATCGCATCTCCCGTTCCAAATCTGCCGCGATCCGCCCTGACAGGGCCGGTCCGTCCAAAGGTATTCCATGACTGTCGAACGCTTGAACCTCGCCGAACTCAAGGCCAAGACCCCCGCCGACCTTCTGGCGATGGCCGAGGAGTGGGAGATCGAGAACGCGCCCTCCATGCGCAAGGGCGAGATGATGTTCTCGATCCTGAAGGAACATGCCGAGGAAGGTTGGGAAATCGGCGGCGACGGCGTTCTGGAGGTGCTGCAGGACGGGTTCGGCTTCCTGCGGTCGCCCGAGGCGAACTATCTGCCTGGCCCGGATGACATCTACGTTTCGCCCGAGATGATCCGCCAGTTCTCCTTGCGGACCGGGGATTCGATCGAGGGGGTCATCAAGGCTCCGTCCGAGAATGAGCGCTATTTCAGCCTGACCAAGGCCACGAAGATCAACTTCGATGACCCGGAGAAGGCCAAGCACAAGGTCCACTTCGACAACCTGACGCCGCTTTACCCTGACGAGCGGCTGAAGATGGAAGTCGAGGACCCGACGATCAAGGACCGCTCGGCCCGGATCATCGACCTTGTCTCGCCCATCGGGAAGGGCCAGCGCGGGCTGATCGTGGCGCCGCCGCGGACCGGCAAGACGGTGCTGTTGCAGAATATTGCCCATTCCATCGCGACCAACCATCCCGAGTGCTATCTGATCGTCCTGCTGATCGACGAACGCCCCGAGGAAGTCACCGACATGCAGCGCACGGTGAAGGGGGAGGTCGTGGCCTCGACCTTCGACGAACCGGCGACGCGGCACGTCGCGGTGGCGGAAATGGTGATCGAGAAGGCCAAGCGCCTGGTGGAACACAAGCGCGATGTGGTCATTCTGCTTGACTCCATCACCCGACTGGGCCGCGCGTTCAACACGGTGGTTCCGTCGTCCGGCAAGGTGCTGACCGGCGGTGTGGATGCGAACGCGCTGCAACGGCCGAAGCGGTTCTTCGGCGCGGCGCGGAACATCGAGGAAGGCGGGTCGCTGACCATCATCGCCACGGCGCTGATCGATACCGGCAGCCGGATGGACGAAGTGATCTTCGAAGAATTCAAGGGCACGGGTAACAGCGAAATCGTGCTGGACCGCAAGGTTGCCGACAAGCGCGTCTTCCCGGCGATGGACATCCTCAAGTCCGGCACCCGGAAAGAGGATCTGCTGGTCGACAAGATGGACCTGCAGAAGACCTATGTCCTGCGCCGCATCCTGAACCCGATGGGCACGACGGATGCGATCGAGTTCCTGATCTCGAAGCTGAAGCAAACCAAGACGAACTCGGAATTCTTCGAGTCGATGAACACCTGATAGGCGGGCGGCGATGGACACGATCTATGCCCTCGCCACGGCGCGGGGCCGGTCGGGCCTCGCCGTGGTGCGGATCTCGGGACCGGCGGCGCTTGCGGCCGGTCTTGCACTTTGTGGCTCTCTGCCGAGCCCTCGTGTGGCGGGACTGCGGCGGCTGAACTGGGGCGGTGAGCTTCTGGATGAGGCGCTGGTGCTGACCTTTGCCGAGGGCGCCAGCTTCACCGGGGAAGCGGTGGTAGAGCTGCAGTGCCACGGTGGCCCGGCGGTGGTGGGGGCCGTGCTGCGGGCACTGTCCGAGCAGCCGGGCTTGCGGCTGGCCGAGCCGGGCGAATTCACCCGACGCGCGCTGGAGAACGGCGTCCTGGACCTTGCGCAGGTCGAGGGGCTGGCGGACCTGATCGACGCAGAGACCGAGGCGCAGCGGCGGCAGGCGGTGCGCGTGCTGTCGGGCTCGGTGGGTCAGAAGGTCGAGGGCTGGCGGCGCGACCTGATCCGGGCCGGGGCTTTGCTTGAGGCCACGATCGACTTCGCCGACGAGGACGTGCCGGTGGACGTCTCGCCCGAAGTGCTTGAGCTGATTGACCGGCTGATGGCGGACCTGGGGCGCGAGGCGGCGGGGGTTGCGGCGGCAGAGCGGATCCGGGACGGGTTCGAGGTGGCTATCGTGGGCGCACCGAATGCGGGGAAGTCGACGCTGCTGAACCAGCTTGCAGGGCGCGAGGCGGCGATCACCAGCGAGATCGCCGGGACAACTCGCGACGTGATTGAGGTGCGAATGGAGATCGCCGGGCTGCCGGTGACCTTCCTGGACACCGCGGGCCTGCGGGACACCGAGGATCGGCTGGAACGCGCCGGGATCGAGCGGGCTTTGGCGCGGGCCGAAGCAGCGGACCTGCGGCTTTTCCTGACGGATGGATCGGCTTTACCTCTGGAACCGACGGGCGATGATCTTGTGGTTGTGGGGAAAGCGGACACCAAATCAGGTGTTTCCGGGCTGGCCGTATCTGGAAAAACCGGGGCAGGCGTGCCGGAGCTGATGGCCCGGATCGGCGAAATCCTGGGCGAACGCGTGGGTTCAGCTGGCGCTCTGGTGCGCGAACGCCATCGCGTGGCTGTGACAACAGCGATTGCCGCTCTGGCCGAGTCACGGGCGGAAGTGGTAAGACCTGACTCGCGCGTCGAGCTGGCGGCGGAGCATCTGCGGCAGGCGGTCCGCGCGCTGGACGCGCTGGTCGGCCGGGTGGATGTCGACGACCTTCTGGGGGAAATCTTCGCCAGCTTCTGCATCGGCAAGTAGGGAATGTTCCACGTGAAACACTACGATGTCATCGTGATCGGCGGCGGCCATGCGGGCGCCGAAGCGGCAGCGGCAGCGGCCCGGATGGGTGTGTCGACCGCGCTGGTGACCTTGCGGATCGAGACGCTGGGCGCGATGTCCTGCAACCCGGCGATCGGGGGCCTGGGGAAAGGCCACCTGGTGCGCGAGATCGACGCGCTGGATGGAGTGATGGGTCGGATGGCGGATCGGGCCGGGATCCAGTTCCGCCTGCTCAACCGCCGGAAGGGGCCGGCAGTGCAGGGCCCGCGCGCCCAGATCGACCGACGTTTGTACCGTGAGGCGATGCGGGCGGAACTGCTGGCAACGCCGGGCCTCGACGTGATCGAAGGCGAAGTTGCCGGGCTGCGTCTGGTCGGGGGCGCGGTGGCCGGGGTTGTGTTGGCCTCGGGAGTTGAGCTTAAGTCGGGCCGTGTCGTGCTGACGGCGGGGACGTTCCTGAACGGGGTGATCCATATCGGTGACCGGCGGATGTCTGGCGGGCGGATGGGCGATTCGCCGTCCAAGCTGCTGGCGGCGCAGTTGGCAGAGTTGGCCCTGCCGGTGGGGCGGCTGAAGACGGGGACGCCCCCGCGTCTGGACGGCCGGACTATTGACTGGTCGCGGCTGGAGAGCCAGCCGGGGGACGAGGTGCCGTCGGTGTTTTCCTTCCTGAACCGGGTTCCGGAAGCGCGGCAGATTTCCTGCGGCATTACGCATACCAGTGAGGCAACCCACCAGATCGTGCGGGACAACCTTGGGCGCTCTGCCATGTATGGGGGTCACATCGAGGGCGTCGGTCCCCGGTACTGTCCGTCCATCGAGGACAAGGTGGTGCGCTTTGCCGACAAGACCTCGCATCAGGTGTTCCTGGAGCCGGAGGGGCTGGACGATTACACGGTCTATCCGAACGGGCTGAGTACCTCGCTGCCCGAAGAGGTTCAGCACGCGTATATCCATACGATTCCGGGCCTTGAAGAGACCGTGATCCTGCAGCCGGGCTATGCGATCGAGTACGATTATTTCGACCCGCGCAGTCTTCATCGGACGCTGGAGACCCGCGCCATAGCGGGGCTATACTTCGCCGGACAGATCAACGGCACGACAGGATATGAAGAAGCCGCAGCACAAGGAATTGTGGCGGGCCTGAACGCAGCCGCAGCTTCTAGAGGGGCTTCCCCAGTCGAGTTCAGTCGGACCGACAGCTACATCGGCGTGATGATTGACGATCTTACATCGCGCGGGGTGACGGAGCCTTACCGTATGTTCACCTCGCGTGCGGAGTTCCGCTTGACAGTAAGGGCCGACAATGCGGACCGGCGGCTCACTCCGATCGGTCTGGAGGTCGGCTGCGTTTCCCAACAGCGGCGGAATGTCTTCGATGCCAAACTCGCTGCGCTTGAAGCGGGAAGAGAAATGTTGACGTCTGTCATGCTTGGCCCCAAGGCCCTGAACGATGCTGGCATTGCTGTCAGTCGCGATGGCGGCAAGCGATCGGCCTATGATGCCTTGTCCTTGCCCGGCGTGGACCTCGATGTAGTAGTCCAGGCCATTCCTGCCTACCAGAATGTGGAGCGTGAGCTGCTAGTTCAGCTTCAGATCGATTCGACCTACGACAAATATTCCGATCGGCAAGCCAAGGAAGTTGCCGATCTCCGTCGTCAGGAAACGCAGAGAATCCCGGAAGGCTTTGACTACAGTCGGATTTCGGGACTGTCGAATGAGCTGAAGCAAAAGCTCGCGCGGGCGCAGCCAGAGTCGATCCTGCAGGCTTCCAGGATAGAAGGCGTGACGCCCGCGGCGCTTTTGCTTGTTCTGGCGCATTTGCGGAAACCCGAGGAACGGCTGGCAGGATGACGACGGGAGGGCTCTCGGTGGGAGGGGTCAGTGTTTCACGTGAAACATTCGATACCCTCCAGAAGTTCGAAGCGCTTGTGCGGCGCTGGAATGCAGCCATCAATCTTGTGAGCAAGGCAACGTTGCCCGATCTTTGGTCTCGGCACATTGCAGATTCCGCGCAGGTTTTCAGTCTTTGTCCCGCGGATGCCGAGCATTGGGTTGATATTGGGTCGGGGGGCGGGTTCCCTGGCCTTGTTGTGGCGGTTCTCGCCAAAGAGCAGCGTCCGACGCTGCGATTGACGCTTGTTGAGTCCGACTTGCGGAAGGCCACATTTCTGCGCCAAGCGGCTCAGATCTTGGCGCTTCCTGTCGAAGTCATCAGTGAACGGATCGAATCTCTTTCAGGATTACAGGCCGATGTCCTATCGGCACGCGCGCTGGCGCCGCTTTCGGATCTGCTGAGGTATGGGGAAAAGCATTTGAAAGCTGGCGGAGTCGCATTGTTTCCGAAGGGCGCTCGTTTTCAAGAGGAACTAGCGCAGGCAAGAGTGTCCTGGGAGTTCGACGTTGACATGCAGCCCAGCCTGTCCGAGGCAGGGGCTGCGATTCTTGTGATCAGGAACCTTCACCGCCATGACTGACCAGCCCATCATCCTTGCCTTGGCGAACCAGAAGGGTGGCGTCGGGAAAACGACAACGGCCATAAATCTTGCTGCTGGCCTTGCAGAGCTGGGGAAGCGAGTGCTTCTGGTTGATATCGACCCGCAGGGCAACTCCTCTACCGGGCTGGGAGTCAGGCCAGATGCGCGGAAGAAGACCAGCTATGACTTGATCGTCGACGGCGCGAGCCCGCAAGATGTAGTGATTGAAACAGCGATTCCGGGCATCATGATCATCCCGGCAAACGCGGATCTGTCCTCGACAGACATGGATATCGTATCGAATGAGAAGCGGAGTTTCCTGTTGCACGACGCATTGCGTCGCCCAGAGATGGACCGCTACGGATTTGACTATATCCTGATCGACTGCCCCCCGGCGCTCAGCTTGCTGACTGTCAATGCTCTTGTCGCGGCACATTCGGTCCTCGTCCCGCTGCAATGCGAGTTCTTCGCACTGGAAGGTCTGTCCCAACTGATGCTGACGATTCGGGATGTCCGCAGGTCGGCGAATCCCGATTTGCGGATCGAAGGTGTTGTGTTGACCATGCATGACCGCCGCAACAGATTGACGGCACAGGTGGAAGCGGACGCTCGCGCAAACATGGGCGATCTGGTGATGAAGACAACGATTCCCCGCAATGTGCGAATCAGCGAGGCGCCGTCCTATGCGCTGCCCGTGCTGAGCTATGATCCCAGCTCGAAGGGCGCAGAGGCTTACCGGGCGCTCGCGCGGGAAATCGCCGACAGACGTAAAACTCCTGAAGTCTCAGAGGCCTGAACATGTCGAAGAACGAAAGACGCGGCCTTGGGCGTGGGTTGTCGGCGCTGATGGCAGATGTTCACCTGGCCGGACCCGAGCAAATGGCGGCGCCGCGCAAGGCGGAATTGCACGTGCCCGTTGAAAAGCTGGAGCCGAACCCGCAGCAGCCGCGCATGGACTTCAAGCAGGACGAACTCGAATCGCTTGCCGACTCGATTCGTCAGAAAGGCGTCATCCAACCGCTGATCGTGCGCCGGAAGCCGGGGCGGGATGCCTATGAGATCGTCGCGGGTGAACGGCGCTGGCGTGCGGCGCAGTTGGCGCAACTGCACGAAGTTCCCGTTATCGTACGGGACCTTGACGATACTGAGGTCCTGGAAGTCGCGATCATCGAGAACATCCAGCGCGCCGACCTGAATGCGATCGAAGAGGCGCTGGGCTTCCGTCAGTTGATGACCCGATTCGGCCATACGCAGGAAAAGTTGGCCGAGGCTCTGAGCAAGAGCCGCAGCCATGTGGCGAATCTGTTGCGGCTGCTGACGCTACCCCAGGACGTGCAAGAGATGGTGCGGGATGGCAAGTTGTCAGCCGGCCATGCCCGGGCGCTGATCGGTAGCCCGAAAGCCTCGGAACTGGCGGCGCAGATTGTGGCCAAGGGCCTTTCGGTGCGCGAGGTCGAGCGGCTGATGAAGGCGCAGGACCGGGCGAAACCGTCTGCTCCGAAGACACCAAAAGGTACGGAAAAGGATGCCGACACGCGGGCGCTGGAGGGGGATCTTTCGGCGAACCTGAAGATGCCAGTGCGGATCGAACATTCATCCGGTGGCGAAAGTGGGGAGCTGGTGATCCGCTATGGATCGTTGGATGACCTCGACAGGTTGTGTCGAATTCTGTCTCAGCTACCAGATGAAGACTGACTAGTCGGCGCTCTGACGGTCTGCCAGCAGGACGCGGAGGACGCCGTTCAGCATCGTGACGCCTGTTTCGGTGGTATGGATGCGGTCGCCATCCTGGTGAAGGAAGCCGAGCGATGTCATTTCCCTTAGGCCGCTGGGGGAGAGCGGGGAGCCTGCAAGAGTCTCGAAGCGGCCAAGCGACGCGCCTTCCCTCAGGCGCAGCGCGAACATCAGGTACTCGACGGCTCGATCTTCGGGGGAGAGGCCTTCGCTGGTTTCCGCCGCGCCGGGTTGCGTGAGCGTTCGGTCGAGCCAGGCGCCGGGGATCCGTTCGGCCTCGGTGGCGAATCGGCGCGTATCGAGGGTGAGTCGGCCGTGGGCGCCTGGACCGATTCCCGCATAGTCACCCATGCGCCAGTAGATCAGGTTGTGGCGTGATTCGTCGCCGGGGCGGGCGTGATTCGACACTTCGTAGGCGGGGAGGCCGGCGGCGCGGGTGATTTCCTGGGTCAGCTCGAACATGTCGGCGGAAAGGTCTTCCTCGGGCAGGCCCTTCAGGAGGTTCTTGGCATGCATCTGGCCGAAGACTGTGCCGTCCTCGATGGTCAGCTGGTAGAGCGAGAGGTGCGAGGTGCCGAAATCAAGCGCCCGGTGTAGCTCGTCGCGCCAGGCCGTGAGGGTCTGGTTCTGGCGGGCGTAGATGAGGTCGATGGAGACGCGGTCGAAGGTGGACTGGGCGATGGCGATGGCCTTGGCGGCCTCATCGACCGTGTGCATCCGGCCAAGGCGGCGGAGATCTTCCGCGTCAAGCGACTGGATTCCAAGGGAAACCCGGTTCACACCGGCCTTGGCATAGCCCTCGAACCGCGCGGCCTCGACCGAGCTGGGGTTGCCTTCCAGGGTGATTTCGATGTCGTTGGCTAGGGTCCAGGTGGCGCGGATGCGGTCCAGGATGCCCTGGACGGTGGCGGCCTCCATCAGCGAGGGGGTGCCGCCGCCGAAGAAGACGGTGTTGAGGATCCGGCCCTGCGTCAGGGCGCCGATGCGGTCGATCTCGAGTTCAAAGGCGCGTAGCCAGCGGGACTGGTCGATGCGGGCGGCGACATGGCTGTTGAAGTCGCAGTAGGGGCATTTCGACTGGCAGAAGGGCCAGTGGAGATAGAGGCCGAAGCCGGCGTGGCGCCAATCTTCGTAGATCGGGGCCTCCATCAGGGGAAAAGCGCC
This sequence comes from Alphaproteobacteria bacterium, assembly GCA_046569765.1. Taxonomy (GTDB): domain Bacteria; phylum Pseudomonadota; class Alphaproteobacteria; order Rhodobacterales; family Rhodobacteraceae; genus Tabrizicola. Next base: position 14,528 of record JBKHWC010000006.1, on the reverse strand, counting down.
GCAACGAGCTTGCGGAACGCGTTTGCGCGGTGGGAGAGACGGTTCTTTTCCCAGCGGTCCATCTCGCCGAAGGTTTGGGTATAGCCGTCGGGCAGGAAGATCGGGTCGAAGCCGTGACCCTGTTCGCCGCGGCCGGGCCAGACCAGGCGGCCGGGGGATTTGCCTTCGAAAACAAGGTCCTGACCGTCGGGCGCGGCAAGGACGAGGGTGCAGCAGAACTGCGCTGTGCGGGGCTCGGGGGCGTGGATCGCCTCCAGCTCGCGCCAGACGCGTTCCATGCCCACGGCGAAGTCGCGGCCTTTGGCGGTGGTGGCCCAGTCGGCGGTGAAGACGCCGGGGGCGCCGCCAAGCGCGTCGACGGCGAGGCCGGAGTCATCGGCCAGCGCCACCAGGCCCGAGGCTTTCGCCGCCGCGTGGGCCTTGAGGCGGGCGTTGCCGACGAAGGTGGTCTCGGTCTCTTCGGGTTCGGGCAGGCCGAGGTCTCCGGCGCCAACAACGGTCACGTCGAAAGGCGCCAGAAGATCAGCGATCTCTTCCAGCTTGCCACGGTTATGCGTGGCGACGAGAAGGCGATCCCCGCGGTGCAGCATTACAGCCCAGGGCCGCGCGCTGTGCGGTGACGAGGGCGGCGTTGCCCTGACGGGCGAGGTCGAGGAGGTGGAGAAGTTCGTCCTGGCTGAAGGCAGAGCCCTCGGCGGACATCTGGACCTCGATCAGCTTGCCCGCGCCGGTCATCACGAAGTTGCCATCGGTGCCTGCGGCCGAATCCTCGATATAGTCGAGGTCCAGCACAGGCTGGCCGGCGTAAACGCCGCAGGAGACGGCGGAAACGTGGTCCATGATCGGGTCGGACGTGATCACGCCAGAGGTCAGGAGCTTGTTGACCGCCAGCCGCAGCGCGACCCAGCCGCCGGTGATCGAGGCGCAGCGGGTGCCGCCGTCGGCCTGGATCACGTCGCAGTCGACGACGATCTGCCGTTCGCCCAGGGCCTGACGGTCGACGCCCGCGCGCAGCGAGCGGCCGATAAGCCGTTGAATCTCTTGCGTCCGGCCCGACTGCTTGCCCGCCGCCGCCTCACGCCGGGTGCGGGAGTTCGTCGCGCGGGGCAGCATCCCGTATTCCGCCGTCACCCAGCCCTGGCCGGTGTTCTTCAGGAAGGGGGGCGCCTTGTCCTCGATCGTCGCCGAGCACAGGACATGGGTTTCGCCCATCTTGATCAGGCAGGAGCCCTCGGCATGTTTCATCACGTTGGTTTCGATTGAAACCGCCCGTAGATCGCTTAGTTTTCTGCCTGACGGGCGCATTGCCGGACCTCTCCTAGGAATGCGGCCACATATGCAACCAGGGCCCAAGGATGCAAGGCCGATTACCATGAGCAGCCAGCCGATCCTGTCCGACATGAACGACCGCACGCGCGAGGTGTTCCGCCGCGTCGTGGAAGGCTACCTGTCGTCGGGCGAGCCGGTGGGGTCGCGTACGCTGACCCGGACGCTGTCCGAGAAGGTCTCGGCCGCGACGGTGCGGAATGTCATGCAGGATCTGGAATATCTGGGCCTCTTGGACAGCCCGCATGTCTCGGCCGGGCGGGTGCCGACGCAGCTGGGGCTGCGGATGTTCGTGGACAGCCTGCTGGAGGTCGGCCAGGTCGCGCCGGAGGATCAGGAGAAGATCGACGCCACGCTGGGGGTCAATGACCACGACGTGACGACCCTCCTGGACGAGGTGGGGGCCGCGCTGTCCGTGATCACCCGGGGGGCAAGCGTCGTGCTGGCGCCGAAGCGGGAGGCGGCGATCCGGCATATCGAGTTTGTGAGTCTTGGGGCGGACCGGGCGCTGGTGGTGCTGGTCTTTGCGGACGGGCAGGTGGAAAACCGCGTCTTCGTGCCGCCGCCGGGGCAGACGCCCTCCTCCATGCGGGAAGCGGCCAATTTCCTCAATGCTTTGGCTGAGGGGCGGACCTTGTCCGAGCTGCGGGCCAGTATTGTCTCCGAGATCAGCAAGCGACGGCAGGAGATCGATTCGCTGGCGCGGGAACTGGTCGAAAGCGGCCTGGCGCTGTGGGAAAACGCGGGCGAGCCGTCAGAGCGGCTGATCGTGCGCGGCCGGTCGAACCTGATCGACAGCGTGGCCGACCAGGCCGAGATCGACCGCATCCGCGTGCTGTTCGACGACCTGGAACGCAAGCGGGATATTGCCGAATTCCTGAACCTGACCGAGGCGGGCGAAGGTGTGCGCATTTTTATCGGGTCCGAGAACAAACTCTTCTCACTTTCCGGTTCAAGTCTGGTGGTTTCTCCCTATATGAACGCTGATCGGAAGATCATCGGCGCGGTGGGCGTCATCGGTCCGACTCGGCTGAACTATGGCCGCATCGTGCCGATCGTCGATTACACCGCCCAGCTGGTGGGCCGCTTGGTCAGTGACCGCGGCAAGGGCTGAAAAAGGACGTGGCGCATGTCGCAGGAAGAAACCACCTCGTCGCAGGTGGAGCTGGAAGAGTTTGAAACCCCGGTGGATGAGCTTGAGGTCCTGCGGGCCGAGCGGGATGAGCTGCGCGACAAGTTCATGCGGGTGCTGGCGGATGCCGAGAATTCCCGCAAGCGGGCCGAGCGCGACCGCAAAGAGGCCGAGATGTATGGCGGGACGCGGTTGGCGCGGGACCTGCTGCCGGTCTACGACAACCTGAACCGCGCGATCCAGGCAATCCCCGAGGAAAGCCGCGCCGCCAGCGCGGCGCTGATCGAGGGGGTCGAGCTGACGCTGCGCGAGCTGACCAACGTGATGACCAAGCATGGCGTCACGCCGATTTCCCCCGCCGTGGGTGACCAGTTCGACCCGCAGCTGCACGAGGCGATGTTCGAGGCCCCGCTGCCGGGCACGAAGGCCGGGCAGATCATCCAGGTGATGACGCAGGGCTTCCTGCTGCACGACCGCCTGCTGCGTCCGGCGCAGGTCGGGGTGTCGTCGAACGTCGGTTGATCGGAAGGTGGGCGGTATCGCCCACCCTACGCCAACCCCTTTAATTCATAGATCAGTTTCAGGGCTTCCATCGGGGTGAGTTCATCCGGGTGGATGTCCTTCAGCCTTTCCTCCACCGCTGAGGCCTTCTGCTTCTGCGGCGGCGGCGCGGGCGGCGCGGCGCGGAACAGCGGCAGGTCGTCGATCAAGGTCGCCTGCTTCCCGCCTTCGCGGTCGCCCTTTTCCAGCGCGTCCAGCACCACTTTGGCCCGTTCGATCACCGATGCGGGCAGGCCCGCCAGCCGTGCGACCTGCACGCCGTAGCTGCGGTCGGCCGCGCCTTCGCGGACCTCGTGCAGGAAGATGACCTCGCCTTCCCATTCCTTGACCGTGACCGTGGCGTTCTTCACTCCCGCCAGCTTGCCCGCGAGTGCCGTCATCTCGTGGTAGTGCGTGGCGAACAGCGCACGGGATCGGTTGACTTCGTGCAGGTGTTCGAGTGTGGCCCAGGCGATGCTCAGGCCGTCATAGGTTGCGGTGCCGCGGCCGATTTCGTCCAGGATCACCAGCGCGCGGTCATCGGCCTGGTTCAGGATGGCCGCGGTTTCGACCATTTCCACCATGAAAGTGGAGCGGCCCCTTGCGAGGTCGTCGGAGGCGCCGACCCGGCTGAAAAGCTGGGAGACGAGGCCGATACGGGCGCTTGTGGCGGGGACGTGGGAGCCAGCCTGGGCAAGAAGGGCGATCAGGGCGTTCTGGCGAAGGAAGGTGGATTTCCCGGCCATGTTCGGGCCGGTCAGCAGCCAGATGGCGGGGGTGTCCTTGTCGGTGAGTTGGCAGTCGTTGGCGACGAAGGGTTGGCCGTCCTTGCGAAGGGCGCGTTCGACGACGGGGTGGCGGCCGCCGCTGATCTGGAAGGCGCGGCTCTCATCGACCTCGGGGCAGCACCAGCCTTCCTCGGCGGAAAGGTCGGCGAAGGCGGCGGCGAGGTCGATCTCGGCCAGGGCGCGGGCGGCCAGGGCGATGGGGGCGGACTGGTCGAGGATTTCGGCCTTGAGGGCGGCGTAGTGGCGCTTTTCGATCTCGAGCGCGTGGTTGGCGGAGTTGAGGATTCTCGTCTCAAGATCACTCAGGGCGAGGGTGGTGAACCGGACCTGACCGGCGGTGGTCTGGCGGTGGATGAAGAGCTCGGGCATGGCGCGCATGCGGTCTTCGTGGGTGGTGGTGGTCTCGATGAAGTAGCCGAGGACGTTGTTGTGCTTGATCTTCAGGGACTGGATGCCGGTCGTCTCGATGTAATCGGCCTGCATCCGGGCGATGACGCTGCGGCCTTCGTCCCTCAGGGCCCGGGTGTCGTCGAGTTCGGCGTCGTAGCCGGGTGCGATGTAGCCGCCGTCGCGGGTGAGGAGTGGAGGCTCGGCGACGAGGACGCGGGTGAGAAGGTCGACGAGGGCGTCGTGGCCGGTGAGGGACTGGGCGGCGTCCACGAGGAGCGGCGGGGCGTCGGTCAGGAGTTGGGCGATGCGGCCCGCCTGTTCGAGGCCCGCGCGGATCGCGGCCATGTCGCGGGGGCCGTCGCGGTCCAGCGCGAGGCGGGAGAGGGCGCGGTCGATGTCGGGGACGCGGCGGAGGGCCTCGCGCAGTTGGTCGCGGAGGGAGGGCGTTTCGAGGAGGTGGTCCAGGGCGGCTTGCCTTGCGTGGATGGTGGAAAGGTCGAGGGAAGGGGAGGAGAGGCGGCGTTCGAGGAGGCGGGCGCCGCCAGCGGTGACGGTGCGGTCGATGGCGGCGAGGAGCGAGCCTTCGCGGCCGCCGGACAGGGCTTGGGTCAGTTCCAGGTTGCGGCGGGTTGCGGCGTCGATCTGCATCGTGCCGCCGAGGGGTTCTTTCACGGGCGGGCGGAGGAGCGGCATCCGGCCGCGCTGGGTCAGGTGGAGGTAGTCGACGAGGGCGCCCATCGCGGAGATTTCGGCACGGTCGAAGGTGCCGAAGGCGTCGAGGGAGGCGACGTGGAAGAGGTCGCAGAGGCGTTTCTCGGCGTTGGTGGAGTCGAAGCTGCCGCGGCTGAGGGAGGTGACGGAGAGGCTGGGGTCGAGGGTGGCGGCGATCTCGGTTTCGCGGGTTTCGGAGAGGAGAAGCTCGCGGGGGGCGATGCGGGCGAGGTCGGGGCCAAGGCGGGTGAGGGAGGACGGCATCACCCGGAACTCGCCGGTGGAGATGTCGGCCCAGGCGAGGGCGGCCTGGTCGCGGACCTCGGCGAAGGCGGCGAGGAAGTTGTGGCGGCGGGCTTCGAGGAGCGAGTCCTCGGTCAGCGTGCCGGGGGTGACAAGGCGGACGACGTCGCGTTTGACGACCGCCTTGGAGCCGCGCTTCTTCGCCTCGGCCGGGTCTTCCAGCTGTTCGGCGATGGCGACGCGGAAGCCCTTGCGGATCAGGGTGAGAAGGTAACCCTCGGCCGAGTGGACCGGGACGCCGCACATGGCGATGGGCTCGCCCAGGTGGAAGCCGCGCTTCGTCAGGGCGATGTCGAGGGCCGCCGCCGCCGCGACGGCGTCGTCGAAGAACATCTCGTAGAAGTCGCCCATCCGGTAGAAAAGAAGGGCGCCGGGGTTCTGGGCCTTGATCTCCAGATACTGCGCCATCATCGGCGTGACGGTTTCTTCGGTCACTTCGGTCCCCCCGGTGGTTGGGCGAGAGTAGCGGGGGACCGAGGGGTGGGAAAGGGGGTGTCCACGCGTGGTGCGAGGATCGGTACCAAGCATATCAATGACTTGCCTGCGGGCGTTCAGGATTTGTTAGGACCCTCTGCAATTGCTGCCTGGCTAGAGGAGGCTGCGGAGGATTAGGCCTCACTGCAAGCCGTAGTTTGGGCGGTCATGGGAGGTGATACACTAACCACATCGGCACCCCGCGCGAGCTGATCAGCGAAGACGGCACCCGCATCGCCTGGCGCGCGCGCCTTGGACTATGGGGCGAGACCGAAGCCCTCACCCGCCGCGCCGCCAATGACAATGCCGCGCCAGACGGCCCGATCCGTTTTCAGGGCCAGTGGTTCGATGGGCGTTGTTGCGCAACTCAGGCCTGAGGCGTGATACCCCCTTTCCCCTTCAGCCTCAGGCCACGCGAATGATCTCGGCCGTTCCGAGGGCCGAGAAGCGGTTCATGAGGGCGATGCGTATCTGGATTTCTGCAGTTTGGCGGTCGGGGTCTCTAGCGGCGATGCGATCGCCGAAGGCCTTGAGGCACCGTATCTTCGCCTCGATCCGGCTTCGGACGTGGTATCCCGTCCATCGCTTCCAGAACGCCCTGCCGTAGTGCCGGGTGGCGCGGAGGGTTTCGTTTCGGGTGATTGCGGCCGGGCAGTCTTCTTTCCACGGCCGCCCGTTCTTGCGGATCGGGATGATTGGAGTGGCCTGCCGGTCGATGATGGCCGTGTGGCAACGGCGGGTGTCATAGGCCCCATCAGCGGTCACGGTGCCGATCCCTTCGTCGTCGGGTATCTGGTCGAGCAGCCCCGGCAGAACGGGACTGTCGCCATCGCTGCTGGGGGTAAATTCCACCGCCCGGATGTCAGACCTGGCAGTGTCCATGGCCAGATGGACCTTGCGCCACTGGCGTCGGCCTTGAACGCCATGCTTTCCGGCCTGCCATTCACCATCGCCGAGGAACGTTATCCCGGTGCTGTCCAGCAGCAGGTTCAGGGGGCCATCGGCGCGCCGGTAGGGGATCTGGACGGCCAATGTCTTCTGACGCCTGCACAGGGTGGTGTAGTCGGGCACCACCCAGTCCAGGTCCGCCATCTTGAGCGGGCTGGCCACCATCCCGGTCGTTTGCCGAAGCGGCCGCTTGAACAGGACCTTGATGGTCAGACAGAACTGGAACGCCGCATCCGAGAACACCGCAGGGCGACCGGGCTTGCCGTCATGCGATGCGAGCCAGGTCATCTCCTTGTCCAGCCAGATGAGCAGCGACCCGCGCTTGCGTAGCGACGCCGTGTAGCTGGACCAGTTCGTCGTGCGATAGCGGGCGGGTGATGGCTTGCTCATGCGGACCGTCTAACCGCATGGATTCACGCTGTGAATCCACGACGGTCAGAGTTCTGCAACAACGCCCCTTCTACGCCGCCAGCGTGGGTGCACCCTGAGAAGATCCACGCAGGGTCTCGGGGCTGGGCGCCGGCCTCTGGTCAGAGGACGTAGCGCGAGATGTCTGCTGACCGCGCGAGCGAGCCGATGTTCGTCTCGACGAACCCCGCGTCCACCGTCACCGACTGGCCGGAACGGTCTGGGGCGTGGAAACTGAGCTCCTCGAACACCCGCTCCATCACGGTGTAAAGACGGCGGGCGCCGATGTTTTCGACACTCCGGTTCACCTCGGCGGCGATACGGGCGAGTGCGGCGATTCCGTCGGGGGTGAAGGTGACCTGCACATCCTCGGTCGCCATCAGAGCCTTGTACTGCCGGGTCAACGCGTTGTCCGTCTCGGTCAGGATGCGTACGAAATCCTCCTCGGTCAGTGGGGCAAGCTCCACCCGGATCGGCAGGCGGCCCTGGAGTTCGGGCAGAAGATCCGAAGGCTTGGCGGTGTGGAAGGCGCCCGATGCGATGAACAGGATATGGTCGGTTTTCACCGGGCCGTGCTTGGTGGAAACGGTTGTCCCTTCGATCAAGGGCAGGAGGTCGCGCTGGACCCCCTCGCGGCTGACATCGGCCCCGCGCGCGTCAGAGCGGGCGCAGATCTTGTCGATCTCGTCCAGGAAGACGATGCCGTTTTCCTGCACGGCCTCCAGCGCGGCGGTGCGGACGACTTCGTCGTCCAGCAGCTTGTCGGCCTCTTGCCCGATCAGCACGTCATAGCTTTGCGCCACGGTCATCCGCTTGCGCGAGGTGCGGCCGCCGAAGGCCTTGAACAGGTCCTGCAAGCCCTGCATCTGCTGTTCCATGCCGGGCATTCCGAAGCCCAGCGGCATCGGAGCGGCAGCGTCGGCCACGTCAATCTCGATCATCGTGGAGTCGAGTTCGCCGCGCTTCAGCTTGGCCCGGAACATCTCGCGAGTCTGCTCGCGGGCGTCCTTGCCGGCCAGCGCCTCGATCACCCGATCCTCGGCGGCCTTATGGGCGCGGGCCTTGACATCTTCGCGCATCGCGGCGCGGGTGTCGTTGATCGCGACGTCAACCAGATCGCGCACGATGGAATCCACGTCGCGGCCGACATAGCCGACCTCGGTGAACTTGGTCGCCTCGACCTTGAGGAACGGCGCTTTCGCCAGCTTGGCAAGGCGGCGGCTGATCTCGGTCTTGCCGACGCCGGTCGGGCCGATCATCAGGATGTTCTTCGGATAGACCTCATCCCGCAGGTCGTCGCCCAGCCGCTTGCGCCGCCAGCGGTTGCGCAGGGCGACGGCCACGGCGCGCTTGGCGTCCTTCTGGCCGATGATGAAACGGTCAAGCTCCGAGACGATCTCGCGGGGGGTCAGGTCGGTCATTCGGTCGATCCGTAAGGGGGGAGGGAGGCCTTGCCCGGAAAATCGGGCAGGGCGCGCATCAGCGCAGCGCGCAGTTGCACCCACCAGGTGCCGATGGCGGTGATGAAGCCGCCCAGAAGCAGAAGGATGAAGATCCACTCGGTCCCGTCGCCTTCGCCCATCACCCAGGCGATCACGGTGGCGATATAGGCGATGGCGGCGGTCAGGAAGCTGCGGCGGTCGATGATCAGCGCAAGAACGGTAATCAGCACCAGCGCGACGGCAAGCAGGCCGATCCCGCCGCCATTCATCAGCGTGATGGCGACAGTGTTGACCAGCGCCGGGGCGGCCAGAAGGTGGCACCAGAAGGCGGTGGCGGAATGGCGGCCCAGGCGGTGCGGATCGCGGGTGTCGAACCACATGCCCACCAGGAAGGCGCCGATCCCGAACAGCAGCGTGGCGGTGGCGAAGGCCGGGCTTTCGCCCAGGTCGAAGAACGCCCGATATCCCCCGCCGCCGATCAGGCCAACCACATTCGAGGCCGAGGCCGTGATCGAATAGACCGCGCCCAGCACCGCCCCGCCGGTCAGGAAGGCCGCGAAGGGCAGGCGGAAGCGGCGGTACCACAAGACCATGCCCGCCGCCGCAAGAAGGAAGCCGATAATGGCGACCCCGCGCTCGTCCATGCCGCCGCGGGCAAGGATCGTGAAGGCGAAGATCAGGATCCCCGCACCATAGGCCGAGGCCAGGACCATGGACGGCAGCGTCATCCGCCGCCTCAGGGTGAAGTAGGTCGCCCACCACCAGGCAATCCCGGCCGAGGCAAGCGGGACCAGTGTCAGCAGCGCAAAGCCGCCAAAGGCAGCAAGAAGGGCCGTGACGCCCGAAAGCAGGATCACCAGGCCGATCGAGATGAAGATCTCCGAGAAGCCACGGAAGAACTCGAACGGCTCGTCCTCAGCCGGAAGGGCGGCCCGGCGGCCGTTGCGGCTGTTGGCCAGCGCGGTGAGAGAGGCCGCCTGCGCCTCGGTCAGGATGCCGGCGGCGACGGCGGCGCGCAGATCCTCGAGCGTCATTTGCGGATCGTCTCCACGGTGAGGTTGCCGTTGGTGTAGACGCAGATGTCGGCAGCGATGGCCATGGCCTGGCGGGCGACGGCCTCGGCCGGAAGGTCGGTAAGCATCAGGCCCCGAGCGGCGGCGAGGGCGAAGTTCCCGCCCGAGCCGATGGCGGCCACGTCATGTTCCGGCTCCAGCACGTCGCCCGCGCCGGTGATCACGAAAAGCGCCTCGCCGTCGGTGACGATCAGCATGGCTTCCAGGTTGCGCAGGTACTTGTCCATGCGCCAGTCCTTGGCCAGATCGACGCAGGCGCGGGCCAGCTGGCCGGGCGCGGCCTCCAGCTTCTTTTCCAGCCGGTCGAGCAGGGTGAAGGCATCGGCGGTGGATCCGGCGAAACCGCAGACGACCGGGTGCCCGCCGGGGTTCAAGCGGCGCACCTTGCGCGCGGTGCCCTTGATCACAGTCTGGCCCAGCGAGACTTGGCCGTCTCCGGCGACCACCACTTCGCCCCCGCGGCGGACCGCAAGGATCGTTGTGCCGTGCCAGCCGGGAAATCTGTCGTCTGCCATCAAGCCCCTCCGTTTTGCCCAATATGGCCGGGGGCGCGGGGCTTCTCAAGGTTTGGAAAAGCAGAACGCCCGCGCGGAAGGGCGCGGGCGTTCCGATTCGATGCCGATGGGCTTAGCGGCGCAGGCCCAGGCGGGTGATGAGGGTGGTATAGCGGCCCTCATCGGTTTTCTTCAGGTAGTCCAGCAGCTTGCGGCGCTGGGCGACCAGCATCAGCAGGCCACGACGCGAGTGGTTGTCGTTCTTGTGGCCCTTGAAGTGCTCGGTCAGGGTGGCGATGCGCGAGGAGAGGATCGCAACCTGGACTTCCGGCGAGCCGGTGTCGCCTTCCTTGGTCGCGTATTCCTTGATCAGGCGGGCTTTTTCTTCGACGGTAATCGACATCGGGGTCTCCTTGGCTAAGGTGATGGCGCAAGCCGGGATGTCGTCCAGCAAGGCCCTTGGAGGGGTCCGCCCCAAGGCGGATGCGCGCGTATAGTCGGATTCGCCGACAAAGGAAAGCCTGTTGCCTCGGTAAGGCCGGATTAACGCAGAGTCGAGATTCCCGGGGCCGACCGGGCGTTGGACGTATCGGGAACAGCAGAATCGTGGTAAGGGTTCCACTGGGAGTGTTCGCATTGGGAACAACAGCTTAGCCGGTTCTTGGTTAAGGTTTTCCGGTGGACTGTTAGGGGTGATGTTGTGCTGACCATTCTTGGGATCCTGGGCATATTGGCGGCTGGTGTGGTGGCCGATGCCGCGCTTTCCGGCCAATCCGAGGCCGACGATGACCACGAGCCGGGGGGCGACCAGTCCGATGAGGTTGGGGGGCATCTGGACCTCACGGACAATGAGCAAGCTACGACACCGCAATCCAACGACGAGGTCAGGGCCATCGAACCGGGGCGCGAGCTGTCGGGGTCGAACGCTGATGAGGTCCTGTCCGGTGGTGAGGGCGATGATTTCATCTCTGCCCAAGGTGGCGGTGACCTGATCGATGGCCGGGACGGCAATGACCTGATCCACGCAGGCAGCGGCCGTGATGCGGTCTGGGCCGGCAGGGGTGAAGATTCGGTCTACGGAGGCGAAGGTAACGACAGTCTGGATGGCCAGGATGGCGACGACTACCTGAACGGCGGCGACGGCAATGACTCGCTGACCGGGGGCATGGGGTCAGATCAAATCTTCGGAGACGCGGGCGACGACACACTGCTTGGCGGGGCGGGCAACGATCTGCTGGAAGGTGGCGCGGGAAAAGACTGGCTGGCCGGCGGTGACGACGGCGACGTTATTCTCGGCGGCCGAGGCGAGGACATTCTGGACGGCGGGTCCGGGAATGACTGGCTGGCCGGTATGTCCGGCGCGGTCGATGATTTCGAGATGGATTTCTTGAACGGGGATGTCGGAAACGACACGATCATGCTTGGCGCTGCCGATATCGCCACGGGGGGCGAGGGGGCGGATAACTTCCAGATCAGCGAGACCGTGACCCATGGCGCGGCGCCGGAAATCGGCGACTACAACGCGGACGAGGATCAACTGGTCGTAATGTATGACAGCTCACATCACCCCGATCCGCAGCTGACGGTCAAGGTCAGTGCCGATGGCGGTACCAGCACCATACTCCTGGACGGCCAGGCAGTGGCCGTGGTCCGCGGCAGCCCGGTCGATCCAGCCGATATCCGTCTGCTTTCCAACGCGGTCTGACGGCTACCAGGGTTGCGGTTGCCTGTCATAACCGATGTACAGCGGGTGCGTCGGCTGCCCCTGGCCCGTAAGGCCGAGGTGGTGGAGCCGCGCGCCCGCCGAGCGGAGCATCGCCTCGACTTCGGCTCCGCGACCCAGGTGAAGGCCATGGTTTCCCCAGGCGCAGACCACCGTGTCCGCCCAGGCCAGGCTGTCCAGGATCGCCTGGTCGTTGCCTTGACCCACGGGGTCCGCAGCCGCACGCATTGCCTTGGGATCGGTGGCCCGCCAGGCGAAGATGTTGGTGACGCGGAAGGCGCCAAAACCCAGGGCCCGCGCCCGACGCTCGCAGCGTTCGACCGTGGGATCGTTCTGCACTTCTGTCGCGGTCGAGGGGTTGAGCATGACGAACAGGATGCGCGGACCGCTGCCCCAGGTGCGGGTCAGCAGGAAGCGGTAGCGTTCGCAGTCGGAATAGACTGCCTCGGACTGGGCATCGCTTTTGTTGAACTGCCGGGAGATCATCCGACCGCCCCCCGAACCAGGCGGTTCAGGGCCACCCGCCATGGGCCAGGCGGGTCGCCCTGCGCGATGGCCAGCGCGGCGCGATCGTAAGCGGCTGACAGCAGAGCGGCCAGCGGCGCCGGTGCCTCGATCCCTGCTGCGCGCAGTGCCTCTTCCAGGGTTCGGCCCCCCGTGGCCGCGTCGATCTGTGCCAGTCGTTCGGCCCCCAGGATAGCGGGCGCCTCGACCAGCATCAGGCGTGCCCGCCCCGGTGTCCGCATCGCCGCCAGAAACGCCTCGCCCCCCTGGATCAAGGTTTCGCGGGGCGTCAGTCCGATCGAACCGCTGGCCTCGATCTCGTCAGCAATGGCCTGCGCTTCGGCCTGCACGACGGCGGCAAACAAGTCCTCCTTGTCTGCGAAGTGGTGGTAGAGCGCGCCTCTCGTGACCTGGGCCGCAGCCGCGATGTCCGGGGTACCTGTGGCGGCAAAGCCTTTGCGCACGAAGAGATCGCGACCGGCCGAAATCAGTGCCGCTCGCATGGCATCGCTGCGTTCCTTTTGCGATCTACGGATTTCTTGCATACATACTGCCTGTATGTTAACTTACCTGCATCCTGTATCTCCTCATACGACACGGGCGCGCCCATGCAAACGACTAGCTTCTATCCCGTTCTTCTATCCGCTGATGTGCCGACAGCCGCTGCCTTCTATCAGACCAATTTCGGCTTTCACGCCGTTTACGCCGCGGACTGGTACGTTCATCTGCAATCCAAAAGCGGCCCTGAGCTGAACCATGCGCTGGTTGACCGGGACCATCACACCATCCCGGCCGCCGGCCGCGGGTGGACTGGTGGGATCCTCCTGAACTTTGAGGTAGAAGATGTGGATGCCGAATATGCCCGCCTGTCCCGCGCCGATCTGTCCATCGTACTGCCGCTGCGCGACGAGGATTTCGGCCAGCGCCACTTCATCGTCGCGGGGCCCGATGGTGTCCTGATCGACGTCATCCGCCCGATTCCGCCCACTGCAGATCACGCCGCCCTTTACGACGCGACAGCCCTCCCGCGCTGAGGCTGGACCTTGGAAGCCGAAGCCGCGAAGGTGCGCTGGACAGGGGGGCATCATGACTTGCACCTATTTCCGAGACTACCCGAACCGCAGTGGAAACCGGATGCTCTTCAAGATGGAGCATTACCTGGAACTCTACGACGAGTTGCTGGCCCCCTGGCTGGGCCGCGACATCAGCTTTCTGGAGATCGGCGTCTACAAGGGTGGGTCAATCCCGATGTGGCAGGGATTCCTGGGCGCGGGCGCACGGCTGGTGTTCCTGGACATCGACCCGGCCTGCCGGGAACTGGCCCTGCCGGGAACGACGGTAGAGATCGGCGACCAGGCGCACCCGGAATTCCTGGACCGGGTGGCCCAGTCGCATGGGCCGTTCGACCTGATCGTCGACGATGGCGGCCACAAGATGCACCAGCAGATCACCAGCTTCCGGCATCTCTGGCCGCGTCTGGCCGACCGGGGCCTGTATATCGTCGAGGACGTCCACACGAGCTACTGGCCCGGCTTTGGCGGCGGGTTCCGCGAGCCCGCGAGTTTCATCGAGTTCGCCAAGGACCTGATCGACCGGATGCATTCCTGGTACACCGAGGATGACGCGGGCTTCCCGCTGCATCCGCTAGCGCGCGAGATCGGCGGCATCCGCTTTTACGACAGCCTGGTCGTGATCGAGAAACGGCTGAAAGAGGCTCCTGTCGCGCTGACGGCGCAGAACGGGCAGGTCGGCCGCTCGCGCCGGATGCTGGAGGTGCGGGGGCGGCGGTCGATTTTCTGAACCTTGCATTGCGGGGCCTTCGCCAGTAGCAGAGGGGCGGTTTCCCCAGGAGAGGCGCGATGGACGGGATCGACACGCTCAAGGCCAAGTATCTGGCGGCGGTGGCCGGTGCGGCGGATGAGGCCGGGCTGGAAGAGGTCCGCGTGGGCGCGCTGGGCAAGAAGGGCGAGATTTCGGCCCTGATGGCGGGCCTGGGGAAGATGGACCCCGAGGCGCGGAAGGCCGCGGGGGCCAGCCTGAACGCCTTGAAGGACGAAATCGACGCGGCCCTGCGGGCGCGGAAGACCGCGATGGCCGACGCGGCCTTGGATGAGCGGCTGAAGACCGAGTGGCTGGACGTGACCCTGCCGGGACGTCCGCGGCCGCGGGGGACGGTGCATCCGGTCAGTCAGGTCATGGAAGAGCTGACGGCGATCTTTGCCGACATGGGGTTCTCGGTCGCCGAGGGGCCGCAGGTCGAAAGCGACTGGTA
>JBKHWC010000005.1:0-82757 GCA_046569765.1 Alphaproteobacteria bacterium | reverse complement strand
GGTCCATCTGGCCATGGACACTGCCAGGTCTGACATCCGGGCGGTGGAATTTACCCCCAGCAGCGATGGCGACAGTCGGCGGGGAGCCGGCCCGTGGCGGCGTCACTCCTCGCGGAAGGCGCGCTGGAAATACACGGCCAGCGGCTGCACGAGATAGGACAGCGGGGTGCGATCGTCGGTGCGCAGGAAGGTCTCGACCGGCATCCCCGGCATCAGCCGCAGGTCGTCCAGTTCCGCGACGGCGTCAGGGTCGGGGATGATGATCGCCTCGTAGAAGGTGGTCCCGCTGGCCTCGTCAGTCTGGACATCGGGCGAGACGAACAGCACCTCGCCCGGCACTTCGGGCGTGGTCCGGCGGTTGAACGAGGTGAATTGCAGCGACACGGCCTGCCCAGCATGGACCTGGTCGACATCCACAGGGTCGATTCGGGCCGACACCCGCAGGGGCTGTTCGCCGGGGACCAGGAACATCATGGGCTCGGCCGCCTGGACGACCGACTGGACGGCAAAGACGCGGGAGCCGAAGACCGTGCCATCCACCGGCGCGCGCACATCCAGCCGCGCCAGCTGTTCGGTCAGCGAGATGTTGCGCTCTTCGACCGAGATCTCGGCATATTGCAGGTCGCGCAATTCGGCGATGGCGGTCTCGCGCCGGGTGTCCGACAGGCGGAGGATCTCGATCTCCAGCCCCGAGATGCGGGCGCGGGCCTCGGCCACCAGAGCGTTCAGGCGCCCGATCTCGCCAACAAGCTGGGCCTCTTCGCGCTGCAGGACCAGAAGGCGGGAGGATTCGATCAGCCCGCGGTCGAACAGGTTCTGCACGTCAGCCAGTTCGGCCGCGATCAGCGCAAGCTGCCGGTCGAGCGAGTCGCGCTGCGCGGTATAGCCTTCGATCTGCCGTTCGATCTGGGCCTGCTGTTCACGCAACTGCCGGGCCGTCTGGGCGATCGAGGTGCGGCGGGCCTCGAACAGGCTGGTCTGGCCCGCGGTCTGTTCCGCCACGGCCTCGGGCGGCAGAAGCGAATAGGTCGGCAGGTCAGAGTAATCGGGGGCCTCGGCATCGTCGCGCTCGGCCTCGAGCCGCTTGCGGCGGGCGTAGATTTCCATCAGCTGCCGCTGCACGATCACCAGTTCCGTACGCAGGAAGGTACCGTCCAGCCGCACCAGCACATCGCCCGCCGCAACGCGGTCGCCGTTGCGCGCAAGGATTTCACCGACCACGCCGCCATCGGGATGCTGGACGACCTGGCGGTCGCTTTCCAGCGTGACGCTGCCGCGCGCCACCACGGCCCCGGCGATGCGGGTGGCCGTGCCCCAGACGCCAAGGCCACCGACCAGAAGCACGATCGCCGAAAGGCCGATGACCAGGGGCAGGCGCGCGCGGGCAAGACGGGGAATGTCGGTCATCTCGGATCTTCCTGTTTTGCGGGGCCGGCCGCGGGTTCGCTGGTGGACAGGGCGCGTTGCACATCGCGCGCGTTCTTCAGCAGGGCGCGGATCACCTCGTCCCGGGGGCCATTGGCCAGGATGCGACCGCCCTCGACGACCATCAGGCGGTCGCAGGCGGCAATGGCGGTTGGCCGGTGCGTCATGATCACCACGGCCTTTCCGGCAGCCTTCATCCTGGCCACCACTTCGTTCAGCGCCTCGGATCCGTCGGCATCGAGGGCCGAGTTCGGTTCGTCAAGCACCAGGACCTGCGGATCGTCGTAGATCGCCCGCGCCAGACCCACGCGCTGGCGCTGACCGCCGGACAGCAGGGCATCGCCCGAGCGCAGCAGGGTGTCATAGCCGTCGGGCAGGTGCAGGATGATGTCATGTACATGCGCGGCCCGGGCGGCGGCGACCACGCGGTCCGCATCCGGTTCGGGATCCATCCGGGCGATGTTCTCCGCCACGGTCCCGTCGAACAGACCCACCTCCTGGGGCAGGTAGCCGATCAGATGGCCGAGCCGCTCGGGGCCGTAGTGGTCCAGCCGCGCGCCGTCCAGCCGGACTTCTCCGACGGCAGGCTGCACCAGCCCCATCAGCAGCCGCGCCAGCGTGGTCTTGCCCGAGCCGCTTTTGCCGATCACGCCCAGCGCCTCGCCAGGGTTCAGGTCGAAGGATATGCCGGCCAGCACCGGCCGGTCGCCGCGCCGGGCGCTGACAGTCACCCCCCGCACGGACAGCCGCGCGGCGGGGACGGGAAGCTCGGTCGGGGCGGGTCGTACCGGCACATCGGCCAGGAAGGCGGACAGCGAACGCCAGCCGCTGCGGGCCCGCTGCAGCATGGGCCACTGGCCCAGGACCTGGTCCACCGGCGCCAGGGCGCGGCCCAGCAGGATCGAGGCAGCGATCATGGCGCCGGCGGTCATCTCGTTGCGCAGCACCAGCCAGGCCCCGACGGCAAGGATCGCCGATTGCAGGAACAGCCGGAACGCCTTGGAGAAGGCGCCGAAGGCCCCGGTCCAATCCGCCGCGTTGACCGAGGAGTCCAGCCCTTCGGCCTGGATCCGCGTCCAACGCCGGGTCATCGCCGGCATCATGCCCTGCGCCCAGAGGTAATCGGACCCTTCATCCGCCTGGCGGGCGAAGTGCTGGGCGGCAAGCGTCGCGCGCTGCGATTCGGTCAGGCGGCGGGCGGTGATGCGCTGGTTCAGCAGGGTTACGCCGATCAGCAGCGCGCCCCCGCCCAGGGCCAGCCAGCCCAGCACCGGGTGGAACACGAACACCGCCGCCGCGAAGAGCGGCGCCCAGGGCAGGTCGAACAGGGCCAGCAGCACGGGTGCGGCGAAGATGCCGCGCACGGCGTCAAGATCCTGGTTTGCGCCCGCGCCCTTTTCGGTCCGCCGCAGGGCGGCGCGTTCCACCGAGGCGGCGAACACGCGTTCGGAAAAGGTGTGGTGCAGCCGGATCCCGACGCGGGCCATGACGCGGCTGCGGGCGAACTCCAGCAGGCCGTAGATGCCGTAGAGCAGCACCACAAGCACCGACAGGGCGATCAGCGTCTCTTCGGATCGCGCGACGAGGACGCGGTCATAGACCTGCAGCATGAACAGCGGACCCGTGAGTAAGAGGAGGTTCGAGAAGACGCTGAACACGGCGACGGCAAGGACCAGACCACGGCTTCGGGCCCGTGGCAGCGACAGATCGGATGGTGGCAAATCTGATGGCATCAATCTGGGTCCTTCTGCAGGCGGCGCCTTGGGTCTGCAGTCTTGGCGAAAGAAGTGGAGATTGTGTTGAGCCGGACATGCGGCTTGCCGTGGGGCCGCCCCTGCCCGCATCGGCGCAGGCGACGGACCCGCGCAGCGCACGTGTGGCGATGGCCGAGGCCGGACGCCGGGACGAGGCCGAGGAGCGATCCCGCGGCGGCGCGGCGCTTTGCGGCCCGGGCGCTGGATGCTGCCGGATTGCATGTCGAATGCTTTGCCGCGCTGACGAGGCTGGTCGCGGCTGCCCATGCCGAGGGTCGGCCGCTGGTGGCTCGGTTCTGGCTGCGCGGCGCGGTGCAGGCGGCGCCCAGTCCGGCGCTGCGCGTCAGTGCGATCGGAACGCCGGACCTCGGCGGGCTGGATCAAGATCCAACTCCTCACCGACGCCGGGTGCCGAGGTCGACGACGACGACGCTGGTGTCGAGCCCCGCCGCCCCCGGCGCCCTGAGCCGGACGGTTACAGCCAAAGACAAGCCCGGCGGGACAATGCCGCCGGGCCTTTCAGACGCAGCTACAGCAGGCGAGGGTCTCCCTGCCTGCCGTCGACTTTGGGACTAGCGCAACAGGGACGGGCTGGTGCCGAAGCGACTCTTGTAGGCCTTGGAGAAGCTCGCGCGGGAATTGAACCCCGTCGCAATGGCGATTTCCAGGATCGACAGCGTCGTGTCGCTAAGCAGATTGCGGGCCTCTTGCAGGCGCAGGCCGAGATAGTAGCTTTTCGGCGTCTCCTGCATCACCGCCTTGAACACACGCTCCAGATGGCGCGGCGTCCGGCCGAAGATTTCGGCCAGTTCCTCTTGCCCAAGGGGGGTGGCGATGTTCGCTTTCATCGCCGCGATGACCCGCACCACCCCCGGATGCCGGGTGCCCATGGCCGAAGGATAGACCGTCTTCTGCGCCACGGCGGCATCGCGGCGGCGGGCGTGCAGGCACATCTCGGCCACGGCATCCGCCAGCTTTTGCCCGTGGTCGCGGCTGATCAGCGCCAGCATCATGTCGACGCCGGCCTCTCCCCCGGCGCAGGAAAAATGCTTCTTGCCGATGACATAAAGCTGCTGCAGCGGCTCGACATCGTACAGTTCGCGGAAAGCGGGCTGGTTTTCCCAATGCACGGCAGGCGCGTCCTCGCCCAGAAGGCCCGCGCGGGCCAGCGTATAGGCGCCGGTGCAGATCGCGCCGATCCCCCCGCCCTGCCGCGCATGGTTGCGCAGCCAGTTCAGCACACCGCGGTCGGCGGCATGCGAGGCATCGGTGCCGGAGCAGACGACGACCGTGGTATCCCGGACGAGCGGCACGAGGCTGTGGTCGACCTCGATCCGCACCCCGGCCGAGCTTTCGACGGGCTTGCCGTCCATGCTGACCAGGCTCCAGCGGTAAAGCGGCTGCTGGGTCAGCTGGTTGGCGATCCGCAGGGGTTCGATCGCCGAGGAGAAGGCGAGAAGGGTGAAGCGGGGCAGCGCGAGGAAGGCGAATTCGCGCGTGGTGGCCGGGCCCGGAAGGCGGAAATGCGCAACGCCGCGGGGGATGACCGCGCGGGAGCCGTTCAAGCGCGCTTCCTCAAGGTGCAAGGTCATGTCGCCCCCCGTTCAGTGGCCGATCCGGCGCTGCGCCGGTCGCAATCCCCTAACCGCCGCGATCCAGCGCCGCAAGGCGGACATGGGCCGGGGCAGCGGAACCTGGTCGATCTGCCCTGGCGACAGGCCGCCGGACTGCAGGAAAACAATGCTCATTGCGGTATCCGACGCAAGCGCGGTGATCGAGGGGCCAAGGCGGCCGGTGAGGAACGGCTGGGCCATGGGCGGCGGCAGGTCAGGCTTCGGCGACAAGATGGGCGTCCTGCGGGTTCCACCAGGCGAAAAGCGGCTGGCCGATGCCGAGGGGCAGGTCCGCAAGCTCGTCATGTCCCTTCTGCACGCGGATTTCCTGGCCTTGGGCGGTCTCAAGATAGACGGTCGCCGTCGCGCCGACGAATTCCTCGCCGATCACCTTGACCGGAACCGAGTTCACGTTCCCGGCCGGGGGCGCGAGGCTGAGATGGGTCTTGGTGTCAAGGACGGTGATCGTCGCCGTCTCGCCCGGCGCGGCACTGGCGGCCAGACGCAGGGGACCAAGGGGGCTGTCCAGCTCCAGCCCGCCCGCGCCCGAGCGGACCTTGCCGGAAAAGAGGTTCGAGGAGCCCAGGAAATCCGCGACAAAGCGGGTGCGCGGGGTGCGGTAGATTTCCTGCGGCGTGCCGATCTGTTCGATCTGGCCGCGGCTCATGATCACCACGCGGTCGGCCATGGAAAAGGCCTCGGACTGGCTGTGGGTGACATAGACGAAGGTGATCCCCGTCTCGCGCTGGAGGGTCTTGAGGACCGACTGCATCCGCACCTTCAGCGCCGCATCCAGCGCCGAGAGCGGTTCGTCAAGAAGCAGGATTTCCGGTTCCACCACCAGCGAACGCGCCAGCGCCACCCGCTGCCGTTGGCCGCCGGAAAGCTGCGAGATGTTGCGCTCGGCGAATTCGCCGATCTGCATCCGGTCCAGCCAGTGTTCCGCCCGGCGTCGGCGTTTGGCCTTGCCCACGCCCCGCATCTTCAGCGCGAATTCCACATTCTCACGGACGTTGAGAAACGGGAAGAGCGCGAGGCTTTGCCAGACCATGGGCGTGTCCCGGCTCCAGGTCGGCAGGTCGTTGATCGGCTTGCCGGACAGGCGGATCACGCCTTCGGTGGGCGCCTCGAGTCCCGCCAGCATCCGCAGCGTCGTGGTCTTGCCGCAGCCGGAGGAGCCCATGATCGCCAGGAACTCGCCCTTCCTGATCTCGAAGTCGAGCTTCTTGACCGCGACGAAGCTGCCGAACCGTTTCACCACGCCTTCGAAGGAAACCAGGGTATCGCGGCTCATTGGGTTTACTCCTTTTCAGCGGTGCTGGCGCTGCGGCCTGACAGCAGAAGCTGGGCCAGGATCACAAGCGTCATGGAGAGGATGAAGACGAAGGTGCCGATCGCGTTGATGCGCGGGCTGACCTGGCCTTGCAGGAAGCCCAGGACCTTGACGGGCAGCGTCTCGTTCAGGCCCGAGACGAACCAGGCGACGGCGAATTCGTCGAAGGAGACGGCCATGGTGATGAACAAGGCGCCAAGGATCGCCGGGGCGCAGAAAGGGACAATCACATGGCGCATGGCCATCCACTCCGACGCGCCAAGGTTCCAGGCCGCGGGCTCCAGCGCGGGGTCCATCTGGCTCAGGCGCAGGCGGATGATCGCCATGGCGAAGGGGGCGCAGACGACGACGTGGGAGATGATGACCGACAGCGCATTGCCCGACAGGTTGATGCGGGAGAGGTAGGCCAGCATGGCAAGGCCGAGGATGATCACCGGGATCGTCGGCGGCAGCAGCGCAAGGGCCAGATAGACCTGCTTGCCCGCGAACTTGTAGCGAAAGTCGGTATAGGCCGCGCCGAAGCCCAATGCGGTCGAGACGATGCCGACGATCACGCCCACGACCAGCGTGTTCCGCGCGCCTTCCCAGACCAGCGGGTCGGTGCCGACAGCACGGTACCAGTCCAGGGAGAACTCTCCCAGCGGGATCGAGGGGAAGCGGTCCGAGTTGAACGAAAAGACGAAGCTGGCCGCGATGGGCGCGAAGACGAAGGCATAGGCCAGGACGATGTAGACCATCAGCGCCCAGTCGACGGCCCGGTTGCGGTTCATGTCGGCAGCGCCGCTCATTTCGACTTCCCCTTGTAGGCGAATTTCACCGCGGCGAAGGCCACGACCAGAAGCGTGCCGATCATGGTCAGCGCGATCACGGCGGCGCGGGGCCATTGCTGGCCGGATTTGGTGGTGTCGGTAATCAGGATCGACAAGGTCGTCGGGTCTCCGCCGCCCAGGTAGACCGGGCTGACGAAATCGCCGAAGGACAGAATGAAGCAGAACAGCGCGGCGATCACCAGGCCCGTGCGGGCCGAGGGGATGATGACCTCGAACACGGTGCGCAGGCGGCCGCAGCGCATGTTGTGCGCGGCCTCGATCAGGGTGCGGTCGATGAAGGCCAGGCTGAAAAGCTGCAGGAGGACGACCAGGGGGAAGGCCAGCGTCAGATAGCCGATCATCGTGGCGCCCACGGTGTTCAGCATCGGGAAGGGGCCAAGGCCGATCCAGCCGAGCAGGACATTGATGATCCCGTTGTCGGACAGGAATATCTGCCAGGAATAGACTCGGACCAGGTAGCTGGTGAAGAAGGGGATCACCATCAGGAAGATCGCCCAGCGCCGGGCGGTGTCGGACAGTTTGAAGGCAATGGCATAGGCCGCCGGGAAGGCCAGCACGCTGGTCAGGACCGAAGCCGCGGCGGCCAGAGCCAGCGTCGTGCCATAGGCCTGCCAGAAGACCGCTCGGCCGTACATCGTGGTCCAGTTCACCGTGTCGAAATCCGGTGACATCACGAAATTCTTCACCGTCCAGAAGGACAGCGCGACCAGGAAGACCAGCGGGAAGACGAAGAACAGGACCTGCCAGATCAGCAGCGGCAGCGAGAAGGTCAGGCCATAAAGGGAAATCGAGCGTCGCATCGGCAGCCGCTTTCTGGGGTGGGGGCGGACCGGCGGGGGGAGAACCGCCGGCCCACGGGGCAGGGCTTTGGGGTCTGAAGCCTCAGGCGCCCTTGTATTCGGACCAGAAGTCGTTCCAGGTCTCCAGATCCTGCTGGATCGGCCATTCGCGGAACTTGATACGGCCCGCGCGGATCATGTCCATCGCGTTGCCCGCATCCTTGGTCATGCCCTGGCGCTTGGCCTCGTCCGGGTTCTCGGCCTGCAGGACCTCCCAGCCCTTTGCATTGGGGATCAGCGCCGGATAGGCCGCCATCTGCGCCGATTTCGCCTGCCCCTTGGCCGAGGTGATGTACTGGATCCACTTCTTCGCAAGGTCCGCCTTGGCCGAGCCCTTGCCGATCGAGAAGCACTCCGACCACTGCAGCCCGCCCTGTTCGGGGATGACTGAGCGCACCTTGGCGCCGTTCTTTTCCAGCACGCCGGTGATCCAGTCGCCGATCCCGCAGAAGGCCAGCATCTGGCCGTCGTTCAAAGACGAGAAGGTGCCGCCATAGTCGAAGAAGCCGCCGATCTGCGGCCGCAGTGTCATGGTCTTTTCCTTCACCGCCTCCCAGGCGGCTTCGTCGATGTCGTAGGGGGCGGCATTGCCGTTCAGAAGGCTCATCTGGCCGAGGTTCGGCAGGTGCCAGTCGAAATGCCCGACCTTGCCGGTCAGTTTCGGGTCCCAGAAGACGTTGTAGCTGGAGGCCTCGGCCTCGGTCAGGGCATCGGTGTTGTAGGCAACGCCCAGGAAGCCGAAGCGGGTGACCAGCGAGAAGAGCTTGCCGTCGGCCCAGTTGCCGGGGAACTGCTGGAACTCGGGGAAGTAGTCGTCCAGCGCATAGTCGGCCGGGTCCAGCTCCTCGACATAGCCGGCGGCGTTCAGGGCCTGGACATATTCGGCGTCGGACAGGATCACGTCGAAGGTGCCGGGGGGCGACTGCGAGATAAGGCCCAGCATGTTGTCGCCGCCGGTATAGTATTTCGGCACGAACTTGACGTTGTTCTCGGCCTCGAACTCGGCAACGATATCGGGCTCGGCATGGCCGTACCAGGCGAGCATGGTCAGCTCGGTCGGCGCCGCGAAGGCGCGGCGGGACAGCATGGGCGTGGCCAGCGCGGCGGCGCCCGTGGCAAGCAGCGAGCGGCGGGTCAGGCCGGTCGCAATCGGATGGATCCTGGTCATCTTGGCATTCCCTGTCGTCGTTGTGTTGGTCTTCTTGCCGCGACGTTAGGAGAATGTTGCAGTCCCTCAAAATCGGTTCTTGAAATCCAGTGATAAGCGCCCGTTATGCTGGGGTCAGGCCGAGACCGGCTTGACGCCAGAGCCCACGCTTTCCAGG
The DNA here is from genome assembly GCA_046569765.1 of Alphaproteobacteria bacterium. Lineage (GTDB taxonomy): Bacteria > Pseudomonadota > Alphaproteobacteria > Rhodobacterales > Rhodobacteraceae > Tabrizicola. The sequence goes on along the minus strand of JBKHWC010000005.1, from coordinate 73,638 downwards.
CTGGCCACAAGGTCGCTGACCAGTTGCAGCCCGGCCGGCGACAGGCGGGGATGCTTGTAGAACAGGCCCACGCGCAGGGGCTCCAGTGCGGGAAGCCCGTCCGTCTCGGTCAGCTCGCGCATCCCCGGCAGGATGGTCGCCCGGGTCAGCGCCGTGATGCAGAAGCCGTTCAGCACCGCATTCTGCAGGCCCGAGATTCCGGGCCCGGTGTAGACGATCCGCCAGCGCCGTTCGGCCGCGTCCAGCGCCTCGATCATGCGCGAGCGGTAGTCGCAGCCTTCCAGATGGGCCCCCAGCGGGATCGGCCGGTCGGCGGACAGGGTCAAGCCCTCGGCCGCCGCCCAGATCGGCTGCTCGACCCAGGCGCGCGAGAGATAGGGCATCCGGGCCGTGGGCATGGTGGCGACGATGATATCCAGATCGTCCGAGCGGAGGTGCTGGTGCAATTCGCGGCTGAGGTCGCAGTGGATTTCAAGGTCCACCTCGGGGTTCTGCTGCCGGAAGTCGGTCAGCGTCTTCTGCAGGAAGGCAACGGCATAATCGGTGGGCAGGCCGATCCGCAAGACGCCCGCGATGTCCGAGCGGTGGAAGTAGCGCACCGCCTCATCATTGATCCGCACCATCTCGCGCGCATAGGACAGCAGCGCATCACCGGCGGGGGTGGTGTGGATCGCCCTGCCCTCTTGCGCGAGAAGCGGCGTGCGGACCAGTTCCTCAAGCCTTCGGATCTGCAGGGAAATCGCCGGCTGACTGCGGCCAAGGACGGTCCCGGCCCTGGAATGACCGCCAAGCTCTACCACTGCGATGAAGGTCCGCAAGAGATCGGTCGGCAGGTTGGTGAGAAGCGCCATGTATTTGCCGCGGCAATGGAGGGATTGCGACAATCTATTTTTCTTATGCAGACCCGGCAACGTAATTCTGGGGCATCCCTTGCAGGAATGACCCGATGAAACATCCCACAGCCTTTGCCTCGGAACTGACCTGGCCAGACTATGCCGCCGCCGTGCAGGGCGGCCAGACGCCGATCCTGATCCCGATCGGGTCGATGGAGCAGCACGGTCATCACATGCCGCTGCATGTCGACGTGCTGCTGCCGACCGAATTCGCCCGCCGCGTCGCGCTGGAGATCGGCGCGCTGGTGGCGCCGCCCTTCACCTATGGCTACAAGTCGCACCAGAAGTCGGGCGGCGGCAACCATCTGCCCGGCACGACCAGCCTGGACGGGGCGACGCTGGTCGCGGCGCTGAAGGACGTGGTCAAGGAATTCTCCCGCCACGGCGTGCGCAAGATCTGCCTGGTGAACGGGCATTTCGAGAATTCCTGGTTCATCGTCGAAGGCATCGACCTGGCCCTGCGCGAGCTGCGCTGGGACGGGATCACCGATCTGAAGGTCGTCGTGCTGTCCTACTGGGACTTTGTCCACAAGGAGGCGATCGCGAAACTCTACCCCGGCGGCTTCCCCGGCTGGGACGTGGAGCATGGTGGCGTCCTGGAAACCTCGCTGATGCTGGCGCTGCACCCCGAACACGTCCACCTTGACCGCGCAGTGGACCATCCGCCCGCGACCTTCCCGCCCTATGACGTCTACCCGGTCAAGCCGGAATGGACCCCCTGCTCGGGCACACTGTCCTCGCCCAAGGAGGCCTCGGTCGAGAAGGGCCACATCCTGCTGGAGGTCTGCACCGCAGGCATCGTCGGCGCGCTGCGGGCCGAGTTCGGCTGAAGCCTTTGCAATCACCCTGGAGAGTGACTGGGGCCCTTCGGGGCCCCTTTTCTTTTGCCTCTCCTGACTGGGACACGAACGAAAAGGAGGCCGGATCGCTCCGGCCTCCCTTGGCGTGGATCCTTTCGGGGATCAGTTCTTGATGATGTTGTGTTCCGGGCCGAACGGGAAGCCGGTGATGTTCTCGGCCCCGGTCTCGGTCACGATCAGGATGTCGTGCTCGCGGTAGCCACCCGCACCCGGGGCGCCTTCGGGCAGCATGACCATCGGCTCCATCGAGACGACCATGCCCGGCTTCAGTTCCGTCTCGATATCCTCGCGCAGCTCCACCCCGGCCTCACGCCCGTAGTAGTGCGACAGGACGCCGAAGGAATGACCGTAGCCGAAGGAGCGGTACTTCAAGAGGTCCCACTGGCGGTACATGTCGTTCAGCTCCAGCGCGATCTCGTTACACTTGGCGCCGGGCTTGATGAGTTCGAGGCCGCGGCGGTGGACGGCCACGTTCTTCTCCCAGATATCCAGGGACGCGTCATCGACATGGTCGCAGAACAGTGTCCGCTCCAGCGCGGTGTAATAGCCGAAGATCATCGGGAAGGTGTTGAGCGACAGGATCTCGCCCGACTTCACCTTCTTGTTCGTCACCGGGTTGTGCGCGCCGTCGGTGTTGATACCCGACTGGAACCAGGTCCAGGTGTCCATCAGTTCCACGAAGGGGAAGGAGTTGGCGATCTCGCGGATCATCGCGTTGGTGCCGGCGATGGCGACCTCATGCTCGGGCACGCCCGCCTTGACTGCGCCCGCCACAGCCCAGCCGCCCACGTCGCAGATGCGCGCGCCTTCGCGGATCAGCTTGTGTTCCTCGGCCGACTTGATCGAGCGCATCCACATCGAGGGCTGGGCGATGTCCACGAACTCCACCCCCGGCAGGGCCGCTTCCAGCGCCTTGCGGTAGTCGAGGTGGACATGGTCGAACTCGATCCCCAGCCGCTTGACGCCGGGGGTCAGCTGGCGCACCGCGCGGTAGAAGTTGTCGCGCCGCCAGTCCGTGTAGGTGATGTTGTTGCCGAAGCTGCGCCGCCAGGGCTGGCCACCGTCGATCCCGGCCGAGATGGTGGTGGCCGCATCCTGGGTGATGACCATGCCGTACTTGCGGCCGAAATAGCAGTAAAGCCAGCCGGAATAGTAGTTGATGCAGTGGTAGCTGGTGAACAGCGCCGCATCGACGTTGTTCTCGGCCATCCAGCGGCGGACATCGTCCTGACGGCGCTTCATCTCGGCATCGGAGAAGGGCGAGAAGTCCTTCTCGCCGTTGTGCCATTCCATGACGTGCAGCATGTCTTCGGTCATCATTTCACCCTTGTTGGCGGTTCTAAGTCGTTGCCCGGAGCTTACCGCCGCCGGGGCGTCGCCAGAAATTTGTTCTGGAAATGATTGCATTAGCGCCCGTTCGGGCAGCAGCCCCCCGACGCAGAACAGGCGCAGGCTGGGGCTGAAAAGGCGCTGTCCCACGGCCGCCTGGCGCGCCGCGCGTCCTTCGGAACGTTGCGTGATCCGGGTGGGATGGCTAGACCGTGGAAAAGGACAAGGTTTCCCTGCATGGCATCGCTGGATATCGCCGGTCTGACCAAGAGCTTTCAGGGCCATAGGGTGCTGCACGGGATGGACCTCGCCATCGGCTCGGGCGAGTTCTGGGCCCTGGTCGGCCCCTCGGGCTGCGGCAAGTCGGTCCTCTTGCGGATGATCGCCGGGCTGCTGGCCCCCGATGCCGGTCGCATCCGGCTGGGGGGAATCGATGTCACCGCCGTTGCCCCCGCGCAGCGCGATATCGCCATGGTCTTCCAGGGCTATGCGCTTTACCCGCATCTGTCGGTCGCGGGAAACCTCGGCATCGGCCTGCGCCATGCGGGCCTGTCGCGCGCCGCGACCCGGGACGAGGTGCATCGCGTGGCCGGGATCCTGGGCCTTGAGCCACTTCTGGACCGGCTGCCGCAAGAGCTGTCGGGGGGCGAGCGGCAGCGGGTGGCCATCGGGCGGGCGATCTCGCGGCGGCCGAAGCTGTTCCTCTTCGACGAGCCCTTGTCGAACCTGGATGCCGCGCTGCGGGTCCATATGCGGATCGAACTGGCCGAGTTGCACCGCAAACTGGGTACGACCACGATTTACGTCACCCATGACCAGGTCGAAGCGATGACGCTGGCCGATCATATCGTGGTGATGAACCAGGGCCGGATCGAGCAGGTCGGGCGGCCGATGGACCTGTATCACGACCCCGACAACCAGTTCGTGGCGGGCTTCATCGGTTCGCCCAAAATGAATTTCCTGGATGGCGCCATCCTGGGCCGACCGGGCTGCACCCTTGGCGCGCGGCCCGAGCATATCGGCGTCAGCCGGACGGGCGACGGGCTGGCGGCCACGGTGGACCATGTCGAGACGCTGGGCAGTGAGACAAACCTGATCCTGCAGACCGATCGCTTCGGGCCCGTCACCGTGCGGCTTTTCGGCCACCAGGAATTCACCCCGGGCGAGGCGATCCGGCTGGATTTCGACCGTGACCGCGCGCTTTACTTCGACGCCGAGGGCAGGCGCCTCCGGCAGGTCGGGGGATGATGCAGTGCGGGACCGCACCCGGGAACGCGCCGGGGCTGGCTCTGGCCAGCCTGGCCGCGACCGGACGGCCGGTTGGAAAGCGACCCTGACCAAGGCGCGGGCCGAACGCGGGGGGCGCGGGCCGTCGGCCAAACGTCCGGGGCGTTTTTCCTGAACGAACGGGAGGACTTCCCCGCTCCGCCGCGCGGTGTTGGCCGAGACGGTCAGCTTCGGCGGCTTGACCGAGGGGAAGAGGCCGGCAGGACCATCGCGGGACCATGGCCAGCCGGGCCAGGCCGAAACGGTCCTCGCCCGGGATGGGGCCAAGCGCCTTGCCGGTCGGCGGGATCACCAACACCCTGCGCCATGCCGACCTCTACCCACCTGAACACCGCTGGCGGCCTACAGAGGGCGATCGGCCAGGTCCTCCGCTGATCCGCCCAATCGGCCCGAGACCGACCATGTCTTTACTTGCGCTGGTCGTGGCGGTGGTCGTCGCAAACCGATGGCTGCAGCCTCTGCGGGGCGCCGATCGTCGAGGCCAAAAGAAAACGGCCGGCGCTGGATGCGCCGACCGTTGCGTCACTGACATGCGATGGCCGGGACTCAGCCCCGCGCCGCCATCGTCGCCTTGGCCCACCAGGCCATGTCGTCCAGCATCGCCGTGGCCGAAGCGCCGATCGACCCTTCGATATCGGCCAGGTTGCCCGAGCCGCCAAAGCCCGGATGCACCTTGAAGAAGTCGCCGCCGCCGATGTGCACGCCGTTGCGGACCGGGACCATCTGCAGTTCGACCGCGATCAGGCGCAGGTGTTCCGCCGCACGGGTGCCGCCGACCGAGCCATAGGCCACGATCCCGGCAGGCTTCTTCGCCCATTCGACATAAGCCTGATCCAGCGCGTTCTTGAGCGCGCCGGTGATCGAGCGGTTGTATTCGGCCACGACGAAGATGTAGCCGTCGAACTCGGCCAGTTTCTTCTGCCACTTCACCGCGACCTCGTTCTGCGTCGGCGCCCAGGCGTTCGAGGCGACCTCGTCGAAGAAGGGCATCGGATAGTCGCGCAGGTCCAGCACCTCGACATCCATGTCGCCCCGGGCCTCGGCCTGGGCCTTGATCCAGGCGGTGGGGATATCGGCGAACCGGGTCGGGCGGGTCGACGAGACGATGATTGCGATCTTGGGCTTGGCCATCTGGGGCATCCTTCGGGTTGGAATTCGCTGCCCCTGTTATCTGGCCATCCTGCGCCGCATGCCAACTCCGCACCCCCGCGCCGCCACTGTGCAGCCGCGCACGGGGCGCTTGCCGACCACGCCCGGCGCTGGACAGCTAGGCCAGGTCCCGCGTCTCGGCCAGAAGCGCCTCCAGCTCGATCCGCAAGGCCGCGACCGAGGATTTGACCACCGGGAAGGGCACCGCGCTTTCCGCGTCACGATAGGCCGCCAGCACATGCTCCTCGCCGCTGCGGACCTGGTCCATTACATCGGCGTCGATCTCGTCGAAGAAGGCCCGCGTCGCCACCACCAGCCGGTTGATCCCGGCCATGAAGGACCCGTCCGGGTCCGGCGCCCGGCCGTGCTGCTGCAGAAGCCTCGCCAGCACTGCCGCATGGGCCTTGTGCAGATTGCGGAAGCGCGCTGCGGTGGCGTGGAATTCGGGCTCGGCCTCGTCCACCAACTTTTCGAACCCCGCCAGCGCATCGACCGTGCGGATATGGGCATGGGCCAGACTGTCCAGCGCGGCGAAATCCATGCTCTGGGCGGAAATCGGGTCATGCTGCATCTGAGGGGCTCCTTTCATCAGGGATATCAACAGGATCACGCGTCAGGACCAGGACCGACTGCCCGGGCACAAGGGCCGCGCCGCTGACCGTGCCCTCAGCCCTTACCGGCTCGGCCGAGCTGGACAGGCGCAGCTGCCACGCGCCTTCGGGCAGGCTTGCCCTGCAATCGTCCCCGGAATTCAGCCAGGCCAGGACCTCGGGCGCGTCTGGCCGCCACAGCCGGAATCCCAGGCAGGACAGCCCGGCATCATGCCAATCGCCCTCCTCCATAGCCCGGCCTTCGGGATGCAGCCAGGCGACCTCTGGCCGGTCGCCGGTCCCGTGACCCTCTGCCACGGCAAAGCGCGCATCGGCCAGGCGCAGTTCCTTGCGCAGCCGGATCATCTCGCTGGTCGCGGCCAGAAGCTCGGGGTTGGCCGCGGACCAGTCCAGCCAGGTCACCTCGTTGTCCTGGCAATAGGCGTTGTTGTTGCCGTGCTGGGAATGGCCGATCTCGTCCCCCGCCAGCAGCATCGGCACCCCCTGCGCCAGAAACAGCGAGCCCAGCATCGCCTTCGCCCGCCGCAGCCGCCCATGCAGGATCGCCGGGTCCCCGGTCGGCCCCTCGGCCCCCATGTTGTGGCTCAGGTTATGGCCGTGGCCGTCGCGGTTCTCCTCGCCATTGGCCTCGTTGTGCTTGCCGTCATAGGACAGCGTGTCCCACAGCGTGAACCCGTCATGCGCGGCCAGGAAATTCACCGATGAGGTCGCGGGCCGCCGAGAATGGTGGAACTGCGTGGGCGAACCCAGCAGTCGCTGCGACATCCGCCCCAGCAACCCCGGATCGCGCCGCCAGTAGGCGCGCAGGTCGTCGCGGGCCTTGTCGTTCCACTCGCGGAAGGGCCAGGGGAAGCCGCCGACCTGATAGCCGCCCTCGCCGATGTCCCAGGGCTCGGCGATCAGCTTCACCTGCCGCAGGACCGGGTCCTGCCGGATCGCGGTCAGGAAGCCGCCCTCGCGCTCAAACCCCTGGCTTTCGCGGCCAAGGGTCGAGGCCAGGTCGAAGCGGAAGCCGTCGACATGCATGACCTGCACCCAGTAGCGCAAGGAATCCAGCACCATGCGCAACACCATCGGATGGGCCACGTTCAGCGTATTGCCGCAGCCCGTCGTGTCGAAACTGTGCCGGGGATTGTCCGCCAGCAGATAGTACGAGCGGTTGTCGATCCCCCGGAAGGACAGGGTCGGCCCCTGTTCGTTGCCCTCGGCGGTGTGGTTGTAGACCACGTCCAGGATCACCTCGATCCCCGCGGCATGAAAGGCGCGGATCGCCCGCTTCATCTCGGCCGGATTGCCGGTCTTCAGATAGGGCCGGTGCGGGGCGAAAAAGGACAGGGTGTTGTAGCCCCAGTAGTTCGTCAGCCCCTTCTCCAGCAGATGCCGGTCCTGCACGAAGGAATGGACGGGCAAAAGCTCGACCGCCGTGACGCCAAGCGCCTTCAGATGCTGGATCACGGCCGGCGCGGCCAGACCCGCGAAAGTCCCCCGATCCGCCTCGGGCACGGCGGGATGCAGCTTGGTCAGCCCCTTCAGATGCGCCTCGTAAAGCACCGTTTCCTCCCAGGGCCGGGTCAGCGCCCGGTCGGAATCCCAGTCGAAATCGGGGTCGGCCACCACGGCCTTGGGCATGAAGGGCGCGCTGTCGCGGTCGTCGCGGTCAAGGTCACCAGCCCCCGCCGGATAGCCGAACAACGCGTCATCCCAGTGCAGGTCGCCCACCAGCTGCCGGGCATAGGGGTCCAGGAGCAGCTTGGCCGGATTGAACCGATGCCCGTCCTCGGGGGCGAAGGGGCCGTGCACCCGGTAGCCATAGGCCTGCCCCGGCTGTACGCCCGGCAGATACCCATACCAGATCCCGCCCTCCATCTCGGGCAGGTCGTGGCGGGCGATCTCCTCTTGCCCGTCGTCCGAGTAAAGGCACAGTTCCACCCGCTCGGCATGGTCCGAGAAGAGGGCGAAATTCACCCCCTGCCCGTCATAGGTCGCCCCCAGATTGGCGGGACTTGCGCGCGAGCGGTCGAACTGCGCGGCGGCGGGGTCCAGTCGTTGCAGCATGTCAGCGACTCCGCGCCAGGGTCAGGCGGCCGGGCAGCAGCACCGGACCGGGCTGCATCATCGCGCGCCGGGCCAGCATCTGGGCGTTGACCAGCGTGGTCCCCCCCGGCGTCACCCGGAACCACAGCGCATCCTCCTGCGGGTCATGGCCGACGACCAGCCCATCAGGCAGCCGCGTGCCGGGCGCCACGATCACATCCCGCAACCGGCATCCCTCGCCCACCCGGGCGCCGGGCATGATGACCGACCCATCGACCCGGGCGCGGGGCACCGCCCCCAGCGGCACGACCGCCCCGGCATCGCCCAGTGCAGCCAGAGCCGTCAGCCGGGCAGGCACGGGCCGCACGGCAAGGGAGTGCCGGACCGACGGTAGAGGACAGGGCGGGTCACGGTCGAAAGCCAGCCAGGTCGAGCGGAATGCATCGAGCGTGCCGACGTCTCGCCAGAAGAACGCGCCCCCGGCCGGGGCCTCGCCGCGCACCACCTGCGCCGCGCCCTCGGCCACGGCCACCGGCAGGATGTCATGGCCAAAGTCATGCATGCTGGCGGGGTCCAGCGCATCGCGCCGCAACCGCGCGCGCAGCCAGACCCAGTCGAAGACATAGACCCCCATCGACACCAGCGCCCGCCCCGGATCCTGCGGGATCGCCGGAGGCCGCGCGGGCTTTTCGACGAATCCCGTCACCTGACCGCCCGGACGCGCCTCGATGCAGCCGAAGGCCCGCGCCTCCTCTAGCGCGACCACATCCGCGGCAATGGTCACCGCCACGCCCGCCAGGCGATGCGCCGCGATCATCGGGCGATAGTCCATCGCATAGACATGGTCGCCCGAAAGCACCACCACCTCGCGCGGGGCCAGCGCGTCGATCTCGGCCGCGTTCTTCCAGACCGCATCCGCCGTGCCTGCATAGCTCCGCTCTGCCATCGTCGTCCCGGTCGCCCGCCGCAGCCGCAGCCCCGTGCCGAAGACCGGCCGCCAGGCGCGGTTGAGGTACTCCTCCAGCGGCCCGGCGCCGTATTGCGTCGCGACCAGCACCTGACCCAGGCCCGAGTTGCGCAGGTTCTCCAGCGTGAAATCCACGATCCGGTTGCGCGACCCGAAGGCCACCGCCGGTTTCGCCAGGCTGTCGGTCAACTCATGCAGGCGTGACCCCCGACCTCCGGCCAGCAGAATCGCCACCGGATCCTCGGACATCGCGCGATCAGCGACCGACATGGCAGTCTCCTTCCTGTAGGGTGGTTGGCCTGTAGGGTGGTTGGATGCGGCCGGGCGCGGCCCGCAACCTCGCGGTGAGTGAACCCGCCAACCCGCCCAAGGTTCCCGCGCAGCCCGCCGCTTGGCCAGAGGCGAGCCCGCATCGGCGGGAAGACGCCAGCCGGTCCAGCCTGGCCCCGGCCACGCCACCGCAGGTTGCAAGGCACCACGGGCGGCGCAACACCCCGGCCAACCACCGACCGGGGCCCGCAGGGCCGGGGCAAAGCGGCCACGGCACAGCAACTTGTTGACGGGACCGTCAAAAAAGGGTGAAGCGGCCTGAACCGCAGGCTATACTGCGGCGCAAAGCAAGACCGGGGCCCCTTCAGGCAGGACCCGGAGGGGACAGTGAACCGGGCCAGCGGCCCGTGAACGGAGGCGGCAGTGGTCGGCAGATTCATCCTTGGCGCGATCTTCGGCGGGGTCGTGGTGACGGGCGGCCTTGTGATCGGGGCGGCACTCTTCCCGCCGCAGGACGTGGCCGCCAATACCAATGTCAGCCCGGACGCATCCGCCACCGTCGAACTTGCCCAGGCCGAGACACCTCCTCCCGCCCCCGAGGCCCCCCCCCAGCCCGAGGCGGCCCCCCTGCCCGAACCGACGCCCGAACCCGCGCCAGAGCCGACACCCGAGCCCGAGCCGACTGTGGTTCCGCAGCCAACGCCCCTGCCCGAACCCACGCCGCTGCCGGAACCCACTCCGCTGCCCGAACCCACAGCCGCGCCTGAACCCACGCCCGCACCCGAAGCCGCCAGCGAGTCCGCCTCCGCAGTCACGGCCGAGGCCCCGCTCGCCGACTCCGCCTCTGCGGAAAGCCCCGCCGCCAGCCTGACCGAACCCTCCGCCGATGCCTCTCCCGCAAGCGAACCGGCTCCGCAAGACGAGACCGACGACGCCGGGGCCGGTTCCCTTCTGCGCGAAGAGCCGCAGCCCGACGGCGCTACGGCCGAGGTTGCCCGGGCCGAGCCGCTTTTGCCCGCGCCCCACGGGGCGGCGGGTCAGACCGAACCCGCGCCCGAGGTCCCGGCCTTGGCTGAGCCCACACCCGAGGCCGCCGCGCCACTGGAAATCGCCGAAGCCCTGCCCGAGCCCGCCGTGCCGGTAGAACCTCCGGCCCCCGATACCGCGCCCCAGCCACCCGCGGCCGAGACGCCCGCCGATGCCCCGGCCGAAGCCGAAGCTCCTCCGGCCCTTCCCGACCCCGAGGCACCACAGACCGACATGGTCCCGCCGCCCGAAGACCAGGCCAACGGCTTGCCCGGAACCGTGGCGACCGAGATGCCCGGCAACCGCCCGACCGGCCTGCCCGGCACCGCCCTCGCCCCGGCCGAAACCGCGCCCGAGCCCGAGGCAGGGCCGAAGGGCGTCGTCACCGGCCGCCTGCCACGCATCGGCGACGCGCCTGCTCCTGAGCCCGAGGCAGAGGCCGAGGCCGCCGAGGCTGCGCCGGCCGACGACCGCCCGCTCGCCCGCTTTGCCGCCCCCTTCGAAAATCCCGATGCCAAGCCTGTGGTCGCCATCATCCTGATCGACACCGGCGCTTCCGATCTGGATCGCGCGGGCCTCGCCGCCCTGCCCTTCCCGGTCAGCTTCGCGCTCGACCCGCTGGATCCGGCCGCGGCGGATCACGCCGCGCTCTACCGCGCCGCGGGCAAAGAGGTGGTGATGCTCGCCACCGGCCTGCCCGAAGGCGCGCAACCCTCGGATGTCGCGGTCGCCTTCCAGTCCATGGCGCAGAACCTGCCTGAGGCGGTGGCCGTGATGGACCTCGCAGCGCCGGTGTTCCAGAACAACCGCCAGCTGGCCAGCCTGGTCGTGCCCGTGGTCCAGGACCAGGGCCGCGGCCTTGTCACCTGGGACGCGGGCCTGAACGCCGCCGACCAGGTCGCCCGGCGCGAGGACCTGCCCGCGACGACCCTCTTCCGTGACCTTGCGGCTGGCGGCATCGACCGCTTCGCGCTGCGCCGCACGCTGGAGCGGGTGGTGTTCAAGGCAGGTCAGGACGGACGGGTGGCCGTGGCTGCCGAAGCCTCGCCCGAGCTGGTGGCGGGCCTCCTGGAATGGGTGGTCGAAGGCCGCGGCGCGATGGTCGCCCTGGCCCCGGTCACAGCCGCGCTTACGGTCGACTGAGGGTAGGCTTCTTTCGCGGACAGTGTTTTCCGGGGCGGACCGTCAGCCGCCCCGGACCTCCTCCCGTTTTTCCGCGGAAAGATCGTCGCCGGGCCTAGTTGCCCCGCCCGGCGAAACGTCCAGCATCCTCGGCCGCGCGGCGCAAGGCGTTGGATTTGTTGACCGTTTCCTGATACTCGGCCTCGGGGTCGCTGTCATAGACCACGCCCCCGCCCGCCTGGATGTACAGCGTCTCGTCCTTCACCACCGCGGTCCGCAGCGCGATGCAGAAGTCCATCTCGCCATTGGCCGCGAAATAGCCCACGCCCCCGCCGTAGATCCCGCGTTTCTCGGGTTCCAGCTCGTCGATGATCTCCATCGCCCGCACCTTCGGCGCCCCCGAGACCGTGCCCGCAGGCAGCCCCGCCAGCAGCGCCGACAAGGCATCCTGCCCCTCGGCGATCTCGCCCACCACGTTCGAGACGATATGCATGACGTGGCTGTAGCGCTCGATGATGAAGGTCTCGGTCGGGCGCACCGTGCCAACCTTGGCCACCCGGCCCACGTCGTTCCGGCCCAGGTCCAGCAGCATCAGATGCTCGGCCCGCTCCTTCGGATCGGCCAGGAGATCCAGCTCCAGCGCCTTGTCCTCCTCCGGCGTCGCGCCCCGCTTGCGAGTCCCCGCGATCGGCCGGATCGTCACCTCGCCATCGCGCAGCCGAACCAGGATTTCCGGGCTCGCCCCCACCACCTGGAAGCCGCCGAAGTTGAAGAAGAACATGAAGGGCGAGGGGTTGGTCCGCCGCAAGGACCGATACAGCGCGAAGGGCGGCAGCTTGAAGTCCATCGCCCAACGCTGGCTGGGCACCACCTGGAAGATGTCGCCCGCGCGGATGTATTCCTTCGCCTTCTCGACGGCGGCCTTGTAGCCGTCATGCGTGAAGTTCGACCGCGGCGCGCCCACCGCCGCCGCATCGCCCAGATCCCGCGCCGCGCTTGGCGTCCGGTCCAGGTCGCGCAGCGCGTCCATCACCCGTTCCGCCGCCTGCGCATAGGCCGCCCGCGCCGACAGGCCCGAGGCCACCCAGGCCGGAGAGACCACCGTCACATCGCCCTTGACCCCGTCCAGCACCGCGATGACCGAAGGGCGCATCAGCACCGCATCCGGCACGCCCAGCGGGTCGGGGTTCACATCCGGCAGACGCTCCACCAGCCGGATCATGTCATAGCCGAGATAGCCGAAGAGACCAGCCGAGACCGCGGGCAGACCCTCGGGCATGTCGATCCGACATTCCGCGATCAGCGCCCGTAGCGTTTCCAGCGGGTGGCCCGGCAGGTCCACGAAAGCCTGCGGATCGAACCGCGCCTCACGGTTGATCCTGCTTTGCGTGTCCCGGCACTGCCAGATCAGATCAGGCTTCATCCCCACGATGGAATAGCGCCCGCGGACCTCGCCTCCGGTCACCGATTCCAGCATGAACGTATCCGCCCGGGCATCGCCCAGCTTCAGCATCAGGCTGACCGGAGTATCCAGGTCCGCCGCCAGCCGCGCCCAGACGATCTGGTTGCGGCCCGCGTTCCAGGCAGCCTCGAACTCGGCGAAGGAAGGGGAAAGCTGCATCACGGCAGGCTCGCATGGATGCCGTTGATCACGGTCTGGTCAAGGGTGACCCCGGCCTCGCTGGTCAACGCATTGGTGAAAGCCGCGAAGGCGTCGGCGGCGATGGCCCGTTCAGCCTGAGAGGCCAGGGCATCGCGCAGCATCTCGGCTTCCTCTCCCTCGGTCTCGGCGGGCTGGATCGTGTCCAGCTTGACCACAGCGACGAAATCCGGGCCTTCCACCACCGAAACCGCGCCCTCCTCCATCTTGAACACGTCCTCGACCAGGCTGTCCGGCGCATTGGCGACAAAGCCGTCGCGGGCGATTTCCGGCGTCACGTCAACAATCCCGAAGCTGCCGATGGCCGCCCCGCCCTCGATCCCGGCCTTGATCTCGGCCGCCCGCGCGCTTAGCGCCTTGGCCAGCGCATCCCTGCGCCAGTCGGCCGCCACCTCGTCGCGCGCCTCATCGAAGGGGATCGGCGCGGCGGGCACCACCTCGTCCAGCCGCAGCGCAACGACGCCGCCATCCTCCAGCAGGATCGCTTCCGAGAAATCGTCGGCCTGCACCGCCTCGGCGGCCTGGCGGAAGGCGGGATAGCCCTCGATCGCCGCCTCGCCCTGCACGGCCGGGACGAAATCAAGCGTTGCGATCTCCAGCCCCGCCTCCTCTGCCAGATCCTCCAGCGAGGCGCCACCGGCGAGGAGGTCGTCGATCAGCTCCACCTTGTCGGCGATCGCGCGCCGGGCGGCGTCGGTCTGGATCTCGATGGCCAGCGTCTCGCGCGCCTGGTCAAAGGTCGTCTCTTCCGCCGCCAGCACCGTGACCACCCGGAACAGCGCCGGGCCAAGGTCGGTCGGCAAGGGCCCGGCCACCGCGCCCTCCTCGGCGGTGAAGACGCCCTCGCCCGCCTCGCCCAGCTCGTCGCGGGTCACGTCGCCCAGGTCAATCGCCTCCAGCGTCAGGCCGCGCTCTGCCACCAGATCCTCAAAGGCGGTGCCCGCATCCAGCTTGGCCCGCGCCGCATCCGCCGCCGCCTGGTCGGGATAGACCAGCCGCTCGACGATCCGCCGCTCGGGCAGGACGAATTCGTCGATCCGGTCCTCATACATCTCTTTCAGCATCGCATCATCGACCGGCTGGTCCTTGGCGATGGCCTCGGGCAGAAGCGAGGCATAGGTGATCCGCTTCGCTTCGGGCTTGGTGAAGCGCTCGATGTTCGCGTCGTAATGCGCGCGCAGCTCGTCCTCGGTCGGCTCGGCCAGGGGCGCGGTCAGATCGGCCTCGCCCAGCCGCAGCATCGAAAACCCGCGCCGCTCGCCGATCCAGGCGTAAAGCGTGTCGGTCAGTGCCGCCGGGGCCACGAAGCCGCCCACCACCGCGCCCTGCATCAGCTCGCGCGTGACATCGCGGCGCAGGTTGCCCTCGAACTCGGCCTCGCTCTGGTTGGTGCGGTCCAGCTGAAAGCGATAGGCTTCGCGGTCGAAGCTGCCCGAGATGCCCTTGAAGGCATCCATCGACATCAACTCGGTCGCCACGACCTCGTCGCCGACCGACAGGCCGATCCGGTCGGCCTCGTTGTCCAGAGCCGCGCGGGTGATCAGGCCCTGCAGCACCTGCCGGTCGATCCCGAAGGCCAGCGCCTCCTGGGTCGAGACCGGCTGGCCGATCTGCTGCGAGAACTGCGCGACCTGGCTTTGCAGCGCCCGCACATAATCGTCGGTGGTAATGTCCACCTCGCCGACCGAGCCGACCCGCGTGACCCCGCCCGAAAAGCTGGTGACGCCAAAGCCGCCCAGACCCAGGATCAGCATGGAGAGCATCAGCCAGACGGCGGCCTCCTTCACCTTGCCTTTCGGGCGTTTCACGTCCTCGTGGTCGGGGGTTTTCGCCATGGGTCTGCCTTTGGGTCCTGTCTGGCCAAGGTGAATAGTGGCTGGGGCCGGGCGCGGCAAGGCCGCATCAGGGCCGGAAGGCCGCAAGCCTGCGGAACATTTCCGCGATTCCGGCCGCGTCGACATTGGCAAAGGCAATGCGGATCTGCCGCTTGCCTGCCGCGCTGCCCTCGGGCTGGAACATCGTCCCCGGCAGCATGAGGAGCGAGGCCTCGCGCACCAGCCGCCTGCACAGCTCGTCCGAGGGGATGTCGAACGGATGTTCCACATAGGCGAAATAGGCGCCGCAGCCCAGCAGCTTCCACCCCTCCAGCGCCGCGAAGCCGCCGGTCATCGCGGCGCGGCGGGACAGGATCTCGTCCCGTTCCCCCGCAACCCACTGGCCCAGGTTCCGCATCCCCCACAGCGCGCCGATCTGGCCCAGCTGGCTGGGGCAGATCGCCACGGTATCCAGGAACTTCTCCACCTCTGCCAGACGCGCGGCCCCCGCGACGATGCTGCCGACCCGGTGTCCGGTCAGCCGGTAGGCCTTGGAGAAGCTGTAAAGCTGGATCACTGTCTCTTGCCAGGCAGGGTCGAGGAACAGGTCATGCGGCCGCCCGCCCAGCTCGACGGAATGTCGGCTGTCGAAATCGCGGTAGGTCTCGTCGATGATCAGCGCCAGGCCCTTCGCCCGCGCAAGGTCACGAAAGGCCGCCACGGTCTCGGCCGGATATTCCACGCCCCCGGGATTGTTCGGCGTGACCAGCACGATGGCCCGGGTCCGCGGCGTGATCAGCGCCTCGGCCGCAGCGGCATCGGGGATCAGCGTGGCCCCGGTGTCCAGGGGCACGGCGCGCACGCCGGTCATGTCCAGCCACATCTTGTGGTTGAAATACCATGGCGTCGGCAGGATCACCTCATCCCCGGCCCCGGCCAGGGTCGCCATCACGGCGCAGAACGCCTGGTTGCAGCCTTGCGTGATCGCCACCTCGGCCGGGGCAATGGCCCCGCCATAGGCGGCCGAGAACTGGCGGGCGATCTCCTCGCGCAGCGCGGGCAGGCCCAGGACCGGCCCGTACAGATGCGCCGCCGGATCGTTCAGCGCCGCATCCGCCAGCGCCTGCCGCAGACCCAGGGGCGGGCTGTCCACCGGCGCGGCCTGGCTCACGTTGATCAGCGGCCGGTCTGCGGGATGGGTGACCCCCTCCAGCCAGCGCCGCGCCTCCATCACGGGGGGCGGCTCGGTCGCGGCGAAAGCGGGGTTCAGCGGCAGGCTCATCGCGACACCTCCTCGTGCGCTTCGCTTCTCGTCGGAAGCGCCCGCCAGCGACGAGCGCATGAAATGCGACGAGGAGCGGTCAGTCGGTCCCGCGCATCGGCTGGACATATTGCAGCGCCATGTCCCAGGGGAAGAAGATCCAGGTGTCCTGGCTGACGCTGGTGATATAGGTGTCGGCCTGCTTCTCGCCCTCGGGCTTGGCATAGACGCAGGCGAAATGCGCCTTGGGGTAAAGGCCCCGGATCAGCTCCAGCGTCTTGCCGCTGTCCACCAGGTCATCCACGATCAGGATCCCCGACCCGTCGCCCATCAGCTCGGCGTTCGGAGCCTTGATCACCTGCGCCTCGCGCCGCTGGTCCTGCTTGCCGCCGCCCGAGTGGTAGGACTTGACCGAGATCGAATCGACCAGCCGGATGTCCAGCTCGCGGCTGACGATCATCGCCGGCACCAGCCCGCCGCGGGTGATCCCGACCACGGCTTTCCAGGTCCCCCCCTCGCCCGGTCCCTTGCCATCCAGCCGCCAGGCCAGCGCGCGCGCGTCGCGATGGATCTGGTCCCAGCTGACATGAAACCCCTTTTCATGCGGCAGACGTTCGGCGGACATGGTTCCTCCTCAGGTGAGGGCGACCTTCAGCCCCAGCGCGCCCAAGAGGCCGCCGAAGCTCCGGTCGATTGCGGTTTTCAGGGACAGATAGAAGGCACGGCTGCGGTCGAAGGAAAACAGCCGCGCGACAAGCACATTCCACAGGAAATCGGTGGTGAAGACCACGCCCAGGAGCGAAGCCTTGATCCAGAGCGGGGTGTCGGGCGGGACCATCCCGGCGAAGACCGCGCCAAAGAAGACCACGGGCTTGGGATTGGCAAGCTGCGTCGTGATCCCCTTCCACAGCACGGCCGGGCCCGTCCGGGGCAGGACGCCGCCCTCGCCGCCCGCCAGCGGCTCGTCGGCATGGCGCCACATCTGCACGGCGATCCACAAGAGATAGGCCCCGCCCGCGATCTTCAGCACCGTCAGCAGCGCCGGAGCGACCTGGAACAGGACCGCCAGCCCGAACAGCGCCGCCATGGCCCAGAACACCGCGCCAAGGCCGATGCCTGCCGCCATCCAGACCCCCATCCGCAATCCCTGCGTCACCCCGGTGCGCGCGGTCATCAGCACGGCCGGGCCGGGACTGATCGCCGCCATCAGTTGCACCAGGGACAGCGCAAGGAAGGCAGTCAGTGTCACTGGCCGTTCTCTTTCTTGCCGGTGACCACGTCGATGTCCGGCGCGTCGATCGCCTTCATGCCCACGACATGATAGCCCGCGTCGACATGCAGGTTTTCGCCCGTGGTGCCGGACCCGAGGTCCGACAGCAGGTAAAGCGCGGCCTTGCCGACCTCTTCCTGCGTCACGTTCCGCCGCAGCGGGCTGTTCAGCTCGTTCCACTTCATGATGTAGCGGAAGTCGCCGATGCCCGAGGCGGCCAAGGTCTTGATCGGCCCGGCGCTGATCGCGTTCACCCGGATGCTGTCCCGGCCCAGATCCTCGGCCAGATACTTGACCGAGGCCTCCAGCGCCGCCTTGGCCACGCCCATCACGTTGTAATGCGGCATCACCTTTTCGGCCCCGTAATAGGTCAGGGTCAGCAGGCTGCCGCCTGCCGGCATCATCGCCGCGGCGCGCTGGCAGACAGCGGTGAAGGAATAGACCGAGATATCCATAGCCAGCCCGAATCCCCCGCGCGAGGTATCGACGTAGCGGCCGCGAAGCTCGTTCTTGTCGGCAAAGCCGATGGCATGGACCAGGAAATCCAGCTGACCCCATTCCGCCTTGAGCGCCTCGAACAGCGCGTCGATGCTGTCGTCGCTGGCCACGTCGCATTCGTACAGCAAGGGCTTGCCCAGGCTGGCCGCCAGCGGCTCCACCCGCTTTTTCAACTGCTCGCCCTGATAGCTGAAGGCCAGTTCCGCCCCCTGCGCCGCCACGGCCTGAGCGATGCCCCAGGCGATGGACTTGTCATTCGCAAGCCCCATGATCAGGCCGCGCTTGCCCTGCATCAGTCCGGTTGACATTCCTGACCCCTCGCCCACTTTTCCATTGGCAATGACGTGTAGGCGAAGAGGGGCCGCCCTTCAAGGCAGGTCCGAACCGCCAGGGGAAGGAGTTTCCACCATGGACCGCAGCGGCATCTTCGCGGGCGAAGACCCGTTCGCACTCGCCCGCAGCTGGCTGGCCGAGGCCGAAAAAACCGAGCCGAACGACCCCAATGCCATCGCCCTGGCCACGGTCGATCCCGACGGCCTGCCGAATGTCCGCATGGTGCTGCTGAAGGAAATCGAGGCGGATGCCTTCGTCTTCTACACCAACTACAGTTCGAAGAAGGGGCAAGAGATCGAAGCCTCGGGCAAGGCCGCCTTCGTGCTGCACTGGAAGTCACTGCGTCGCCAGATCCGGGTCCGCGGCCTTGTGACGCGGGAAGAGGGTTCGCAGGCCGACGAATATTTCGCCAGCCGCAGCCTGAAATCCCGCATTGGCGCCTGGGCCAGCCACCAGTCGCAACCGCTTTCCTCGCGGGAGGCGCTGATGGCCGAAGCCGCCAAGCAGGCGCTGACCAAGGGCCCGAATCCACCGCGCCCCCCGTTCTGGGGCGGCTTTCGCATCCGTCCGCTCGAGATCGAATTCTGGGCCGACGGGGCCTTCCGGTTGCACGACAGATTCCGCTGGTCCCGTCTTTCGCTGGGCGAAAACTGGTTCGTCCAGCGGTTGAACCCCTAGAATTTGTGCCGTTCTTGTACTCGTTTCCGGGCAGACGGCTTTTTCCCCTTGAACCCGGCCGCAACTTTACCGCATCTGTGCCGACCAAGGGCTCATTCTGGGGAGAAGGCTCTGCACATGACGGAAGACGAAGAGATCATGCAGCAAGTGCATGGTCGCGTTAAGTGGTTTGATCCTACCAAGGGTTTCGGTTTCATCGTTTCGGAACACGCCGACTCGGATATCTTGCTGCACGCGAACGTTCTTCGGAACTTCGGTCAGGGGTCCGTGGCGGACGGGGCAGGGATCGTGGTGCGCGTCCAGCGGACGCAACGCGGGGTCCAGGCCGTGGAAGTGGTCAGGATCGACCCGCCGGAAGGCGCGGTCTTTCCCTTGGGCGAAGAAGCCGGACACCTGGTCGGAGACGACATTCTCGCGCTGGAGATGGAACCTGCGCGGGTGAAATGGTTCGACAAGGGCAAGGGCTTCGGCTTTGCCAATGTCTTTGGTCGGCCCGAGGACGTGTTCATTCACGCCGAGGTGCTGCGCGTCTCGGGCTTTGCCGATCTCACGGCCGGCGAGGCCATCGCGCTGCGCATCGTCGAAGGCCGGCGCGGGCGGATGGCGGTCCAGGTCGTGTCCTGGGAAGCCGCCGCGCGGGACCAGCCCTGATGGCCCGCGCGCTTCCAGTGGCGTTGGCCCTCGTGGCCGCGCTGCCTGGTGCCGCGCGGGCCGAAGACGCTTGCGCCCCCGACCGGCTGGACCTGCGCTGGCCGGGCGGGGACGAAAGTTTTGCCGTGGAACTTGCCGACGACGCGGCGGAACGGGCCCAGGGCCTGATGTTCCGCGAAACCCTGGACCCGGCCTCGGGGATGCTCTTCGTCTACGAAAGCCCGCGGCGGGCGATGTTCTGGATGAAGAACACGCTCATCCCTCTGGACATGATCTTTGCCGACGCCAGCGGCACGGTGACGCGCGTCCATTCCAACGCCGTGCCAGGGGACCTCACGCCGATCGACGGAGGCGAGGGTGTCACCTATGTGCTGGAAATCAACGGCGGGCTGGCCGAACGGCTGGGCATTGCCCCTGGGGCCGAGTTGCGCCATCCCGCGATCCCGGCCGACACCGCTGCGTGGCCTTGCGACGGCTGAGGCTTTTCATTCCACCTCGCTCCGGTTAAACGGACAAGAGTCGGGGCGTAGCGCAGTCTGGTAGCGCGACGGTTTTGGGTACCGTAGGTCGCGAGTTCGAATCCCGCCGCCCCGACCACAAATTCCGGAATCGATCCGCCGGGGCCGAATTCCGCAGGGAATTCGGCACGATTTCCGGTCGGAAATCGCCGTCGGGCCGGTTGCCGCGGGCGCCTCCAGGGCGCATATCCCTGACATGACCATCGCCCTCGATCACAGCTACGCCCGCGACCTGCCCGGCACCTATTTGCGCGCCACCCCCGATCCCGCGCCCGCCCCGCGGCTTCTGGTGCTGAACCGCCCGCTTGCCGACGCGCTTCACCTCGCCCTGACCGAGGATCAGGCGCGCGACTGGTTCTCGGGCGCCAGCCTCCCCCCCGGCGCCGATCCCATCGCCCAGGCCTATGCCGGCCACCAGTTCGGCGGCTTCTCGCCCCAGCTTGGCGACGGCCGCGCGCATCTTCTGGGCGAGGTCGTGACCCCGCAGGGCCGCTTCGACATCCAGCTCAAGGGCTCGGGCCGCACCCCCTTTTCCCGCGGCGGCGACGGCAAGGCTGCGGTCGGTCCCATGCTGCGCGAATATCTGATCTCGGAATTCATGGCGGCCATGGGCGTCCCCACCACCCGCTCTCTTGCCGTCGTGGCGACGGGCGAGGAGATCTGGCGCGAGACGAAGCTCCCCGGCGCCGTCCTCGCCCGCGTCGCCGCCAGCCACCTGCGCGTCGGCACCTTCCAGTTCTTCGCCGCGCGCAACGACCAGGCCCAGGTCAAGGCGCTGGCCGACTACGCCATCGCCCGGCACTACCCGGAGCTTGCGCAAGCGGAAAACCCCTACCTTGCGCTTCTCGATGCCGTCATCGCCCGCCAGGCCCGGCTGATCGCCGACTGGATGGGCCTTGGCTTCATCCATGGCGTGATGAACACCGACAATATGGCCATCTCGGGCGAGACGATCGACTATGGCCCCTGCGCCTTCATGGAAGGCTACGCGCCGGGCACCGTCTTTTCCTCGATCGACCATCAGGGTCGCTATGCCTATGCCAACCAGCCGCTGATCCTGGGCTGGAACCTCGCTCGCCTGGCCGAGACGCTGGCCCCCCTCCTCGATCCGGTGCAGGAAAAGGCGATCGAGATCGCCAACGACCGCTTGACCGGCATCGCGTCCCGCTACCGCGCCGAATGGGTCGCGGTCCTGCGCCGCAAGCTGGGCCTCGTGCATGAGGACGCAGGCGACGCGGCCCTTGCCGACGACCTGATGGCCGCCATGGTCGGGGCCGACTGGACCCTCACCTTCCGCCGCCTGGCCGACGAGGCCGCCCTGCGCCCCCTCTTTGAGGACTTCACGAAGATGGAGACATGGCTGCCCCGCTGGCGCGCCCGCGCTGGCGACGGCGCCGCGCAACGCCTCGCGGAAGCGAACCCGGCGGTCATCCCCCGCAACCACCAGGTCGAAGCGGCCCTGACCTCGGCGACCGATGGCGACATGGCCCCCTTCCACGCGCTGCTCGCCGCCCTCCAGCGGCCTTTCACCGAGGCCGAATCCTACATGCTTCCCGCGCCCACCGGCTTTGGCCGCTATGTCACCTTCTGCGGCACCTGAGCCCGCTCCTCGTGCGACGTCGTCTTCTCGTCGCCAGCGCAGAATGACATAGTCATCGACGAGCGGCCCCCGAAGATTGACGCCCCCGCCCTTCCCCGCCACCATGCGCCATGGCCGACCGTTCCGACATCCACGACCGCCTCGCCGCCAGCTTGCGGGCTGCCCGCAAGGCGCGCGGTCTCAGCCTCGACGCCGCCGCAAAGCTCTCCGGCGTCTCGCGCTCGATGGTCAGCCAAATCGAACGCGGCGAATCCTCGCCTACGGTCGCCACCCTCTGGGCGTTGACACAGGCGCTGCAGCTTGACTTCGCGGGCCTCCTCGAGGGCCGCACCGCCCCGGGGATCGAGGTCACCCGCGCCGGGTCGGCGCCGGTGATCCAGCGCGGCGGGGTGACGATACGCATCCTCTCTGCCCCGGAAAGCGTGGGGCGGAACGAGGTCTATGAACTGGTCTTCGCGCCGGACGCCAGACTCGCCTCCGATCCCCATGCTCCCGGCTGCCGTGAACATCTGACCGTCCTTGAAGGCCATCTCACCGTCACCTCGGGCGAGGCCTCGGACCAGCTGAACCCGGGCGACGTCGCCCGCTACCCCGCCGATCGCCCGCATGAGATCGCCGCCGCCGAGGGAGCGGCGGCGCGCGCCATCCTGATCGTCCAGGACAGTTGATTTCCAACTTCACGGATCATCATCCGTCAAGTTGACAGTCCCGCGCCGATCTGCCATTTTCCGCCAAACCGGAAAGGGTTCTGCCATGACGGAAGCCACTGCCTTTCTCGACCACATCACCGCCACCCTGCGGGAGATCGAGGCCGATGGCCTGATGAAGCGCGAACGCCTCATCACCAGCGCCCAGGGCGCGCATGTGGCAATGGAGGGGCGGCAGATGCTGAACCTCTGCGCCAACAACTACCTTGGCCTGGCGGACGACCCGCGCCTGATCGCCGCCGCCAAGGCCGCGATGGACGACCACGGCTTCGGCATGGCCTCGGTCCGCTTCATCTGCGGCACTCAGGACCTGCACCGCCAGCTTGAGACCCGCCTCGCCCGCTACCTAGGCCAGGACGACAGCATCCTCTTCGCCGCCTGCTTCGACGCCAACGGTGGCTTGTTCGAGCCCCTCCTCAGCCCCGAGGACGCCGTCATCTCGGACGCGCTGAACCATGCCAGCATCATCGACGGCATCCGCCTGTGCAAGGCGCGCCGCTACCGCTATGCCAACAACGACATGGCCGACCTCGAGGCCCAGTTGAAACAGGCCCGTGCAGAGGGCGCCCGCTTCATCCTGATCGCCACCGATGGCGTCTTCTCGATGGACGGCTACTACGCCAAACTCCCTGAAATCCGCGCCTTGGCAGACACTTACGGCGCGATGGTGATGGTCGACGATTGCCACGCCACCGGCTTCACCGGACCGCAAGGCCGCGGCACCCCGGCCCGCGCAGGGGTCAAGGTCGAGATCCTGACCGGCACCCTCGGCAAGGCCCTTGGCGGCGCGCTCGGCGGCTACGTCGCCGGCCCACAACCCGTCATCGACCTCCTCAGACAACGCGCCCGGCCCTACCTCTTTTCCAACGCCCTGCCCCCGGCCGTGGTGAGCGCGGCCCTCGCCGCCCTCGACATCGTGGAACAAGCCGACGACCTTCGCGCCAAGCTGACCGAGAACGCGCAGTACTGGCGCGCCGGGCTGACGCAGGCGGGCTTCACCCTCCTGCCCGGCGACCACCCGATCATCCCCGTCATGCTTGGCGAGGCGAAACTCGCGCAGGCCATGGCAGCCGATCTGAACCAGCGCGGCGTCCACGTCGCACCCTTCTTCTTTCCGGTCGTCCCCAGGGGCCAGGCCCGCATCCGCACCCAGATGAACGCCGCCCTGACCCGCGACGACCTCGACTTCGCCCTCGACGCCTTCACCGCCGCCGGAAAAGCCACGGGAGTCCTCGGATGACAAACCAGATGAAGGTCCTTGCCAAGTCGAAACCCGAACCCGGCCTCTGGATGGAGACCCGCCCCGTCCCCGAGATCGGCCCCGACGATGTCCTCATCAAGATTCACAAGACCGGCATCTGCGGCACCGACATCCACATCTGGAACTGGGACGCCTGGGCGCAGAAGACCGTCCCCGTCCCGCTCGTCACCGGCCACGAATTCGCCGGCGAGATCGTCGAGATCGGCCGCAACGTCGAGGGCCTGACCATCGGGCAAAGATGCTCCGGCGAGGGCCACCTCATCGGCAAGACCTCGCGCCAGAGCCGCTCTGGCAAATTCCACCTCGACCCGGAAACCCGCGGCATCGGCGTGAACGAACCGGGCGCCTTTGCCCAGTACCTGCGCCTGCCCGCCTTCAACGTCGTCCCCCTGCCCGACGCCATCGACGACGAGATCGGCGCGATCCTCGACCCGCTCGGCAACGCCGTCCACACCGCGCTTTCCTTCGACCTGATCGGCGAGGACGTGCTCATCACTGGCGCCGGCCCCATCGGCATCATGGCCGCCGCCGTCGCCCGCCATGTCGGCGCGCGCCATGTCGTCATCACCGACATCAACCAGGCCCGCCTCGACCTCGCAGGCCAGGTCGCCGACGTGGTCCCGGTGAACGTCGCCACCACCGACCTCAAATCCGTCTACGCGGGTCTCCACATGACCCAGGGCTTCGACGTGGGCATGGAGATGTCGGGCAGCCAGCAAGCGCTCGACCAGATGGTCGACCACATGGTCATGGGCGGCCGCATCGCCATGCTGGGCATCCCGCCCGGCAAATCCCCCGTGGACTGGAGCCGCATCGTCTTCAAGGCCATCACCATCAAGGGCGTCTACGGGCGCGAGATCTTCGAGACCTGGTACAAGATGATCGCCATGCTGGAAAACGGCCTCGACATCCGCCGCGTCATCACCCACCGCTTCAAGGTGGACGAGTTCGAAAAGGGCTTTGCCGCCATGCGCTCGGGCCTTTCGGGCAAGGTTGTGCTGGACTGGCAATAACCATTGCGACTACCATCCCTTGTAGAGGATCGACCGATCCCTACCCGGGCTTGGTCTGCCTTCGTCTGTGCCCCTCTCGGGCCTGGCCCAAAGATGGCGAGCCGGCCCGAATTGCGGCGGCTATGCCCTTGAAAGACCTTGGAAAGATCGGCGCCTGTTAACCAGTTGCTAACCTTTCTGCAGCCAGTCTGGGGCCCGCAAGACGGGTGAGGGTATCGTGGACGGAAGCAATTACGAAGAGCGGCTGGCGCGGGCGGGCGGAAGGATCGGCGCGGGGCTGATCACGCCGGTCCTTCTGGCCGGGGGCTCGGGAACACGCCTCTGGCCGGTCTCGCGGGCGCGCTTTCCGAAACAGTTCGTGCCGCTTCTCGGGGACGAAAGCCTGTTCCAGGCCGCCGCGCGCCGCGTCGACGCCCAGGGCTTCGCCGCCCCCCTCATCGTCACGGGCGAGGATTTTCGCTTCCTCGTCGCCGAACAGCTGGACGAGGTCGGGGTCACCCCCCAGACCCTTCTGATCGAGCCTCAGGGCCGCAACACCGCCGCCGCCGCGCTGGCCGCCGCGCTGCTTCTGGCCGCGGCCGAGCCCGAGGCGGTCCTGCTTCTCGCGCCTTCCGACCATCTGATCCCCGATGCCGCAGGCTTCCGCGCCACGGTCGACCAGGGCCTCGCCGCCGCACGCGCCGGGCAGATCGTCACCTTCGGGATCCAGCCCAGCCGGGCCGAAACCGGCTATGGCTGGCTCGATCTCGGGGAAATCGGCCCGGACGGGGTCGCGCCGCTGAATCGCTTCATCGAAAAACCGGGGCCGGATCTTGCCGAGCGGCTGTTTGCAGAAGGCCGCTGCCTATGGAATGCGGGCCTGTTCCTGATGCGCGCCGATGTGCTGATCGCCGCCGCCCGGACCCATGCGCCACAAAGCCTCGCCCTCGCCGAGGCCGCCGTCGCCGCGGCCGAGGCCGACTTGGGCTTTGTCCGCCTCGCGCCCGAACCCTGGGCAGGGCTCCCGGACATCTCCATCGACCATGCGATCATGGAGAAGGCCGCGAACCTTTCGGTCGTCCGCTTCGACGGGCGCTGGACCGATCTCGGCTCCTGGGCCGCGGTCTTTTCGGAAACCCCGCGCGATGCGTCCGGGACCGCCACCCAGGGCCGGGCCACCGCCCTGGACTGCGAGAACACGCTCCTGCGCTCGGAAAGCGACGGGGTGGAACTGATCGGGATCGGGCTGAAGAACGTTGTTGCGGTCGCGACCAAGGATGCGGTGCTGGTGGCCGATGCCGGCTCGGCCCAGTCAGTGCGGCTGGCGGTTCAGACTCTGAAGGACCGCGGCGCGCCGCAGGCCAGTGCCTTCCCGCGCGAGTTGCGGCCCTGGGGCTGGTACGAGACGATCGGCACGGGCGACCGTTTCCAGGTCAAGCGCATCCATGTCCACCCCGGCGCGGCGCTGTCGCTGCAATCGCATCTGCACCGGGCGGAACATTGGGTCGTGGTGCAGGGCACGGCGCGGGTGACGGTGGGGCAGACGGTCAGCCTCGTGGCCGAGAACCAGTCGATCTACGTCCCCCTGGGCGAGGTGCACCGGCTGGAAAACCCCGGACGGGTGCCCATGGTGCTGATCGAGGTACAGACCGGCACCTATCTTGGCGAGGATGACATCATCCGCCACGAGGACCGCTACCAGCGCAGCTGAACCCCACGATTTTTCTGCGAAAAATCGCACCCGCGCTCCATCCGCCTGCACCGACGACGATTTTTCGCAGAAAAATCGTGCCCCGCCGCAGGTCGATCTCGCCCATGGCATTTCTTAACACTTCCTGAACGCCCGCGCGCAACCCGTTGAAAACAAACGGCCCGCCCTTCTGTCCACGCGCGGAGCGCCGCGCCCGTCCCCGGTTTACACCGCCCCCCGCATCGGCGATAACCGGACGGAACCGGCCGAAGGCGACGCCCATGCTCCTCCTGATCGACAACTACGACAGCTTCACCTGGAACCTCGTCCACTACCTGGGCGAACTCGGGGCCGAGGTCGTCGTGAAACGGAACGACGCCCTGCAGGTCCAGGACGTGATCGCCATGCAGCCCGGGGTCATCGTCCTGTCGCCCGGCCCCTGCGACCCCGCCGCCGCCGGGATCTGCCTGCCCCTGACGAAGGCCGCCGCCGCCGCTGGCATCCCCCTCCTCGGCGTCTGCCTGGGCCACCAGACCATCGGCGAGGCCTTCGGGGGGGAGGTCGTCCGCTGCCACGAGATCGTCCATGGCAAGATGGGCACCGTCCACCACGCCGGAAAGGGCGTCTTCCGCGGGCTGCCCTCGCCCTTCCAGGCGACCCGCTATCACAGCCTCGTCGTCGACCGCGCCACCCTCCCGGCCGAGCTGGAGGTCACCGCCTGGCTCGAGGACGGCACAATCATGGGCCTGCGCCATCGCCAGCACCTGATCGAGGGCGTCCAGTTCCACCCCGAGAGCATCGCCAGCGAGCATGGCCACCAGCTCCTCCGCAACTTCCTCGACGAAGCGAAGGCGAGGGTACTCGCATGAGCGACACCCTCAAGCCCCTGATCGGCATCGCCGCCAATCGCCCCCTGACCCGGGCCGAGGCCGAGGCCGCCTTCAACGCGCTCTTCGAAGGTGAGGGCACTCCTGCCCAGATGGGCGGCTTCCTGATGGCCCTTCGCACCCGAGGCGAGACGGTCGACGAATACGCCGCCGCCGCCGCCGTCATGCGATCGAAATGCAACCCGGTGACGGCACCGTCCGGCGCGATCGACATCGTCGGCACCGGCGGCGACGGTAAGGGCACGCTGAACATTTCGACCGCCACCGCCTTTGTCGTCGCGGGCGCGGGCGTGACCGTGGCCAAGCACGGCAACCGGAACCTGTCGTCCAAGTCCGGCGCGGCGGATGCGCTGACCGAGCTGGGCCTGAACGTGATGATCGGGCCCCAGGCCGTCGAACGCTGCCTGGCAGAGGCCGGGATCGGCTTCATGATGGCGCCCATGCACCACCCGGCGATCCGGCACGTCATGCCGGTCCGCGCGGAACTGGGCACCCGGACGATCTTCAACATCCTCGGCCCCATGACCAACCCCGCAGGGGTCAAGCGCCAGCTGACCGGGGCCTTCTCGGATGCGCTGATCCGCCCGATGGCCGAGACACTCCTCACCCTCGGCTCGGAAAAGGCCTGGCTCGTCCACGGCTCGGACGGCACGGATGAGATCACCATCTGCGGCCCGACCTCGGTCTCTGCCGTCGAAGACGGCGCTGTCCGTGACTTCACCATCCACCCCGAGGATGCCGGCCTTGCGCCCCACCCGTTCGAGGCGATCATGGGCGGAACCCCGGCCGAGAATGCCGTCGCGCTGCGTGCCCTGCTTGACGGCGCGCCTGGGGCCTACCGCGACGCGGTCCTGATGAACGCCGCGGCCGCGCTGGTGGTGGCCGACAAGGCGGGAACCCTGGCGGAAGGCGTTGCGTTGGCCAGGGAGTCCATCGACTCGGGTGCCGCGAAAGCCAAGGTCGACGCGCTGCGCCGCCTGACGAATGCCTGAGAAAGCCCCCCAATGAGCACGATCCTCGACCGTATCAAAGCCTACAAGCTGGAGGAGGTGGCGAAGGCCAAGGCCACCGTGCCGCTGGCCAATCTGGAGGCCGCCGCCAGGGCCGCCGCCCCACCGCGCGGCTTTGCCCGCGCCCTGCGCGAGGCGACGCTGACCGGCTATGGCCTGATCGCCGAGATCAAGAAGGCCAGCCCCTCCAAGGGCCTGATCCGCCCGGATTTCGATCCTCCGGCGCTGGCGAAGGCCTACGAGGCCGGGGGGGCGACCTGCCTGTCCGTCCTCACCGATGCGCCCAGCTTCCAGGGGGCCGACGAATACCTCGTCGCCGCCCATGATGCGGTGTCGCTGCCCTGCCTGCGCAAGGATTTCCTCTATGATCCCTACCAGGTCACCCAGTCGCGCGCGCTGAACGCCGACTGCATCCTGCTGATCATGGCCTCGCTGGAGGACAGCCAGGCGGCCGAGCTGGAAGCGGCCGCAATGGCCCTGGGGATGGACGTGCTGATCGAGGTCCACGACCAGGCCGAACTCGACCGTGCGAGCCTGCTGAAATCGCCGCTGATCGGAATCAACAATCGCAACCTGCACACCTTCGAGGTGACGCTCGACACCACTCGCAAGCTGGCCCGTCGGGTGCCCGAGGACCGGATGATCGTCGCGGAAAGCGGGCTTTACACGGCGGACGACCTGGCCGATCTGGCGCAATACGGCGCGCGCTGCTTCCTGATCGGCGAAAGCCTGATGCGGCAGGCCGACGTCACGGCCGCAACCCGCGCGATCCTGGCGAAACCGCTGACCGCGGACGGCGGGCTGTGAGCGGCTTGTCGCATTTCGACGACCGGGGCCAGGCCCATATGGTCGACGTTTCGGACAAGCCGGTGACCGACCGGATCGCGGTGGCGACGGGTGCGGTGCGGATGACGGCCGAGACCTTGCAGCTCATCACCGAAGGCCGGGCCAAGAAGGGCGATGTCCTGTCCGTCGCGCGGCTTGCCGGGATCATGGCGGCGAAGAAGACCTCGGATTTGATCCCGCTCTGCCACCCGCTGCCGATCACCAAGGTCGCGCTGGAACTGACCGCCGATCCCGCCCTGCCGGGGGTTCGGATCGAGGCTACGGTCAAGACCTCGGGCCAGACCGGGGTCGAGATGGAGGCGCTGACGGCGGTCTCGGTCGCGGCGTTGACCGTCTACGACATGGTCAAGGCGGTCGAGAAGTCGATGGTCATCGACGGCATCCGACTGATCCTGAAAGACGGCGGAAAATCAGGCCGTTACGAGGCGAAGTGATGATTTCGGTCGAAGAGGCGCTGGCGCGCTGCCTGGATCTGTGCGCCCCCTTGCCGCCGGAGACCGTGCCGCTCGCGCAGGCTGCCGGTCGCTGGATGACCTCCCCCGCCGTCGCCCGCCGCGACCAGCCGCCCTTCCCAGCCTCGGCCATGGACGGCTATGCCGTTCCGGGCGATCCCGCCGCTGGTGACAGCTTCGCAGTGATCGGCGAGGCGGGCGCGGGCCATGCCTTCGGGGGCGTCCTCCGGGCGGGCGAGGCGGTGCGTATCTTCACTGGCGCCCCGGTGCCCAAGGGCGCAACCCGCGTGGTGATCCAGGAGGATGTGATCCGGGATGGCGACCGTATCACGGTCAAGCCGGGCGCCGACAGCGGCCCGCACATCCGCCCGCTCGGCCAGGATTTCCGCGCCGGGGACAGTCTTTCGCCGCGCAGGCTGCGCCCGAACGATCTGGCCCTGCTGGCCGCGATGAACATCCCGACGGTTCAGGCCAGCCGCAAGCCGGTGGTGGCGCTTGTCGCCACCGGGGACGAGCTGGTGATGCCGGGCGAGGATCCACGCCCTGACCAGATCATCGCCTCGAACAGCTTCGCCCTGAAGGCGATGATCGAGGCCGAGGGCGGCGAGGCGCGTTTTCTACCCATCGCGCGGGACAATGAGGCGGAGCTTGCGACCGTGCTGGGCCTTGCCGACAGCGCCGACCTGATCGTCACGATCGGCGGGGCCTCGGTCGGGGACCACGACCTTGTGGGCAAGGTCTCGGGGCTGGAGCACAGCTTCTGGAAACTTGCCCTGCGCCCCGACAAGCCCTTGATGGCGGGGCGGCTGAACGGGGTGCCGATGCTGGGTCTGCCGGGAAACCCGGTTTCGGCCATCGTCTGCGGGCACCTTTTCCTTCTGCCGATGGTCCGGTCGATGCTGGGCGACCCCTCGCCCGCCCCGCAGACCCGGCAAGCGCGCCTGACCGTCGATCTGCCCGCGAACGGACCCCGCGCCCATTACATGCGGGCGCGGTTGACGCCAGGAGACGGACTGCCCGGGATCGCCCCCTTCGATCGGCAGGACTCGGCCCTGCTGTCGATCCTTGGACAGGCCGACGCGCTTTTGATCCGCCCGATCAACGCGCCCCCCTGTCGCACCGGAGACACGGTGCCCTACCTGCCGCTTTAACGGCTTGCGGATATTTCTTGACACAAACCGGGAACACGGGCAGAACATTACGCAAACGCATGATGTGGAGGTTGCCCCGTGCTGACACGCAAGCAGTTGGAACTTCTCGACTTCATCAAGACGCGGATGGACCGCGACGGCGTGCCTCCGTCCTTCGACGAGATGAAGGATGCGCTGGACCTGCGCTCCAAGTCGGGGATCCATCGGCTGATTACGGCGCTGGAAGAGCGTGGCTTCATCCGTCGGCTTGCCCACCGGGCCCGCGCGCTGGAAATCGTCAAGCTGCCCGACGCGATGGAGAAGCCGGGGTTCAGCCCCAAGGTGATCGCGGGCGACAGGGTCGATCCGCCGCGCGGGGCCATGCCGGTTTCCGCCGTGCATGCGATGGAACTGCCGGTCATGGGCCGGATCGCGGCCGGCGTGCCGATCGAGGCGATTTCGGAGGTATCGCACCATGTTGCGGTTCCAGGGTCGATGCTCTCGGGCAAGGGGCAGCACTATGCCCTTGAGGTCAAAGGCGATTCTATGATCGAGGCCGGGATCAACGATGGCGACATCGTGGTGATACGCGAGCAGAACTCGGCCGAGAATGGCGACATCGTCGTCGCCCTGGTCGAAGATCATGAGGCCACGCTGAAGCGTTACCGCCGCCGCGACAACATGATCGCGCTCGAAGCTGCGAACCCGGCCTATGAGACGCGGGTTTTCCCCGACCACCTGGTCAAGGTGCAAGGTCGCCTCGTGGGCCTGATCCGCAGCTACTGATGGGCAAGCCGCAGGTTCTGCATCTGCAGGACCGGCAAAGTTACCTTCTGCAGCGGGGGCGACCAGAGCCTGCCCGCACCTTTGGTGGGCTCGATCCGCAGACCGTCCTCCCCGCTCCAGACAGCGAGCGGTCCGGTTGCGGAAAGCGTGCTCTGGTCGATGAGCGGGCAATCCCTGGGCGGGCTCTGCGCCTTACCCGCAAGGATGACCAGATCGGCGGCAGCGCACATCTCGGCCAGTTTCGCCTCGGCCTCCTTCCCCATCAACGCCACCGCGCGCAGGTGCCCGAGGTTGAACCAGCGTTCGCCTTTCGGACCGTCGAACCCCGCACGATTGGCCGCCTCGGCCTGCGGGGCGAGGTCGCCGTCGTTCTGCAACCAGTTCTCGGCTGCAAACCCCCCGCCCTTCGGAGCCGAAAGCGCCCTGCCCTCTGACCCCTGAAGGCCCAGCAGCTTGCCATCGCCCGAGACCAGCAGCACTGGCCGATCGGCGGTGATCCACAGCACCAGCGATGCAATGACCGGCAGCAGCCCCAATGACTGCCCCCTCCCCCGCCAGAGGATCAGCCAGATCGCCCCCATGGTGAACAGAGGCAGTACAAAGGGCCCCGGTGCCGGGATGGCGGTCACCGCCCCCTCAAGCCCCGCGATCCAATGTGCCACGAAGAGGATCCAGCGCGCGCCCTGCTCCATCACCCAAAGGGGCAGCGCCGCAAGCCCGAGGGGCGCGAGCAGCGCAGCCAGCGCCCCGGCGGGCATGATCGCCGCGCCCATCACCGGAACGGTCAAAAGGTTCGCAAGAAGCCCATAGTCGGTGAAGCGGTTGAAATGCGCCGCCGCATAGGGTGCGGTGGACAGCCCCCCGATCAGCGAGGACAGGACCAGCGTAAAGATCGGCATCAGCAAACGTGGCACCCGTTCGCGGTAAATGCTGCCGTCCAGGGCCCCGAAGCCCACGATCAACGCGATGGTCGCGGCGAAGGACATCTGAAAACCAGGCTCGAGCAGGCTTTCCGGCTTGGCCAGCAACAGGATCGTCGCTGCCACGGCCACCGACCGCAGGGTCAGCGACCGGCGGTCCAGAAGGACCGCGCCAAGCATCACCGCGATCATGATGAAGGCACGCTCGGTCGCGACATTGGCCCCGGACAACAGCAGATAGAACAGTGCGACGCAAAGGCTGACGACGGCCGCCACCTTCTTGGTGTTCACCCGCAGTGCCACATAGGGGACCAGCGCCAGACCATAGCGCAGCAGGGCAAAGACGAAGGCGGTCAGGAAGGCCATGTTCATCCCCGAGATCGCCAGCAAATGCGCAAGCGAGCTGTCGCGCAGAGCCTGTACCGTCTCTTCGGTGATCGCCGAGCGATCCCCCGTCATGGCCCCCGCCGCGAAGGCCCCGGCCTGTCCATCCATATGCGCAAGCATGCCCTGCGTCAGCCATCGTCGCAGCCGGTCGATCGGCAGCGCGCCCCCGGTCGGTTCTTCAAGCAGAAGGACGGGCGTCCGGGTATAGCCGACCGCCCCCAGTTGGTCGAAGAAAGCCATGCGGCGAAAATCGAAGGCCCCGGGTTCGACCGGGCCTTCGGGAGCGGCAAGGTTTGCCGTCAGGATCACGACCTGGCCGGGCGTCGGGATGAGCCAGCGCTGTTCGCCTTGCAGCGAGACCCGCACACGCGCCGGGGTATCCTCTGCAGCGACCTCCTGCAGGACGACCTGGTCCAGGGTCAGGCGCAGGGCATCGGATTGCGAGCGGTCGATCTCGACGATCCGCCCCTCCACCGGGCCATAGTAGCGGAAGGCCAGCATCGGCGCGTCCAGCGAATGGGCGCGATAGCCGGCGGCGAGCCAGCCGGCGGCAACTGCGGAAAGGGCCAGACCCATCGGACGGGCAAGCTCGACCCTCGCGGCAAGGGCCAGCCCGCCGACCAGAAGCAGGGCAGCCAAGCTGTAGCTGCCCGGGCCAGGTTCTTGCGCGACCGAAAACCACAGGCCGATGCCGCAGCCGATCAGCACGGCGATCCAGGGGAACAGCGTCCCCCGTGCCGTCTGCAGTGCGAGCAGCGGTGCCAGAATCGCCCGCGTGACGGCCACCTTGTTTCCCACCCCGCGATTGCCTAAACCCGCGGGGATCCTAAGCCGCACCCGGTTTCCGAAAGGTTAACGTCCGATGTCGTCCCAAGTCGTCACCCGCTTCGCGCCCTCGCCGACCGGCTATCTGCACATCGGCGGCGGGCGGACTGCGCTGTTCAACTGGCTTTACGCCCGTGGGCGCGGGGGCAAGTTCCTGCTGCGGATCGAGGATACCGACCGGGAACGGTCGACCCCCGAGGCGACGGCGGCGATCCTGCGGGGGCTCACCTGGCTTGGCCTCGACTGGGACGGCGATGTCGTCAGCCAGTTCGAACGCCGCGAGCGCCATGCCCAGGTCGCGCATGAGATGCTTGCGCGAGGAACGGCATACAAGTGCTTCTCGACGCAGGAAGAAATCGCAGCCTTCCGTGCGGCGGAAGAGGCTGCGGGCCGCTATCCCGTCTTTCTGTCCCCTTGGCGCGACGCCGATCCCTCGACCCACCCCGACGCGCCCTACGTCATCCGCATGAAGGCCCCGCGGACGGGTGAGACGATCATCGACGACCAGGTCCAGGGCCGCGTGGTGATCAAGAACGAGACGCTGGACGACATGATCGTGCTGCGCTCGGACGGGACGCCGGTCTACATGCTGGCCGTGGTGGTGGATGACCACGACATGGGGGTGACCCATGTGATCCGCGGCGACGACCACCTGAACAACGCCGCGCGCCAGCAGATGGTCTATGACGCGATGGGCTGGCAGGTGCCGATCTGGGCGCATATCCCCCTGATCCACGGGCCGGACGGCAAGAAGCTGTCCAAGCGCCACGGCGCGACGGGCGTCGAGGAATACCAGGCGATGGGCTACCCTGCCGCGGGGATGCGCAACTACTTGACCCGCCTGGGCTGGGCGAAGGGAGACGCCGAGATCTTCACCAGCGAAGAAGCGATGCAGATGTTCGACCTGTCGGGAATCGGGCGGGCGCCCGCCCGGCTTGACTTCAAGAAACTCGAGAACACCTGCGGCCACCACATGGCGATGGCCGAGGATGCCGCACTGCTGCATGAGCTGGAGGCCTATCTTGCCTCGGCGGGGCGTCCGGCGCTGACCGAAACGCAGCGTGCGCGGATGCAGACCGGCCTGTGCTTCTTGAAGAAATCTGCGAAGACCTTCCCGGAACTGATGGATAAGGCGGCATTTTTGCTGATCGACCGCCCCGTGCAGCCCGACCCCAAGGCAACCGAGGCGCTGGATACGGTATCCCGTGGTATACTGAAATCGTTGACGCCGCGCCTGCAAAATGCTAGCTGGACCAAGGACGCGCTCGAGCCCATCCTGACCGAGATCGCCGCCGAAAACGGCATCGGCTTCGGCAAGCTTGCCGCGCCCCTGCGCGCCGCTCTTGCTGGCCGCAGCGTTACACCTTCGGTTTACGACATGATGCTTACCATCGGTCGCGAAGAAACCGTCGCAAGGCTTTCGGACGCCGCCGTGTAACGGCGTCCCGCGGCCTTGCAGCCGCCCCCGCCGGGGTGCAGGATAGCCAGTGGCCGCCCCTGCCAGGGACGACCGCCATGACCGGAGAGAACCATGTCGGACGACGTCGCCAAGCTTGAGCTCAACGGGAAGACCTACGATCTGCCCGTCCACAAACCCACCATCGGCCCCGATGTGCTGGACATCCGCAAGCTCTATGGCGAGGCGGACGTGTTCACCTACGACCCGGGCTTCACCTCGACTGCCGCCTGCGAAAGCGCCATCACCTATATCGACGGCGACAAGGGCGAGCTGCTGTATCGCGGCTACCCGATCGAGCAGCTGGCTGAGAAGTCCACCCATCTGGAGGTCTGCTACCTTCTCCTCTACGGGGAACTGCCGACAACCGCGCAGCTGGCAGATTTCACCCAGCGGGTGACCCGGCACACGATGGTGCATGAACAGATGCACTATTTCTTCCGTGGCTTCCGCCGCGACGCGCATCCGATGGCGACGATGGTGGGCGTGGTCGGCGCGATGGCCGCCTTCTACCACGACTCGACCGACATCACCGACCCCTGGCAGCGCGAGGTCGCCGCGATCCGGATGATCGCGAAGCTGCCGACGATCGCGGCGATGGCCTATAAATATTCGGTCGGCCAGCCTTTCGTCTATCCGAAGAACGCCCACAGCTATGCGGGCAACTTCCTGCACATGTGCTTCGCCGTCCCGGCCGAGGAGTATGTGGTCAACCCGATCCTGGAAAAGGCGATGGACCGCATCATGATGCTCCACGCCGACCATGAACAGAACGCCTCGACCTCGACGGTGCGTCTGGCGGGCTCTTCGGGCGCGAACCCGTTTGCCTGCATCGCGGCAGGAATCGCCTGCCTCTGGGGTCCGGCGCATGGTGGGGCGAACCAGGCCTGCCTGGAAATGCTGAAGGAAATCGGCACCGTCGACCGCATCCCGGAATACATCGCCAAGGCCAAGGACAAGAACTCGGGCTTCCGCCTGATGGGCTTCGGCCACCGGGTCTACAAGAACTTCGACCCGCGCGCGAAGGTGATGAAGGAAAGCGCCGACGAGGTGCTGGGGCTTCTGGGAATCGAGAACAACCCCCTCCTCCAGGTCGCCAAGGAGCTGGAGCGGATCGCGCTTGAGGACGAATACTTCGTCTCGAAGAAACTGTATCCGAACGTCGACTTCTATTCGGGCATCATCCTCGAGGCGATGGGCTTCCCGACCTCGATGTTCACCCCGATCTTCGCGATCTCGCGCACCGTCGGCTGGATCAGCCAGTGGAAAGAAATGATCGCCGACAAGAACCAGAAGATCGGGCGTCCGCGGCAACTGTATGTCGGTCCGCAGAAGCGCGACTACGTCGACCTGCGCCACCGCTGATCCACCGGGACCGGAATTCGAACGAATTCCGGTCCGATTTCCGTGCGGAAATCGGTCACTCGGCCGGCAGACCACTCGGCCAGCGTCCACCCACCGCCTTGACGGCCGTCGGGTGCAGCCGCTCTGACCTGTCCCGACCGATCAGCCTTCCGCGCCGCCAGAGGAAGGCCTTGCCCCAGCTGCGCCAGGTTCCAACCATAGGCGCTGCACTATCGCAGGGATAACGCGTCCGCCAATCCTTGGGCAGGGCCAGGTCAAGGGCCTCTGCCCGTTCCAGCATCCAGACCAGCGAGATGTTCGACAGCGGTCGCGCCGGCTCGAACCCGCCGATTTGCCCCCCGACGTCGCCATGCGCGCCACGGAACCAGACCTGCTCGACATTTCCCTCCCAACCGGGCGGGCAGTCCCACAGCACCGGCTCGAAGGCCATGCGGGTTTCATCCAGCGCGAGGGCATGGAAACCGTGCCGGATCGAAGCACCAAGGTGGTGGCTGTGAAAGGCGTAGCGGTCCTGAGAAAAGAGCCAGAAGAACGGCAGCCGCAAACCCAGCGCCTTGACCGTATCCCAGACACCAACCATCTCGATCGGGGCTTCCAGATGGCAGAAGCGGCGCGAAAAGGCTTGGGCGGTGGGCGCATGCGGCGCGCGTTCGTAATGCCTCCAGGCCAACGTCACCGCGCGTTCCGTCGCATGCTCCCGCTTCAGCAGGCCGACCCGGTCGATCACCCCGGCCAGCGAGCGCACCGCATAGGCCCCACGGGAATAGCCGAACAAGAAGATCCGGTCGCCCTCGCGATAGCCCGAAGCGAGCCAGCCATAGGCCCGGCGAATCTGTGGCGCGACCCCGCGCCCCTCGATCAGCGCCAGACCGCGCAGCCAGCCCTCCCATTGCATCCCCGGTTCGTAGTAAAGGCGACGGTTCGCGTGCACCCCCGCTTCATGCAGAAGCTGGAACAGAAGGCCCGCATTGCCGATATGTCCCGGCTCCAGGCTTGAGAGTGTCCCGTCCAGAATCACGACATGGTCGACGCGCCCGCGCACCCGCCCCGGTTCCGGCGCGGGGGCCGGTTCCGCCGTGACCTCGGGGGCGCGGCGGAAGAAACTGCGGAGGCGGTCAAAGAGACGCGTGGCGTGCCTCCTCGATCCAGGTCCAGATCCGGGATGGGGTGAACGGCATGTCGACCCGGTCCACCCCCAGCGGCGCCAGCGCATCGCGCACCGCATTGGATATCGCGGCCAGCGCCCCGACGGTTCCCGCCTCGCCGCAGCCCTTCATGCCAAGGGGATTGGTCCGCGTCGGAACCCCCTGTTCGGCAAAGGAAATCATCGGCAGGTCGCCGGCCCGCGGCATCCCGTAATCCATGAAGCTGGCGGTGACGACCTGGCCGCCCTCATCCTGCACCAACCACTCGGAGACCGCCTGACCGAACCCCTGGGCAATGCCGCCATGGACCTGGCCCTGCACCAGATTCGGCGCCACGAGTACCCCGAAATCATCGACCACCGCATAGCGGTCCAGCCGCAAACCGCCGGTCTCGGGGTCGATCTCGACCTCGGCAAGGTGGACGCCATTCGGGAAAGAGCGGCCGTCGAGTGCGATCTTCTCGCTGTGATCGATCAGGTCCTGGCGCGCCTTCGCGCGAGCCAGCGCCGCGGCCTCGGCCAGGGTGATACGGTGGTTGGTGCCAGGCGCGACAAAGCGGTGCTCGGTAAAGCTGACCTCGGCCGCCTCCCATTCCTCGGCCAGAAAGTCCTCGAACGCCTCGATCATCGCGGTCACGGTCGCGCGTGTCGCCGTACCCTGCACCGTGACGGAGCGCGAGCCGCCCGTGCCCCCGCCCTTGGCGATCCGGTCACTGTCGCCCTCGACGATTCGGACCAGACCCTGCGGTATGCCCGTCGCCTGGGAAACCATGCGCGAGTAGACGCTTTCGTGGCCCTGCCCGTTCGACTGGGTGCCGATGAAGACGGTCGCGCCCCCGTCCTCATCCAGGACCAGCCGGGCGATCTCGTCCGGGGCGCCCAGAATTGCCTCGATGTAAGAGGCGACGCCGACCCCGCGCAGCAGGCCCTTGGCCCGGCTCTCCGCCTGCCGCTTCGCATAGCCCTGCATGCGGGGGGCGACCGTATCGAGCAGCCCGGAAAAGTCGCCGACGTCGATGATATCCCCCACCATTGTCCGATGCGGAAAGCGGCGGATCACGTTCTTTTGCCGCAGGATCACCGGATCCACGCCCAGCACCCGCGCCGCCTGGTCCATCGCGCGTTCGATGGTCAGGATCGCCTCGGGCCGCCCGGCGCCGCGGTAGGCGTCGATGGGGGTTGAGTTCGTGTAGATGCAGCGCGCCTGCAGCACGGCGGCGGGGATGTCATAGACTCCGGTCAGCACTTTTGCGAACAACTCCGTCTGGATGCCCTGTCCATACTGCGAATTGTAGGCGCCGAGGTTTGACACAAGGTTGACGCGATAGGCCGTGATCCGGTGGTCGGCGTCAAAGCCCAACTCGGCTGTCGCCACCAGGTCGCGCCCGGCATTGTCGGTCAGCATCCCTTCGGTCCGGGTCGAGACCCAGGCCACCGGGCGGCCAAGTGCCCGCGCGGCCTCGGCCAGAACGACATATTCGGGGTAGGTCATCGCCTTCATCCCGAAGCCGCCGCCCACATCGGGGTTCGTCACCCGGATCGCCTCACGCGGGAGGCCGAGCATCCGCGACAGTTCGTTGCGCTGGGTCCAGACGCCCTGGCCGTTGACGCAAAGATGCAGCCGCTGCCCATCCCATTCGGCATAGGCCGCGCGGGGTTCCATCGGGGCGGCCGTGACGCGGTTGTGGACGACCTCCAGCGCGACGCGGTGGGTGGCGGCCTGCAGCGCGGCCTCCGTCCCCGCCTCGTCACCGACGACGTAATCGAGTGCGAGGTTTCCGGGCGCCTCCGGGTGGATCACGGGGGTTTCGGAGTTCAGGTGAAGAGCGGGCTCGAGTGGCTTGATATCGAAAGATATCGCCTCGATCGCGTCCCGCGCGGCCTCGACCGTGTCGGCCACGACCATCGCCAGCGCCTCGCCGATGAAGCGCACCCGGCCCTGCGCCAGAACCGGCCGCTCCGGCCCCCGGCCGGGCTCGCCACCGCGACCCTTGATCCGTTCGCCCTTCATGCCCAGCTTCACGCCGCGCGCCAGAAGGTCCTCAGCCGTCAGCACCAGGTGCACGCCGGGCATCGCGCGCGCCTCGCTTACGTCCAGCGCCAGGATCTCGCCATGCGCGTAGTCCGAGCGCAGGAACACCGCCCACAGCGCGCCCGCCGGCACCAGATCGGCCACATAGCGCCCCTGCCCGGTCAGGAACCGGAGATCCTCGCGCCGCTTCAGCGGCTGGGCCATCCCGAATCTCAGCTGTTCCATGCGGCACCTCCGTCCGCAAACGCTAGACGCCCGGCCGGGAATGTCCAGCCGGGCGCCTGATTTCGCATGGAAAACCTATCAGAGTTTCAGCGACAGGACGGTCGCCATCTGCACGTCGCCGAACCCGTTGAAGCGGGTGTTGGTGACGGTGGAGTAAGACCCCATCCCCTGCCAGACCACGTAATCGCCCTCGGTCAGGTCGCCCGCCAAGGGGATCTCGCCCGGCAGTCGGTCGACCGAATCGCAGGTCGGCCCGAAGATGATGCGCGGCACCGGCTCGCCCTTGCGCTTCTCGCCCTCGGGCGAAAGCACCTCGATCCGGTCGATCACGCCGATCATAGGCAGTTCCGTCAGCGAGCCATAGACCCCGTCGTTCAGGAAGACATGGGTCCCGTCACGCAGTGCCTTGACCCGGGCCGCCAGCGCATAGGCATCGCCGCACAGCGCCCGACCCGGCTCGCAGACCAGAAGCGGGCGGTCGGCCCCGAATGCCTCGGTCGTGACGCGGTCGATCAGCTGGAAGGTTTCCTCAAGCTGCGGGACGATCGCGGTCATCCGGTGGCTGGGGAAGCCACCGCCCACGTTCAGCCGGGCGATGGTCACGCCGGCGGCGCGCGCGATATTGGCGCCCTCGCGGATATAGGCCTCCCAGGCGTGGGGGTCCGTGCATTGCGTGCCGGGATGGAAGGTCAGCGAGGGGATGTAGCCCGCCGCCGCCACGTCC
Organism: Alphaproteobacteria bacterium; assembly: GCA_046569765.1. GTDB lineage: Bacteria > Pseudomonadota > Alphaproteobacteria > Rhodobacterales > Rhodobacteraceae > Tabrizicola. The sequence continues at coordinate 32,968 of JBKHWC010000005.1, read as the reverse complement.
TTCAAAAGCTCTACCGCCAGTTCGACCGTCGCGCCGAACTTGGCCCCGAAGTTGTAGGCCGCGCCCGCGACCGGCAGCTTGTAGCGGACCGAGATTTCGGTGCCCTCAACCGGGACCATCTCGATCAGCTTGGCCAGTTCGGATTTCGAATCGACGCTGTAGGACTTCACCCCCCGCTCGACCGCGTAGGCGATTTCGGCGCGCGAGCGCACGGGGTTGTTGTAGTGGATCGCGGCATCGGGGGCCAGACGACGGATCAGGTCGATCTCGAACGGGCTGGCGCAGTCATAGCCACGGATGCCGGCGGCGGCCAGGTTCTCGACCATCGCCTCGCCGGGGTTCGACTTGACCGCATAGGTCACCAGGCCCGGAAAGCCGTCGATGAACCGCCGCGCGGCAGCCTGCGCGGCCGACGGCGCGAAGAACAGCACCGGGTTCTCCGGCTGCTGGGTCTTCAGATACTCGGTCGGATTGGTCCAGATCGTCTTGGAGAGTCCCATCGGCGTTTTTCCCTTTGCCAACAAGACGCTTCGCCCTTCCCCATTGCATTTGCGGGACCGGGCACCAGCGTGGTTTCAAGTGAACCAGGCCAGGTGCGTATGAGCCGCCCTTTTCCTGCAAATGAGGATGCCGCATATGGGTTACAAACTCACCGAACAAAACTGTATAAATGTTGTCGAATCTCGTTATAATGACGAAAAGGGTGGCAGATTGAATGGACGAGCTGGATCGCAACATCATCGGGCTTCTGGGGGCCGACGCGCGCATGTCGGTGGCCACCCTCTCGCGGCGGTTGAAGGTGGCCCGCTCGACCATCCAGGCGCGGCTGGAACGGCTGGAAACCACCGGCGTCATTGCCGGTTATACGCTGAAACTGGGCGAAGGCGCGCGTGAGGGGCGGCTGCGGGCTTCGGTCCTGCTGACCATCGAGCCCCGGTCGCAGGCCGCCGTGCTGACCCGGCTCAAGTCGATCGCGGAGATCGAGCGGGTCTTCACCACCTCGGGCCGGTTCGACTTTCTGGTGCAGATCGCCTGCCCGAACACCCAGGTGCTGGATCAGGTGCTGGACCAGATCGGCGCGATGACCGGGGTGCGCAGTTCCGAAAGCCTGATCCACCTGTCAACAAAGATCGACCGGGCCGTCTAGTCGCGCCGAGGCAGCGCCCGCGCGACAAGGCCGCCCCTCACCGCTTCACCAGCCCGACCGGATGGTGACAGGCGGCCTGGGTGGGGGGAAATTGCTCATCCGGGAACAGCCGCGGCCCCCCGACGGTTATCGCGGCCCAATCGCAGAAAGGACATGCCATGTACATCGACGGCTTCCTGATCCCCGTCCGCAACGAGGACCGCGACACCTACCGCGACCACGAGTTGCACTGGTGGCCCCGCTTCAAGGAACTGGGCGCGCTGTCCATCGTCGCGGGCTGGGGCGATGACGTGCCCGAAGGCAAGCAGACGGACTTCCGCCGCGCCGTCGACCTGCGCGAGGGCGAGACGGTGGTCCTGTGCTGGATGACCTGGCCCGACCGGGCGACCCGCGATGCGGCCTACAAGCGGATGATGGAGGATCCCGCGATGGCCTCCGTCCAGATGCCCTTCGACGGCAAGCGCATGGTCTGGGGCGGCTTCGCCCCGCTTCTGGACGAGGCCTGACCCTCGCGCCCCTTTTCCTTCGGCCCCGCTTTGGCTAAACCCGCCAAGCCAGCCAGGGGGACGCTCATGCCGATGGAAAAGACCTTCAACGCCGCCGAGGCCGAGGCCCGGATCTCTAAGCTCTGGCTCGAGCAAAAGGCCTTTGCGGCCGGGGCGAACGCCAAGCCGGGTCGACCGGCGTTCTCGGTGATGATCCCGCCGCCGAACGTGACGGGGTCCTTGCACATGGGCCACGCCTTCAACAACACGCTGCAGGACATCCTGACGCGCTGGCACCGGATGAAAGGCGACGACACGCTCTGGCAGCCGGGGACGGACCACGCGGGGATCGCGACCCAGATGGTGACCGAACGCGAGATGGCCGCGAATGGCGAGCCGTCGCGCCGAGAGATGGGCCGTGAGCCCTTCCTCGCCCGGGTCTGGCAGCAGAAGCAGAAGTCGCGCGGCAACATTCGCGGCCAACTGGAACGGCTCGGCGCCTCCTGCGACTGGGACCGCGAGGCCTTCACCATGTCCGGCGCCCCCGGCGCCCCGGCCGGGGAAGAGGGCAATTTCCACGATGCGGTGATCAAGGTCTTCGTGGACCTCTACAACAAGGGCCTGATCTACCGCGGCAAGCGGCTGGTGAACTGGGACCCGCATTTCGAGACGGCGATTTCCGACCTGGAGGTCGAGAATACCGAAGTGCCGGGGCATATGTGGCACTTCAAGTATCCTTTGGCAGGCGGCCAGACCTACGAGTATGTCGAGAAGGACGCGGACGGCAACGTGACCTTCCGCGAGACGCGCGACTATATCTCCATCGCCACCACGCGCCCCGAAACCATGCTGGGCGACGGGGCCGTCGCAGTTCATCCATCGGATGAACGTTACGCGCCAATCGTCGGAAAACTTTGCGAGATTCCGGTTGGGCCGAAAGAGCATCGGCGGTTGATCCCGATCATCACGGACGAATACCCCGATCCGACATTCGGCTCGGGCGCGGTGAAGATCACCGGCGCGCATGACTTCAACGACTATGGCGTGGCCAGGCGCGCGGGCATCCCCTGCTACCGCCTGATGGACACCCGGGCCCAGATGCGGGCGGACGGCGCCCCCTATGCCGAAGCGGCCGAGATCGCGGGCCGCATGTCCCGCGCCTGGCTGGTGGCCAAGGGCTATGCGACACCCGGCATTGCCGAAGAGCCCTTCAGCCTGACCGAAAACGAGATCGACGCGCTGAACCTGGTCCCCGAAGACCTGCGCGGCCTCGACCGCTATGAGGCGCGGAAGCGCGTGGTCGAACAGATCACGGCCGAGGGTCTCGCCGTCACGGTCCTCAAGAAATCCGTCGACAAGGAAACCGGGGCCGAGCACTTGGAGCGGGTGCCTTACGTCGAAGCCAAGCCGATCATGCAGCCCTTTGGCGACCGCTCGAAAGTGGTGATCGAGCCGATGCTGACCGACCAGTGGTTCGTCGATACGGCCAGGATCGTCGAACCGGCGCTGGACGCGGTGCGGACCGGCCGGACCAGGATCATCCCGCCAAGCGGCGAGAAGACCTATTACCACTGGCTGGAAAACATCGAGCCCTGGTGCATCAGCCGCCAGCTTTGGTGGGGCCACCAGATCCCAGTCTGGTACGGCCTCGACCTCTCGGCCCCCGGCTTCCGCGACAATGAAGGCGATGGCGCGCTGGATGATCTGGAGATGCTCCAGTTCCTCGGCGATGGCGGCTATGTCCAGCGCGAGGCCCGCTTCCACTGCGCCGCCGATTTCGCCGCCGTGGCGGACCACTTCCGCGACGACCTCGCTGCCCTGCCGGTGCCCCTGAACCACGCCCAGGTGGTCGAGGTCGCCGACCGGGCCGAGGCGGTGGATCGCCTTGCCGCCGCGCTGGCGGAGTATGAGGTCAACCAGGACCCGACCAGGCTCGTCTACCCGGTCTGGCGCGATCCCGACGTGCTGGACACCTGGTTCTCCTCAGGCCTCTGGCCGATCGGCACGCTCGGCTGGCCCGAGCAGACGCCGGAGCTGAAGAAATACTTCCCCACCTCGGTCCTCGTGACCGGGCAGGATATCCTCTTCTTCTGGGTCGCCCGGATGATGATGATGCAGCTTGCCGTGGTGAACGACATCCCGTTCCACACCGTCTACCTGCATGGCCTCGTCCGCGACGCCAAGGGAAAGAAGATGTCGAAGTCGCTGGGCAACGTCATCGACCCGTTGGAGATCATCGACGAATACGGCGCCGACGCGCTGCGGTTCGCCAATGCGGCGATGGCCTCGCTGGGGGGTGTCCTGAAGCTGGATACCCAGCGCATTGCGGGGTATCGGAACTTCGGGACGAAGCTCTGGAACGCCTGCCGCTTTGCCGAGATGAACGGGGTCTGGGAGGGGCACGCGACGGGCCCCGCCCCCGCGCCCAAGGCCACCGCCAATAAATGGATCATCGGCGAAACCGCGAAGACTCTCGCCGAAGTCAACGAGGCGCTGGAAGACTACCGCTTCGACCAGGCCGCCGATGCGCTTTACAAGTTCGTCTGGGGCAAGGTCTGCGACTGGTATGTCGAATTCGCCAAGCCCCTGTTCGATGGCCCCGACGCCGGGGAAACCCGCGCGACGATGGCTTGGGTCCTCGACCAGTCGATGATCCTGTTACATCCCTTCATGCCCTTCATCACCGAAGAGCTCTGGGGCACGACCGGCAAGCGCGAGAAGCTGCTGGTCCATACCGGCTGGCCCGAATTGCCCGCCACCCTGATCGACAAGACCGCCGAACAGGAGATGACCTTCGTCACCACCCTGATCGACGACATCCGCAGCGCCCGTGCCCAGGTCCACGTCCCAGTGGGTCTGAAAGCCGATCTCGTGGCCACCAGCCTGACCGACGACGCCCGCGCCGCCTTCCAGCGGAACGAGGTCCTGATCAAGCGCCTCGCCCGCATCGACCAGGTGACCGAAGGCGCGGCCCCCAAAGGCTCCATCGCCGTCGCGGCGGAAGGCGCAGCCTTTGCGATCCCGCTGGAAGGGCTGATCGACATTGCCGAGGAGAAATCCCGCCTGCAGAAGGCGCTCGACAAGTTGATGAAGGAAATCGGCGGCCTCAAGGGTCGGCTCGACAACCCGAATTTCGTCAAGTCGGCGCCCGAGGAAGTGGTGATGGAAGCCCAGTCGAACCTCGAAGCCCGGCAAGAGGAAGCGCAGAAGATGCGTGAGGCGTTGAAACGCCTCGCCGACCTCGGCTGATTTCATACTGGCGCAAATATCCTGCGGGGGGTTCAAGGGGGGCGCAAAGCCCCCCTTGTCCGAAGCCCGCCCAAGGCGCACCTTATGACAAAGGAGCGCAACCATGTCCTGGCTTTCCCGCCTTGCCGAACGACAGATCCAGAAGGCCAGGCTGAAGGGGCAGCTGCAGGGCCTTGAAGGCGAGGGCAAACCCCTCCCCGACCGCCCGGGCGATGCCTTCGTCTCCCCCGGCGATGCCGTAGGCTTCCGCATCATGGCCCAGGCGGGCGTCCTGCCCGAGGAGATCGAGCTGAAGAAACAGGTCGCCGTCCAGCGTGCCCATCTTGCCACCCTGACGGACGAGGCCGAACGCAAGGCGGCCATGGCCGTTCTGGCGCAACTGGAAATGCGGCAGGCCATCGCCGAGGAAGCCCGCCGCAAGTTCCTGCGCTAGGGCGCTGGCGGCGCCCCCGTGAGGCTTTCAAGGAAGGCCACGATCCTGGCGGTCTCCTCCGGCGCCAGCGGCGCGCCCAGCTGGCTTTCGGCCATCACCGACACCGCCACTCCCAGATCCGCCACCTTGCCCGAGTGGAAATAGGGCGCCGTCAGCGCCACGTTCCGCAAGGGCGCGGCGCGGAAATCCAGGCCCGCATCCGATGTATCGCCCAACGCATAGCCCTGCGCACCCTCGGCATCAACCAGACCGAAGGGATAATAGCCGTCACCGCCCAGGTTCAGCCCGTAATGACAGAAGGAACAGCCGCGCTCGAGGAAAAGCTGCAGCCCCGCCTGCGCCTCGGCGGTCAAGGCTGCGTCGTCGCCTTGCAGCCAGGCGTCGAAGGGGGCGGGCGTCAGAAGGGTTGCCACATAGGCATCGATCGCCTCGGCCAGCTGCGGCAGCGCGACCTCTTGCCCCGGATAGGCCGCCGCCAGGGCGGGGGCCAGCGACGGATCGGCAGCCGCCCGCGCCGCGTCTGCCCCCATTGCACGAAGGCCCGACAAGGCCGGGCTCTCCACCTCGTCCAGCATGTCCCAGGACGGCGTCACGTTCAGGGCCGCGTTCAGCACGGTCGAGATGTTGCGCGGCGCCGTTTGCCAGGCATGGCCCAGCGCCGTTTCCTGCCCATCCGCACCGCCCTTGGCCGGGTCGTGGCACCCCAGACAGGACCGGCTGCCATCGGCCGAAAGCGGAGCCGCAAACAGCTGTCGCCCAAGCTCGACCAGGGCCGGTGTCGCCTCGGGCGCGGCGGGCAGCGGACCGAAGCTCTGCTGCGCCTGCTCACGCAGTCCCTGGGCGCCCGCCGTGGCGGCAAGACCGCTGGCCAAGCCAAGACCAAGCAACAGGATTCTCATGAAATTCCCCTTCCAGCATAAGACCTTGCCGGGGTCGCAATCCCAGGCCGGCTCTGCCTTGATGTGGATCAACCAGGGGGCGAATAGGCCATGATGAGCCCCTTGCACTGTCCGCGACAGCGTGCCAGCCTTCGGGCCATGAGCCGCTTTCTGTCCCCCCACGCCGCGCAGCTTCCCTCCACCGTCCCCTTCACGGGCCCCGAGGCGCTGGAGCGGCGAACCGGCATCCCCTTCCGCGCAAGGCTCGGCGCGAACGAAAGCCTGTTCGGCCCCTCCCCCAAGGCCGTGGCCGCGATGCAGGCGGCCGCGAATGGCGCCTGGATGTATGGGGACCCCGAGAATCATGATCTGAAACAGGCCCTTGCCGCCCATCATGGCGTGACGCCCGCCCATGTCGCCGTGGGTCCGGGGATTGACGGCCTCCTCGGCCTTGTCTGCCGCCTGGTGCTAGAGCCGGGGACGCCGGTCGTGACCAGCCTTGGCGCCTATCCCACCTTCAACTTCCACGTCGCGGGCTATGGCGGGATGCTGACGCGCGTGCCCTACAAGGGCGACCATGAGGATCCCGAAGCCCTTGCTGCCGCCGCGACATCCCGTGGCGCGCGTCTTGTCTACCTGGCGAACCCAGACAACCCGATGGGCAGCCACCACCCGGCTGCGGTGATCGAGGACATGGTAGCCAACCTGCCCGACCACGCCCTTCTGATCCTGGACGAAGCCTATGCAGACCTGGCCCCGCCCGGCACGATCCCGACGATTCCTGCGGATCACCCGCAGGTCATCAGGATGCGCACCTTCTCGAAGGGTTATGGCCTTGCCGGCGCGCGGGTGGGTTATGCGATCACCAACCCCGACCTCGCGCTTGCCTTCGACAAGGTGCGCGACCATTTCGGGATGGGCCGGATCAGCCAGGCCGGGGCGCTTGCCGCGCTGGCGGATCAGGACTGGCTGAGGACCGTGCAGTCCCGGACCCTTGCTGCCCGTGCGCGCTTGTCCTCCATCGCTACGGCGAACGGTCTGAAGCCCCTGCCCTCGGCCACCAATTTCGTCACCATCGACTGCGGCCGCGACGGGGATTATGCCAAGCGGATGCTGTCCGAACTCGCCGCGCTTGGCGTCTTCATCCGCATGCCCGGGGTGGCCCCGCTGGACCGCTGCATCCGCATCAGCCTTGGCGACGACCCGGCGCTAGATGTTCTTGAGGAAGCCCTGCCGCTGGCGCTGAAGGCCTTGGGCTGATCACTCGGCCGCAAGCTCGGGCTTGACCGGCCCGACCGCTGGCGCCGCTGCCGGGACCGGAAGCTCGGCCGGACCCAGCTTGGGCGCTGCTCCGGCCGGAGGCTCCTGCGACACCAGCCGCGCGGTCGGCGGCACAACGGTCGGGATCGCGCTTGCTGCGGCAACGCGGCGGAAGACCAGCACGTTCTGGAAAGTCGTCTTGGTCCCGGTCAGACCGACCCGCTCTTCGCAGGGCAGCGCGTCAGCGCGGACATACTCCCAGCCTTCCGCCCCAAGGTCATTCATCAGCAGGGTCAGCGCCAGCGCGAAACGGTCCTCGGTCGTCTTCACGCCGCGCGCCTTCTCCCCTCGACGGGGGGCTGGGATGACCTTGTATTCGAAGCGCAGCATCGGACGTCTCCTGCCTTGACCGCAGACCTCATAGGCGATTTTGCCGTAACCGGCAAATCACGCAAAGGTTTCCAGGGCTCAGAGCCCCAGCTTCTGCGCCACCAGAGCGTTCACGGTCGCCGGGTTGGCCTTGCCGCCCGTGGCCTTGATCACCTGCCCGGTGAACCAGCCCGCGAGCTTCGGATTGGCCTTGGCCTTCGCCACCTGTTCCGGGTTCGCGGCGATGATCTCGTCAACCGCCTTCTCGATCGCGCCGGTGTCGGTGACCTGCTTCATTCCCCGCGCCTCGGCAATCGCGGCGGGGTCGCCGCCCTCGGTATAGACGATCTCGAACAGGTCCTTGGCCATCTTGCCGCTGATCGTACCCGCCGCGATCAGGTCGATGATCCCACCAAGTTGCGCCGCCGAGACCGGGCTTTCGGTGATGTCGTGGCCTTCCTTCTTCAGCCGACCGAAAAGCTCGTTGATGACCCAGTTCGCGGCCAATTTGCCGTCGCGGCCCTTGGCAACCTCGTCGAAATAGCGTGCCGAGACCAGTTCGGCGGTCAGCACGTTGGCGTCATAGTCGGTCAGCCCATAGTCGGCCATGAAGCGGGCCTTCTTGGCGTCCGGCAGTTCCGGCATCCGCGCGGCGATATCGTCGACCCAGGCCTGCTCGATCTCCAGCGGAAGAAGGTCGGGGTCGGGGAAATAGCGGTAGTCGTGCGCCTCTTCCTTTGACCGCATCGAGCGGGTCTCGCCCTTGTCGGGGTCGTAGAGGCGGGTTTCCTGCACAACCTGGCCGCCGTCCTCAATGATGGCGATCTGGCGGCGGGCCTCGTATTCGATGGCCTGCTGAATGAACCGCATCGAGTTCATGTTCTTGATCTCGCAGCGCGTCCCCAGATGCGAGAAATCCTGGGTTTCCTGGTACTTCTCATACTGGCCCGGCCGGCAGACGCTCACGTTCACGTCGGCCCGAAGGTTGCCGTTCTGCATGTTGCCGTCGCAGGTTCCAAGGTAGCGCAGGATCTGGCGGAGCTTGGCCACATAGGCCGCCGCTTCCTCGGGTCCCCGGATGTCGGGACGGCTGACGATCTCCATCAGCGCCACGCCGGTGCGGTTGAAGTCGACGAAGCTGAGGTTCGGGTCCATGTCGTGGATGGACTTCCCGGCGCCCTGTTCCAGATGGATACGCTCGATCCGCACACGGCGGGCGACGCCCGGCCCCATCTCGACGATCACCTCGCCCTCCCCGACAATCGGGTGGTAGAGCTGGGAAATCTGATAGCCCTGCGGCAGGTCGGGATAGAAATAGTTCTTGCGGTCGAAGGCCGAGACCAGGTTGATCTGCGCCTTCAGCCCCAGTCCGGTGCGGACCGCCTGTTCGACGCAGAATTCGTTGATCACCGGCAGCATCCCCGGCATCGCCGCGTCGACGAAGGACACGTTGGAGTTCGGCTCGGACCCGAAGGCTGTCGAGGCGCCCGAGAACAGCTTGGCGTTCGACGAGACCTGGGCGTGGATTTCCATCCCGATCACCAGTTCCCAATCGTGCTTGGCCCCGGCAATCACCTTGGGCGCGGGCGCGGTATAGGTCAGGTCAAGCATGGATGCCTCCGGGTGGTCCTTGCGCCGGGTTTAGGCCGCAAGGCCGCGCGGGGCAAGGGGGCGTCAGCCACGCGGGATGCGGCTACCCAGCCCTTCGCCCCAGCGGACGATCCGCGCCCCGCGCGCGAGCGCGGGTCCGAAAACCTCGGCAAGGGCATAGGCAAGGGCATCGGCCCCCCCGGCCCAACTGTCCAGGTGGATCTCGCGCAGGCGGTTCCAGACCACGTTCGACAGGGCTGCGCGCGCCTTGGTCAGCTGCCAGTTCGCCGACGGCCCGGCCTCACGGAAGTCATGCACCATCCGGGTCAGCAGGCTGGCCGCCACATTGGCCCGGTGCTGGCAACCTGTCGCGTCCTGATAGTCGCCCAGCGCCTCGATGAAGAATCCCAGGTCCAGGGTCGGGACAATATCGCCCAGCGCCTCGGCCGCGGCCATATGGAAGATGGCATAGGCAGCGCGGCCGGTGGTGCCTTCGGTCATCAGGGCGGCACGCCGGGCCTCTTTCTCGAAAGCGCCAAGGGTGCCGAACCACTCTGGCAGCAGGTGTACCGCGTGGGTGGCATGGACAGCAGCATCCTCTGGGTCGAGATCGCACCAATCCTCGAACCAGTCGCGGCACAGCTGGGCCCCGTCCTCGATCCCGCGCACCAGAAGATAGCGGCTTCCCGCCAGAAGCGGCGAGAGCTGTTCGATCGGATCGAAGGCGGTCAGGATGTCCTCGGCCGCGACGTAATGCGCCGCGCTTTCCGCCGTCAGGTCGCGTGAGAGCTGGCCCTGTCCTGCCGCCACCAGCATGGCAGCCCCGATGTCCAGATGCGCCTGCGCCAGAAGATGTGCGGCGGCGTAATCCTCGGGGTGCATCGCCATGACGGCATCGAATCGGTCCAGCTCTGCCCGTGCAAGCCGCCAGTCCTGTCGGGCCAGAGCTTCGGTGAGGCTGGCACGCACCCCCTCGCTGATCAGCGCCGCCACCCGCCGCCCGCCCGAGGCCATGCTGCGTTCCTGGTCGGCATAGCGCATCGCTTCCAGCAGATCGGCCCATTCGCCAGCATCTGCCATCGCGGCATGATCGGCCTGCACGCAATGCCATTCCGTCGCCTCGGGACCCACGCGCATCACCGTCGCATCCAGCCGCGACAGGACCAGATCGGCGGTCATCCCCTCGATCCGGTAGGGCGAATCCGCGCCCCGCGCCTGCAGCACGACGGCATCTTCCTGCCGATGCCGGCTGGTGCGGGTTTTCACATGCAGAAGGGCGGGGGTAATCAGCATCGCGGAATTCCTGAGGCAGACCACAAGCTGCCTTTGGTGGAAGCATGGCTCAGATCAGGGCGGAATGATGGAAATGCGGTGGATTTCAGGTGTCAGGTCGTGGCGGATTGCCGGGATTTCGGCAATGGTTGCGGTAACTTCGCTGTCCGGCTGCGTCCAGACCGACACAAGCGACCAGATGTCCTTTGTGGCCCCTCCGATGCAGTGGGACCACCACCCAGAGGCGGAGGTATGGACCGAATCGACCATGGTCGCCATCTCGACCAAGGACCCGATTCTCTCGGAACGCGTGCCTGCCGACATCGCAACCTGGTGTCCTGGCTATCCCGAGGCGACCGTGGAAGAGCGCCGCGCCTTCTGGGTGGGCCTGCTGTCGGCGGTGGCGAAATATGAAAGCACCTGGAACGAACGCGCGTCGGGCGGCGGCGGGCGCTGGATCGGGTTGATGCAGATCGACCCAAGGTCTGCGCGGAACTACGGCTGCGAGGCGACCTCGGTCACCGCGTTGAAGGACGGCGAGCAGAACCTGGAATGTGCGGTCGAGATCATGTCCACCCAGGTTGCCAAGGACAATCTGGTGGCAGGCGGCGGCAATCGCGGCATCGGCCGCGACTGGGCGCCGCTGCGGTCCAGCGAGAAGCGCGCCGCGATGGCCGCCTGGACCCGCGAACAGCCCTACTGCAAGGCGACCTGAGCCGCCTCAGCCCGCCGCCAGCATCCGCTCCACCATCTCGCGCAGGTCGCCGCTAAGGCCCGGCGCGGCAAGGATCCGCTGCAGTTCAGCCTTGGCGCGCTTGCGGCGCGTCGCGTCATAGCGCGGCCAGGTCTCGAAGGCCGTCGACACCCGCGCTGCGGTTTGCGGGTTCAGGGGATCAAGCCGCAGCAGCCAGTCCGCGACCAGGCGATACCCCTCGCCCGAGCGGTGGTGGAACCCGGCATGGTTCGCCGCCAGCGCACCGATGACCGAACGGAAGCGGTTGGGGTTCTTCCAGTCGAAATCCTCACGCCCCGTCAGCCGCGCGGTCAGCTCTGCCGCCTCGGCCGGTTCCGCATGGGCGATCTGCAAGGCGAACCACTTGTCCATCACATTGGCGTCCCGGCCCCAGCGCCCGGCGAAAGCTTCAAGCTCTGCCTGCCCCTCGCGGATGTCCAGCAGCGCCGACAGCGCCCCGATCTCCTCGGTCATGCTGCGCGCCCCGGCATAGGCCGCCGCCGCTAGCTTGCCCCCATCCCGCCGCGTGAGCAATGCCAGCGCCGCCAGCCGCAGGGCCCGCCGCCCCGCCTGTTCCGCCGAGGGGCTGAAGGGCGCGCCATCGTCCAGCTCCCGGTAAAGCCGCGACAACCCCTCGCCCAGTCGCACCGCCAGCGCCCCGGCCATCTCGCGCCGGGCGGTGTGGATCTTGGCCGGATCGGGCACCCGGCCCATGCCATGGATCGTCTGCGCCAGGTCATCCTCGCCCGGCAACCGCAGGCACAGCGCTCGGAACGCCGGGTCCAGGCTTTCGTCGAAGGTCACCGCCGCCACCGCATCCAGCCATTCCCGGCTGACGGCTGCGCCCTTCAGCGCGATTTCGGCCATCACTTCCTTGGCCAGGGCGCGCCCCGCCTCCCATTTGTTGAACGGGTCGGTGTCATGGGCCAGAAGGAAGGCCCTTTCTTCCGCAGGCGCTTTCCGCTCCAGCACCACCGGCGCCGAAAAGCCCCGCAGAATGGACGGGATCGGCTTGGACCCCAACCCCTCGAAGCGGAAGGATTGTTTCGTTTTCGTCATCTCCAGCGTCGTGGTCGGCACCACCTCGTCCCCGTTGGGGTTCAGAAGACCTACGTTGATCGGGATGACCTTGGGCGCCTTCTTCGGCTGGCCCGGCGTCGGGGGGGTCGCTTGCGTGAAGGTCAGCGTGTAGACCCCGTCGCGCCAGTCCTCGGCCACCTTCAGATGGGGGGTGCCGGCCTGCGAATACCATAGCTTGAACTGGGTCAGGTCCCGGCCCGTGGCATCCTCGAACACCTTCAGCCAGTCCTCGATCGTGGCCGCATCCCCGTCGTGGCGCTGGAAATACAGGTCCAGCGCCTGCTTGTAGCCCTGGTCGCCGACCAGGGTCTTCAGCATCCCGATGACCTCGGCCCCCTTCTCATAGACGGTGGCGGTGTAGAAATTGTTGATCTCCACGAAACTTTCCGGCCGCACCGGATGGGCCAGCGGCCCCGCATCCTCGCGGAACTGGCGGGCGCGCAGGACGACGACATCCTCGATCCGCCGCACCGCGGCCGAGCGCATGTCGCCCGAGAACTGATGGTCGCGGAAGACCGTCAGCCCCTCTTTCAGACAAAGCTGGAACCAGTCGCGGCAGGTGATCCGGTTTCCGGTCCAGTTGTGGAAATACTCATGGGCGATGATCGCCTCGATCCGGGCATAATCGTCATCGGTCGCCGTCTCGGGGCTGGCCAGAACATAGCGGCTGTTGAAGATGTTCAGCCCCTTGTTCTCCATCGCGCCCATGTTGAACTCATCGACCGCGACGATGTTGAAGACGTCCAGATCGTATTCCCGGCCATAGACCTCTTCGTCCCATTTCATCGACCGGATCAGCGCATCCAGCGCATAGCCACAGCGCCCCTCGTCGCCGGGGCGAACCCAGATGTTCAGATCGACCTTCCGGCCCGAGAAGGTGCGGAAACGATCCGACCGAGCCCGCAACTCGCCCGCGACCAGCGCGAACAGATAGGCGGGCTTTGGCCAGGGATCGTCCCATTCGGCCCAGCCCTTGCCCTTGGCCACCGGATTGCCGTTCGACAGAAGCACCGGCAGGTCGGCCTCGATCCGCACCTTGAACCGCGCCATCACGTCGGGCCGGTCAGGGTAATAGGTGATCTTGCGGAACCCTTCGGCCTCGCATTGCGTGCAATACATGCCCTTCGACATGTAAAGCCCCTCCAGCGCCGTGTTGTCGGCCGGCGCGATCTCGACCTCGGTCTCCAGCGTGAACCCGCCATCGGGCAGGTCCTGCGCGGCCAGCGTCATGCCCTTCGGATCCAGCGCAGGAGCGACCGGCTGGCCGTCCAGCGCGGCGGAAATCAGCGTCAGGCCCTCGCCATCCAGGCGCAGCGGATGGCGACCCGGCCGGGCCGGATTGGGGCGAAAGCCGATGCGCGCCCGAACCCGCGTGGCTTGCGGCGCCAGCTGGAAGGTCAGCTCCACCCTGTCGACCAGATGGGTGAAGGGCAGGTAATCGGCCAGATGGACAGTGGTCGGCGCGTCGGTCATTGCGGGCTCCCTTTGAGCCCAAGCTAAGCCCTTGGCCCGCAGGTGCAAGTGGGGCCAGACCGCAAAGGGTGCTTTACGAATCCGGCGCAGACGCTAGATCTATGTTCCATGAATGTTCTCGTCTGGCTGAAACGCGACCTTCGCATCCTCGACCACCCGGCGCTGTCCCATGCGGCCGGTCTGGGCCCGGTTCTGCCGGTCTTTATTGTCGAACCCTCGATCTGGGCCCTGCCCGATGCCTCGGCCCGGCAGTGGGACTTCGTGGCCGAAAGCCTGACCGACCTGCGTGAGGGACTGGCAGGTGTCGGCCTGCCGCTCATCGTCCGCGTGGGCGAGGCGGTGGAGGTCCTCGACCGCCTCTGCCGACAGCACCACATCGCCCGGATCGTCAGCCATGAGGAGACGGGAAACCTCGCCACTTACGCCCGCGACCGCGCCGTCGCGGCCTGGGCCAAGGCGGCCAGCATCCCCTGGACCGAACTGCCGCAATGCGGCGTCACCCGGCGGCTGCCCGACCGCGACGGCTGGGCCGGACGACGCGACGGATTCATGGCCGGGCCGATCCTGCCCGGCCCCACCCTGCACCCCGTTCCCGGCGTCGAGCCCGGCCAGATCCCAACCGCCCGCGCGCTGAAACTGCCCTCGGACCCCTGCCCCCACCGCCAGCTTGGCGGTCGCGCGCGCGGGCTCGACCTTCTCGACAGCTTCCTCACCCGTCGGGGAGAGCCCTACCGCACCGCCATGTCCTCGCCCCTGAGCGGAGAGCGCGCCTGCTCGCGCCTGTCACCTCATCTGGCCTGGGGCACGCTTTCGCTGCGCGAGGTCGTCCAGGCCACCGCCGCCCGCCAGTCCGAAAGGCCGGGCGGCCGCTGGACCGGCGCGCTGTCCAGCTTCCAGTCCCGCCTCGCCTGGCGCGACCACTTCATCCAGAAGTTGGAAGACCAGCCCTCGATCGAAATACGCGACCTGCACCCCCTCGCCATCACCCGCCCGCGCGAGACCGACTCCTCCCGACTGACCGCCTGGACCAACGGCGAGACGGGCCTGCCCTTCCTCGACGCCTGCCTACGCTACCTGCGCGCCACGGGCTGGCTGAACTTCCGCATGCGGGCGATGGTGACCTCGGTTGCCTCCTATCACCTCTGGCTGGACTGGCGCGTGACCGGCCAGCACCTCGCCCGCCAGTTCACCGATTACGAGCCCGGCATCCACTGGCCACAGGTGCAGATGCAATCCGGGACCACGGGCATCAACATCCCCCGAATCTACAACCCGGTGAAACAGGGCCTCGACCAGGACCCGACCGGCGCCTTCACCCGGCGCTGGCTGCCGGAACTGGCGGCCGTCCCCGACGCCTTCCTGCACGAGCCCTGGAAATGGCCCGAGGCGCGCCGCTTTCTTGGCCAGCGCTACCCCGAGCCCATCGTCGACATCGCCACAGCCGCCCGCGCCGCGCGGGAGGCGATCTGGACCGCCCGCCGCGCCCCAGGCTTCGCCCCCACCGCCGCCGGCATCGTCCAGCGCCACGCCAGCCGCGCCGACGCGCGCTTCGTCAACGACCGCACCCCCCGCCGCCGCGCGCCCTCGGCGCAACTGACGCTGGACCTGTAGGATGCCAAGGGGCGTGAAGAAATCCGACCTGCCGCAGAAGACCTGCGCCACCTGTGGCAAGCCCTTCACCTGGCGCAAGAAGTGGGAGAAGGTCTGGGACGAGGTGCGCTACTGCTCCGACCGCTGCCGGGCCGGGCGCAAGCCGATTTCCGAACGGAAATCGTGACGGAATTCTTCTGCAGAATTAGGGCTCGGCCGCGCCGTCACGCTGCCCCGACAAACCTTCCCAGCTTGCCCAGCGTCTGCAGCCCCAGTTCCACCGCACCGAAGCCTTTCGCGTCCTGAAACTCCTGCCCGGTGGCGAAGACCATACCCAGCGTGACCCGCGTCACTCCGTCCTCCTCGGCGAAACTTGCCCAGGCGTCGGCATGTTTCGGCCCGTCCTCGCCCCAGTGCAGGGTGTAGTCCAGACGCGCCTCGGGGATCACCGCGCCATAACGGTGGTGGTTGGGATAGACGGTCCCGTCCGGCCCGATCATGTCAAAGACCCACTCGCCCCCGGCCCGCAGGTCGATCCGTCTGGTCCGGCAGGAAAATCCCTCCGGCCCCCACCACTTCGGCAGGGTCTCGGCATTCATCCAGGCGCCCCAGACCACCGGGACCGGAGCCCGGATCACCCGGCTTAACACCATCGTCCGCTCGGCCACCCCGCCCAGGTTCGCCAGCCCCGCGCCAAAGCCCTGCCGGTAGCCGTCAGCCATATCCTCGGCCAGGGAACTCAACTGCACCGTCACCGCGATCCGGCTTGCCTCCCCCTCTGCCGCGAACTCCGCCGTCACCAGTGCCGCCGACAGCGCCTCGCCCCCGCGCGAGACGACCTCATAGCCCACCGTCCGCGCCCCGGGCCGCATCTCCAGCCAGCCGCCTTCCACCCGCAGTACCGGCTCGCCCGGTGCCCGGCACAGCACGACCTCCCGCCCTCCGACCCGGCTATCAGCCTCAAGAAACTCCACCTCGACCCCCGGTGCCGGAGGCGCCCAGACCGCCCGCGCCGCCGGAGCCGTCCAGGCGGCATAAAGCGTCGCCAGCGGGGCCGCGACACGACGCTCGAAGGTCAGCGTGGCAAAGCGGTCCGCAGCGAAATCGCGGCTCATCGTCCCAGCCCCCCGGCATAGTCTTCCAGCTGCGTCACGACGGTGCCCCAGCCGTCGAAGAAGCCCATCTCCTCATGCGCCTTCTTCGTGTCGGGGTTCCGGTGCCGGGCGATGGCGGTATAGGTCGTCCCGCCGCCCGGCGCGTCCGACAAAAGCAGGATCGCGGTCATGAAGGGCTCGGGCGCGGGCTTCCAGCCTTCGGTGTAAGCATCGGTGAAGACCAGCTTTTCCTGCGGCACCACCTCCAGATACACCCCCTTGTTGTCCATCACGTTCCCCTCGACATCAAAGGTCGTGTTGAACCGCCCGCCGACCCGCAGGTCGATATCCACCGCCGTCACCTTGTGCGGACGGGGTACGAAGAAATGCGGGATGTGCCGGGGCTCGGTCCAACATTCCCAGACCAGGGCGCGCGGCACTGCCAGCGTGCGGGTGAAGCTCAGGTCGGTCGTCGGGTCCAGATCGGGCATCATTGCTCACGCTCCTTCATCAGCTGCATCACATAATCGTCCAGCCGGTCCAGCCGCGCCTCCCAGACCCGGCGCTGCTCTTCCAGCCAGTCCTGGATCGGAGCCAAAGCCTGCGGGACCAGCGCGCAGGACCGGACACGCCCGTCCTTCTGGGTGACGACCAGCCCCGCCTCCTCCAGCACCGAAAGGTGGCGCAGCACCGTGGGCAGGCGCAGCCCCGTGGGGCCGGCCAGTTCACTGACCGGCGCCGGGCCCCGGGCCAGGCGGTTCAGCATCATCCGCCGCGTCGGGTCGGACAGCGCGTGAAACAGAAGGTCGAGGTTCGGATCATGCTTAGCCATGTCGCTAACCATAGCAGGTTCAGGCCACAGGGAAAGCCAAAACTTAGCCATCTGACAAAGTTTCTTCTTCGCGGTTTTCACCAAAGAGATCCTCGTCCTTGGCGGACATTCCTGCCCCGCTTTCCTTGCCGCCCCCCGTCGACCTGCCATATTGTGCGCCGCAGCATACAATCGGCCCCTGGGGCCAAGCGAAGGGGACATGCCATGACCGAACGTCTGGATCGCGCGGGCCTTCAGGTGGATGCCGTTCTGGCCCGTTTCCTTGAGGATGAGGCCCTGCCCGGCACCGGGATCGAGGCCGCAGCCTTCTGGTCGGGCCTCGCGGGCCTTCTGGCAGATTTCGCGCCGCAGAACCGGGCGCTTCTGGCAAAGCGAGATGAGCTGCAGGCGAAGATCGACGCCTGGCACGTCGCCCGCCGCGGCCAGCCGCATGACCACGCCGCCTACAAGACCTTCCTGACCGAGATCGGCTATCTTCTGCCCGAGGGCCCGGATTTCACCATCGAGACCGCCAATGTCGACCCCGAGATCGCCAAGGTCGCGGGTCCTCAGCTGGTGGTTCCGATCACCAACGCCCGCTATGCGTTGAACGCCGCCAATGCCCGCTGGGGCAGCCTGTACGATTGTCTCTACGGGACGGATGCTATGGGCTCCCTGCCGCCTTCGGGCGGATATGAGCGGGGCCGCGGCGCACGGGTCGTGGCGCGGGCGCGGGTGTTCCTGGACGAAGCCTTCCCCATCGCGGGGGCCAGCCATGCCGATGTGCGCCGCTATGTGGTGAAGGATGGCGCGCTGCTGGTCGACGACCTGCCGCTGGTGCAGCCCGAGAAGTTCGCCGGTTATCGGGGCAACCCGAAGGCGCCGGACTCGATCCTGCTACGGAACAACGGGTTGCATGTCGAGCTGGTCTTCGACCGGGCGCATTTCATCGGCTCGCGCGATCAGGCGCTGCTGGCCGATGTGCAGCTGGAAAGCGCGCTGACGGCGATCATGGACTGCGAGGATTCGGTCGCCTGCGTGGATGCCGAGGACAAGGTCGGCGCCTACCGAAACTGGCTGGGGCTGATGAAGGCGAACCTGTCGGAGGTCTTCGAGAAGGGCGGAAGACAGGTCGAGCGGCGGCTGGCGGCGGATCGGGAGTATCTGGACCCGAACGGCTCGCCCTTCACGCTGAAGGGCCGCGCGCTGATGTGGGTGCGGAACGTGGGCCATCTGATGACCAATCCGGCGATCCTGCTGCCGGACGGGTCAGAGGTGCCCGAGGGGCTGATGGACGCAATGGTCACGGTGGTCATCGCGCTGCATGACCTGCGCAAGACCGAGGGGATGCGGAACTCGGTCGAGGGGTCGGTCTATGTGGTCAAGCCCAAGATGCATGGACCCGAGGAAGTGGCCTTCGCCGATGCGGTGATGGCGCGGGTGGAGAGGCTGCTGGGGCTGCCTGCGGCCACGGTGAAGCTCGGGATCATGGACGAGGAACGGCGGACCTCGGTCAACCTGAAGGAGTGCATCCGGGCCGCAAAGAGCCGGGTCGCGTTCATCAACACGGGATTCCTCGACCGGACCGGGGACGAGATCCACACCAGCATGGAAGCGGGGCCGTTCAGCCGGAAGGACTTCATCAAGCGGAAGTCCTGGATCACGGCCTATGAGAACCTGAACGTCGACATCGGGCTGGAGTGTGGCCTCTCGGGCAAGGCCCAGATCGGCAAGGGGATGTGGGCGATGCCGGACCTGATGGCGGCGATGCTGGACGAGAAGATCGCCCATCCCCGCGCCGGGGCGAATACGGCCTGGGTGCCCTCGCCCACCGCCGCGACCCTTCATGCCCTCCACTATCACAAGGTCGACGTCTTCGCGGTGCAGGCGCGGCTGGCAAAGGGGGGCCGCAGGGCCCATGTGGACGGGATCCTGGACATCCCGCTGGCCAGCTTCCAGGCCTGGCCCCGCGCCCAGGTCCAGCGCGAGGTCGAGAACAATGCGCAGGGGATCCTGGGCTATGTGGTGCGCTGGATCGACCAGGGGGTGGGCTGTTCCAAGGTGCCGGATGTGACCGACGTCGGCCTGATGGAGGACCGCGCGACCTGCCGGATCTCGGCCCAGCACATCGCGAACTGGCTGCATCATGGGGTGGTCAGCGAGGCCGAGGTGATGGAGGCAATGCGGAAGATGGCGGCGGTGGTCGACCGGCAGAACTCCGGCGACCCGCTCTACCGGCCGATGGCCCCGGCTTTCCAGGGGGCAGCCTTCCAGGCGGCCTGTGACCTCGTCTTCAAGGGGCGGGAGCAGCCTTCGGGGTATACCGAGCCCCTTCTCCACGCCTGGCGGCTGCGGGTCAAGGCGGGGTAGTGTCCACGGCGGACAGATGTTCCGACCCAATGGAATCAAGGGGTTGGTTGTGGGCGTTAGGGATTTCTAAACTTGTGACCGAGTGACCCCTTACCCTGGCCCTCTCTCCCGGCGGGGAGAGGGACGCTTGGGGATCTGGCCGTTCCCCTATGCTATTGGCAGCGCCGGTCAGGGCAGTCTTGAATTGAGCGCCGGCGCGCGAACCTTTTGTCGCGTCTTCGGGCTGCGCCTTCTCCTTGGGGGCTCGGGCGCGTGGCGAGCGGATCAGTGACGGTCGGGCGGGGCCTGTCCGAGAGCGCCTACCTGACGCGCGCGGTTCGGGCGGAGATGGGCCCAGTTCAGAAGTGCTGCGGGGACGCCGATGACAAGGCCCGCGAGGGCGGCCCAGAGGAAGGTGCCGGGGGTGTAGTTGCCGAGCGAGAGGTTGAGGATCACGACGCCTCCAGCGACCGAGGAAGTCCAGAGCGCGATGAGCCAGAGGCGGAGATGGGGGACCATGGCGGGTCTCCGGTTGGTGAACCGGAGAGGGGGCGAAGATGTTCCCGGGAGAGCGGAAAGGGATGCGGCCCGCAGGGCGTGTGATTTCACGCACCGATCCGGGGAGAGAGGGCAAGGGGCGAGGTGTCACGCATTTGGCAGACGTTGATGGTGCGTGAAATCACGCACCCTGCGTCAGGTCCGGTCGGGGGGCGCCTGGCCAAAAAGTCCGACCTCGCGCGCGCGGCGGGGCCTGAGATAGGCCCAGTTCAACAGCGCGGCAGGGACGCCCACGGCCATCCCGATTGCGGCGGCCCAAAGGAAGGTCGCCCATTCATAATGGCCAAGAATAAGCCCGGCGATCACGACCGCTCCGGCCACGGAAGAGGCCCAGAGCGCGATCAGCCAAAGACGAAGATGCGGGACCATCGGAAGATTCTCCTTGTGAAGCTGGAGAACCAACCGGCGCGGAAGGCGAAGGTTCCCGCAGGCTTAGCCGATATCCAGCGCGATTGCGTGAACCCGCTGGTTGAGATCCCCCAGCGCGGCCTGCACCGCACGGTGGCGGGCAACGCGGGTCATTGGCCCGAAGGCCTCGGCCCGGATCAGGATGCGGAAATGGCTTTCGCCCGACCCATCGTCGCCCGCATGGCCCGCGTGGCGGTGGCTTTCGTTGATGACCTCCAGCCGCGAGGGCCGGAAGGCGGCGGTCAGTCGCGCCTCGATTTCGTCTTTCACGGCCATGTCAGTGCCACCCCCTTCAAAACCCTGCGGAAATCCCTAAACTCGTGGCCCCGAGTCGGAAAGGCCCTGTTGAATGTCCAGTCGTCCGCCCTTTGAATTCGATATCCGCGTCTCGGCGGACAAGAAGCGCAAGAAGACGGGGCGCCGCGGCATGTCCGGGGCGTTCGAGACGGCGGACCGGCCGTGCGACTATCCCGGCTGCAAGGAAAAGGGGGCCTATCGCGCCCCGAAATCGCCGGACCTGCTGGATGAGTTCTTCTGGTTCTGCAAGGATCACATCCGGGAATACAACCTGAAGTGGAACTTCTTCCAGGGCACCACGGACGAGGAATTCCAGAAGTTCCTGGACAAGAATCGGGTCTGGGAGCGGGAGACGAAGCCCTTCAGCCGGATCGGCGACGGGAACGCCTGGGCGCGGCTGGGGGTGAACGACCCAATGGCGCTGCTGGGCGAGAAGGCAACGCAGAATCCGGGCAAGGTCATGTCGACCGCGACGCGGAAGCTGCCGCCGACCGAGCGCAAGGCGATCGAGATCCTGGATGCGCGCGACACCATGTCCAAGGCCGAGATCCGCAAGGTCTACAAAGGGCTGATCAAGGTGCTGCACCCGGACATGAACGGCGGCGACCGCAGCCACGAGGAGCAGCTGCAAGAGGTCGTCTGGGCCTGGGACCAGCTGAAGGACAGCCGACATTTCCGCGACTGAGGCCATGGCGAAAAGCGGCGCGGGGCGGTCGTCTTGCGCCCTTCCCCTTGAACCCCCTCGCGATATGTTCCAAGGATGGCCGGGTCACGCGCAATGGGGCGCGGGCGGCGTTCAAGGGCACAGACGATGCTGGATCAGGTGATGAAACCGACCGAAGAAATCTCGGTCCGCGATGTGTTCGGGATCGATACCGACATGCGCGTCAAGGGCTTCGCCGAGCGGACCGACCGCGTGCCCGAGATCGATCCGACCTACAAGTTCGACCCTGACACGACTTTGGCCATTCTGGCGGGCTTTGCCTATAACCGCCGGGTGATGATCCAGGGCTATCACGGCACCGGGAAATCCACCCATATCGAACAGGTGGCGGCGCGGCTGAACTGGCCCTGCGTGCGGGTGAACCTGGACAGCCACATCAGCCGGATCGACCTGATCGGTAAGGATGCGATCAAGCTGAAGGACGGCAAGCAGGTCACCGAATTCCACGAAGGCATCCTGCCCCGGGCGCTGCGGAACCCGGTGGCGATCGTTTTCGACGAATATGACGCGGGGCGCGCGGATGTGATGTTCGTCATCCAGCGCGTGCTGGAGCATGACGGCAAGCTGACGCTTCTGGACCAGAACGAGATCATCACTCCGCATCCCTGCTTCCGCCTGTTCGCCACCGCGAACACCGTGGGTCTGGGCGATACGACGGGCCTCTATCACGGGGTCCAGCAGATCAACCAGGCGCAGATGGACCGCTGGTCGCTGGTGGCCACGCTGAACTATCTGAGCCATGACGCCGAAACCGCGATCGTGCTGGCGAAGAACCCGCATTACAACACCGAGAAGGGCCGCAAGACGATCAGCCAGATGGTGGCAGTCGCCGATCTGACCCGGACCGCCTTCATGAACGGCGACCTGTCCACCGTCATGTCCCCCCGGACGGTGCTGAACTGGGCGCAGAACGCCGAGATCTTCCGCAATGTGGGCTATGCCTTCCGGCTGACCTTCCTGAACAAATGCGACGAGCTGGAGCGGCAGACCGTAGCCGAGTTCTACCAGCGCTGCTTTGCCGAGGAACTGCCGGAATCGGCCGCCAGCATGGCGATGAAGTAACGGAACCATGACAGGCTTTGCGGCGTTGCCCGGCATTGCCGCGGAAACCTGAATGACCCCTGACAGCCTGCTTGCCCTCTTGGAAGACCGGACCGTGATGCTGCCCCTGGGCTGCAGCGTCGTGGCCGGGCTGCTGATCGGGATCGAGCGCGAGTTTCGCGGCAAGCCTGCTGGCCTGCGGACCCATGCGCTGGTCTGCCTTGCCTCGGCGATGATGACGCTGCTGGGCCTGCGGATGGAGGAATGGGCGACGGTACTGCCGACGGATGCGCAGATCGTCACCGACATGGCGCGGATGCCGCATGCGATCCTGACCGGGATCGGCTTCCTTGGCGCAGGCGTGATCTTCCGCGAGGGCGCATCGGTCCAGGGGCTGACCACGGCGGCCTCGGTCTGGTTCACGGCGGCCCTGGGGATCGTCTTCGGCGCGGGGCTGCTGGAGCTGGGCGCGGTCGGGACGGTGGTGGCAATCCTGGTGCTGGTGCTGTTCCGCCTGCTGCAGCGCGTGATGCCGCCGCGGCCGGTGATCCGGCTGGATGTGGTGGTCCCGGCGGACAGTCCGCTGGACGGGGCGGTGCTGGCGGATGTGCTGCAACGGATCGGGCTGGTGGCGGGGCCGATCTCGCTGTCCCAGGACCTGGGTCTGGGGCAGCGGCGCTACAAATTGCTGGCCTCGGGGCTGGACCAGCGGATCGACTGCGACGAGGTGGCGCGGGCGGTGCGCGAGACGGCGGCCTTGCACAAGCTGACGGTCGTGCCGCTGGACCGCGACAAGGGGAACTGACAGGGGGAAACTGAGCCTCAGGTCGGCGGCAGGATCAGGATCGCGCGGAAATCGTTGACATTGGTCAGGGTCGGGCCGGTGACGACCTGCGCCCCGGCGCGGGCAAAGTAGCCGTGCGCATCGTTGCGGGCCAGCGCCCGCGCCGCGCCTTCGGTCCGCAGGGTGTCGGGGCCGATGATCGCCCCCGCGACCTCGGCTGCGCCGTCCACCCCGTCGGTGTCGCAGGCGATGGCGTGAATCCGGGGATGGCCGTTCAGGGCAAGCGCGAGGGCCAGGCAGAATTCGGCGTTCGGGCCCCCTACCCCGTCTCCGCTGCGGGTGACGGTAAGTTCCCCGCCCGACAGGAGGAGGATCGGGCGGTCGCCGGGTCCAAGGCTTGCGGCGAGGTCGGTGGCCATCGCGGCCTGGGCGCGGGCGACCTCGCGCGCCTCGCCCTCCAGCCGGTCGCCGAGGGTGTGGACCGACGCCAGGGGCGCGGCGAGGTCGGCGGCGGCGGCAAGGGATTGGGCGGGGGCGGCGTAGATCACGTTCTGGGTGCGCGACAGGCGCGGGTCGCCGGGGGGGACCACGCCGGACTTTTCCAGCGCCGCGCCGACGCTGGCGGGGACCGGGATCGCCCAGCGGTCAAGGATCGCGCGGGCGTCGTCGGGCGTGCTGGCGTCGCCCACCGTGGGGCCCGAGCCGATGAAGGCCGGGTCGTCTCCCGGCACGTCCGAGATCATCAGCGCCAGCATCCGTGCAGGGTAAGCGGCAGCGGCAAGCTGGCCGCCCTTGACGCGGGAAAGGTGCTTGCGGACCGTGTTCATCTGGCCGATCGGCGCGCCCGAGGCGAGAAGCGCCGCGTTGACCTGCTGCTTTTCGGTCAGGCTCATCCCTTCGGCCGGGGCGCAGAGCAGGGCCGAGGCCCCGCCGGAGATGAGGGCGAGGACGGAGTCTTCTTCGCTGAGGCCGGTCAGGAGGTCGAGCATCCTTTGGGTGGCATCGACCCCTGCCTGATCGGGGACGGGGTGGGCGGCCTCGACGATCTCGATCCCCTTGCAGGGGCGGGCATAGCCGTAGCGGGTGAGGACAAGGCCCTCGCAAGGGCCCCAGGCGGCCTCGACCGCCTCGGCCATCCGGGCAGAGGCCTTGCCGGCGCCGATGACGATCAGGCGGCCCTTCGGTTTCGCGGGCAGGAAGCGGGCGAGCGAGCGCATCGGGTCGGCGACCTCGACCGCGCGGTCGAAGAGGCTGCGGAGGAAGCGGGCGGGGTCGGGGATCATCTACAGGCTCGACGCGCGGGGGATCAATGTGACGGGTGTAACGGTTTCCGGCGGCGGGCGCTGGTCGTCTTCCAGCCATTTCAGGACCGTTTCCGCCATCTGCCGCCCGAAACCGGCGATATCGCAGCGGACCGAGGAGAGCGCGGGGAAGACCTGGGCGCAGTCCTCGATATCGTCGAAGCCGACGATCCTGAGGCCTTGCCCGACGGGGCGGCCCTGTTCGGCGCAGCCGGTGATAAGGCCAAGCGCGGTGAGGTCGTTGAAGCAGAGGACGGCGTCGACGGCGGGGTGTTCGTCAGTGAGGCGACGCGCGGCCTCGCGGCCGAAGGCGCGGCCGGGGCGGCCGGGAAGGTGGAGGGGCGTGAGGCCTTGTGCGGCGAGGGTGGCGAGGTAGCCGGACATCCGCAGTTGCGTGACGGCGCGGCCTTCGAGGCCGCCGACAAAGGCGATGTGCCGAGCGCCCTGAGCAAGAAGGTGCTCGGTCGCAAGACGGCTGCCGGTGGGGTAGTCGGGGGCCGCAAAGGGGAAGCGGTCAGCCGGTACGACCTGGCGCAGCACTTGCAGCGCCGGGACATTGGCGCGGGCGATGGCGTCGAAGGCGGTCTCGTCGCCATAGGCCGGAGAGACGATCAGCGCCGAGACGCCATGTTCCAGCATGGCGCCGACGACCTGGGCCTGCAGCGCGGGGTCCTCGTCGGTGTTGGCAAGGACGGTGGCGTAGCCCCGGGCCGACAGCGCCATCTGCAGCGAGGTGGCGAATTCGGTGAAGAAGGGGTTGCGCAGGTCGTTGATGACGACGCCGATCAAGCCCGCATTGGCCGAACGCAGGTTCGCGGCGGCGCGGTTGTAGACATAGCCCAGTTGCGCCATGGCCCGCCGCACATCCTCGCGGGTTTCCTGTTTCACCAGCGGGCTGTTCTGCAAGACCAGACTGACGGTGGACTTGGACACGCCCGCAAGCGTGGCCACGTCGATGATCGTCGGCCGTTTCTCCATCAGTCCTGGTCGATCCCGTGAATGGCAAGGAGCGTGATCATCCGGGCTTTTGCCAGATCGGGGCGGGAAAGCAACCCGGCCTGGTCGGCAAGGCGGAAGACCTGGGCGTAATGCGTGATGTCGCGGCTGGATTGGAAGCCTGCGGGCATGATGAAGTGGGTCTGGTGGCCGTTGAGCCAGGAAAGGAAGGCGATGCCGGCCTTGTAGAAGCGGGTGGGCGCGCGGAAGATTTCCCGGCTGAGCGGGACGGTGGGAGCGAGGAGGCGGTGATAGGTCAGCCGGTCGCCCTGGGCCAGGGCTTCGAGCGCCTGCGACGCGGCGGGGGCGATGGCGGCGAAGATACCGAGGAGCGCGTGGGAATGATATGTCCCGTCGCCCTCGATCAGGGGGGCGTAGTTGAAATCGTCGCCGGTATAGAGGCGGACGCCTGCGGGCAGGCGGGCGCGGAAGGCTTCCTCGTGGGCCTGGTCGAGGAGCGAGATCTTGATGCCGTCGACCTTGGTCGGGTTTTCCTGGATCAGCGAGAGGACGACGTCCGAGGCTTTCGCGACGTCCGGGCTGCCCCAGTAGCCGGTCAGCGCGGGGTCGAACATGTCGCCGAGCCAGTGGAGGATGACCGGCTGGGCAGCCTGGTCAATGAGGCGGCGATAGACGTGGTGGTAGGTGTCCTGGGTCGCCTGGATCGCCGGGAAGGCGCGCGAGGCCATGAGGATGAGTTGGCCACCGGCGGCCTCGATGGCCTCGGCCTGGTCGGTGTAGGCGGCGAGGATGGCGGCGGGGGTGGTGAGGTCGGAGAGCGCCTTGTGGTCGGTCCCGGCCCCGCAGGCGACCCTTGGCTGCATCGGGTGCGCCCTGGCGGCGCGCATCGTGCGCTGGATGAGGTCCAGCGCGGTCGGCCAGTCGACGCCCATGCCGCGCTGCGCGGTATCCATCGCCTCGGCCAGGTGCAGGCCCTGGTCCCAGAGCTGCTGGCGGAAGGCGAGCGTCGCGTCCCAGTCGACGGCGGGGCGGCTGTCCCAGGGGTTCCGCTCCCGCAGGGGGTCGCTGACCACATGGGCGGCGGCGAAGGCGGTTCGGCTCAGCGGGACCTTCGGCGCGCGGGGAGTGAGCGGGGTGCCGGTGAGGCGGTAGGGTTCCAGCCGGGCGTCGGCGGTGGGGAGGGTCAGCATCTGGATGCTCCTCGGGCGGTTTCGAAATTGAGCGCTGGCGCGCAAGGCTTTTGTCTCGTCGTCGGGGCTTGCGCCCTCCTCCTCGGCGCTGGGGGCGCTTCGCCCCCCAGACCCCCAGAGGATATTTGGGCAAATGTGAAAGGCAGGCGGGCGCCGGGCGTCACGGCGCGTCCGGGATTGGCAGGTCGAAGACGAGGATGCCGTCGAGGCCGCCTTGGGCGGCGGCAACGAGGGCAGCTCCGACTCGCTTGTGGTCGGGGTGGGCCTGGTAGGCGGCGAGCGCGTCCCAGTCGGCGAAGTCGACGGTGAAGCCGTGGAGGTAGCCGCGTTCGATCTTCTCGGGGCTTTCGCTGCGGCCGGAGTGGATGGCGAGGATGCCGGGGAGTTCGAGCGTGTGGAGGTCGGCGAAGATCGCCTGGATGTGGTCGTCTGTGGCTTCGAGGCGGGCCTTGAGGAGGACGATGTGGCGGATCATTTCCGGGCGTCCTTGATGAGATCGGCGGCCTTTTCGGCGATCATGATGGTGGCGGCGTTGGTGTTGGAGGAGACCACGGTGGGCATGATCGAGGCGTCGACGACGCGCAGCGCCTCGATGCCGTTGAAGCGGAGGGTGGGGTCGACGACGGCCTCCGCGTCCGCGCCCATCCGGCAGGTGCCGGCGGGGTGGTGGTCGGTCTTGGCGTTCTTCACGGCGTAGTCGAAATAGTCCTGATCGGTGCGGACCTCGGGGCCCGGCAGGCGTTCGGCGAGGACGAAGGGCTTCAGGGCGGGCTGGCGCATGATCTCTTGCGCGAGCTTCAGGCCCTTGATCGACATCTCGCGGTCGTAGGGGTCTTCCCAGTAGTTCGGGTCGATCAGGGGGGCGGCTTTCGGGTCGGCGGAGGCGAGGCGGACGGTCCCCCGGCTGCGCGGGCGCAGGAAGGCGGAGTTCAGGGTCACGCCGCCTTGCGGCATGGCGGCGACCCCGGCCTCGATGCCGGAGCCGAGGCCGAGGTGGAACTGGATGTCGGGGCTTCGGGCGGAGGGGTCGGCATACCAGAAGCCCCCCGTCTCGAAGAGGGAAGAGGCGACGGGGCCCTTGCGGGTCAGAAGGTATTGCAGCCCCGCCAGCGCCGACCAGTGGAGTTTCGCATAGCGGTCATAGGTGTGGGGGCCGGTGCATTCGGCGATGACGAAGAGGTCGAGGTGGTCCTGCAGGTTCGCGCCCACCTGCGGGCGGTCCAGGACCACGGGGATGCCGAAGCGCGTGAGGTCGTCGGCGGGGCCGATGCCGGAGAGTTGCAGGAGGCGCGGCGAGCCGATGGCGCCGGAGGAGAGGATGACCTCCTCGCTCGCGCGGTGGGTGGTCTCGCTGGTCTGGACGCCTGTCGCCCTGCCCTTTTCAACCACGATGCGCAGGACCTGCTGGCCGGTCTTGACGGTCAGGTTGGGGCGGCCGAGGGCTGGTTTCAGGAAGGCGGTCGCGGTGGACGAACGGCGATACCAGCGCTGGGTCAGCTGGTAATAGCCGAGGCCATCCTGCGTCTCGCCGGCGAAGTCGCGGTTGCGGGGGATGCCTATTTCGGCCCCGGCGGCGAAGAAGGCCTCGCAGATGGGCAGGGGCGCGCGGGGCTGGCTGACGCCGAGGGGTCCGCCACGCCCGTGAAAACGGTTTTCAAAGCTGTCGTTGTGTTCGGACTTGCGGAAGTAGGGCAGCACGTCCTCATACCCCCAGCCCGGACAGCCCATCTGGCGCCAGTCGTCGTAGTCCTGCGCATTGCCCCGGGTGTAGAGCTGGGCGTTGATCGAGGAGCCGCCGCCGATGACCTTGGCCTGGGTGTAGCGGATCTGCATGCCCTTCATGTGCCGCTGGGGAACGGTCTGCCAGCCCCAGGAGCCGATGCCCTTGGTCATCTTCGCGAAGCCGGCGGGCAAGTGGTAGAACGGGTGGCGGTCGCGGCCCCCGGCCTCCAGCAGCAGGACCTTGGCGGCGGGGTTTTCGCTGAGGCGGGCGGCGAGGACGCAACCGGCAGAGCCGCCGCCGATGATGATGTAGTCGTAGGTCATGGCTTCCTCGCCGTGTGGCGTTGTGCGCGACGGTGCGGGGTTCGCACCTCCCCTCCCCCCGGTGGGGAGGGGAGGGGGGTGAAAGGCGCCGGGTGGTTAGCGGCGCCCGGGTGGCAGAGGACGAGCCCCCCCACCCCAGCCCTCCCCCACGTTGGGGGGAGGGAGACGCTTGGGGCTGGCCTTTGCGCGATATGGCTGGCGGGGTGCATGGTCACAGCCTTTCGATGGAGAGGCCGCCATCGACGGGGATTACCGCGCCAGTGGCAAAGGCGAGTTGCCCGGTGACGAGGGGGAGCACGGCCTGGCCGATGTCGGCGGGCTGGCCCCAACGGCCGGCGGGAACGAGGCCGTCACCAATGCGGGCGTCGTATTTGTCCCGCACCGCCTCGGTCATGCCGGTGGCGACGATGCCGGGGCGCAGTTCGAAGACGCCGATGCCGTGGGGGGCTAGTCTGAGCGCCAGCGTCTGCGCGGCCATCGACGCGGCGGCTTTTGAGATGCAGTAGTCGGCACGTTCGGGGCTGGCCATCCGGGCGGAGACGGAGGTGACGAAGGTGATCGAGCGGTAGTGGTCGCAGGTCGTGGCGAGCATCCGTTTCGCCACCTGTTGCGCAAGGAAGAACCCGCCGGAGAGGTTGATCTTCAGGATCCAGTCCAGGTTCTCGGGCGTCAGGTCCAAGAGGTCGCCGCGGACGCGGGCAGCCACTCCAGCGTTCTGGACCAGGGTGGTGAGCGGGCCTTGGGCGGCCTCGATCCGGTCGAGAAGCGCGGGGATGGCGGCGAGGTCGGCAAGGTCGTGCTGGTAGTAGCGGGCTTCTGGGCCGAGGGCCTGGAGCGCCGCGGCGGCCTCGGCCTCGGGCGGGAGCGAGGCGATGGCGAGGCGGAAGCCTTGCGCTGCAAGGGCCTGGGCGATGCCGAGGCCGATGCCTTGCTGGCCGCCGGTGATGAGGGCGAGAGGTTTCATGTGGTTCTCGCGATGTGGTCACCGGCGCGCAGCGCCAGCGCGGCGATGGTGAGCGAGGGGTTCACGGCGGCAGATGTCGGCAGGACCGAGGCGTCGCAGATGTAGAGGTTGTCGAGGTCGTGGGCCTTGAGGTTGGGGTCCACCACCGAGGTCGCGGGGTCCGCGCCCATGCGGTTGGTGCCGCATTGGTGGCTGGGCTTGGACTTCGGGAAGCCGCGGGAGAGCGTGATGGGCCAGCCTGCTTTCCGCATCGCCTGTTTCAGGCGTTTCACGAGAAGGTCGTGCGCCTTGGTGTTGGTGCGGCGCCAGTCGAGGACGACCTCGCCATTCCGCCAGAAGACGCGGGAGTTCGGGTCGGGCAGGTCCTCGGACATGGCCATGATGTGGATCGAGTGTTCGGCGATGTGGTGGGAGAGCCAGAGCGGCAGGCCGGATTCGCCCGCCAGGATCGGGCCGGTAATGCGGCCGAGCATCTGGATGTTGCCCAGGGGTTCGCCGTTCGGGCCGCCGGTCAGGTAGAAGTCGTTGATCTGGATGGTTTTCTCGTAGGTCGTGCGGTTCCGGCGGAAGGGGTTGTAGGCGACCATGCCGGTGAGGTTGTGGTTCATGAAGTTGCGGCCGACCTGGTCGGATCTGTTCGCAAGGCCGGTGGGGTGGTCGTCGTTGGCGGAGGCGAGGAGGAGGGCGGAGGAGAGGATCGCTCCGGCGGAGAGGACGACGAGGGGGGCTGTCAGGGTTTCCTTGCGCCCTGCCCTTTCGACCTCGACACCGGTGACACGGCGGGCCTCGGAGAGGAGGCGGGTGACTTTCGTATGCGTCTGAAGGGTGACGTTGGGGTGTTTCAGCGCCTCGGCCAGGGCGCAGCTTTCGGCGTCGGATTTGGCCCCCGTGGTGCAGGGAAAGGCGTCCCAGCCGGTTCTTGCACGCTTGAGCCAGGCGTCTATGTCGACCCCCAGCGGCAGGGCGGAGACCCGGATGCCCTGGGCGGCGAAGGCCTGACGGAGGCGTTGGATGTCGGGCTCATCGGGGACGGGCGGGAAAGGATAGGGGGCGGAATGTGGCGGTTCGGTCGGGTCGCCCGTCGCATCGCCCCGGACGCGGTAGAGGGTTTCGGCCTTGCAGTACCAGGGTTCCAGATCGGCGTAGGTGATGGGCCAGCCGGGGGTGGTGCCCTCGAGATGGCGGAGCGGGTGGAAGTCCTCGGCCCGGTAGCGCAGAAGCACCGCGCCGTAGAACTTGGTATTGCCGCCGACATAGGCGTAGTTGCCGGGGTGGAGGGGCGCGCCCGAGATGTCGCGCCAGGTTTCGTTCGGCTTGAAGTGTCCGCGCTGGAAGATGGCGGCGGGGTCGCGGGCCTCGGGGGTGTCGGGCAGGCGGTCGCCACGTTCCAGGATCAGGATGCGGCGGCCCGTGGGGGCCAGGGCCGCCGCAAGGGTCGCGCCGCCCATGCCGGAGCCGATGATGAGGACGTCAGGGGACATTCAGGCGATCCGTTCCTCGGTCTTCGGGTCGAAGGCGACGGATTTTTCCATGTTCACGGCGAAGTCGAAGACCTGCCCGGCCGCCACGCTGGCGTCTGCCCGCATCCGGGCGATGGCGTCCTTGCCCGAGAGCGTCATGGTCACGAAGGTATCGGCCCCGGCCGGTTCGGTCACGGTCACACGGTTGCGAAGCGCGACGATGTTCTGCGACTTGCGGTCGGCGCCTTCGGGGTCGGTGATCGCCTCGGGCCGGATGCCAAGGAGGATGTCCTTGCCCTCCCAGGCGGAAAGGTCCTGGGAGAAGCGCAGGTGCCGGATCGCGCCGTCCGCATCGGTGACGGCGGCATGGGGTTGGCCGCCTTGCATCACGACCTTGGCGGGGACGATGTTCATCGCGGGGCTGCCCATGAAGGTCGCGACAAAGACGTTCGCGGGGGTGTCATAGATCTCTTTCGGCGTGCCGAGCTGCTGGACGAAGCCCTTGTTCATCACCGCGATGCGGGTCGACAGCGTCATCGCCTCGATCTGGTCGTGGGTGACGTAGACGATGGTGGTCTTGAGCTTCTGATGCAGCTTCTTGATCTCGGTCCGCATGTCGACGCGCAGCTTGGCGTCCAGGTTCGAGAGCGGCTCGTCGAAGAGGAAGACATCGGGGTTGCGGACCAAGGCCCGGCCCATCGCGACCCGCTGACGCTGGCCGCCGGAGAGCTGGCCGGGCTTGCGGTCAAGGAGGTGGTCGATCTGGAGGAGCTTCGCGACCTCGGCCAAAGCTCGGTCACGATCGGGTTTGGGGACGCCGTGCATTTCAAGCCCGAAGGTCATGTTCTGGCCCACGGTCATGTTGGGGTAAAGCGCGTAGCTCTGGAACACCATCGCGATGTTGCGCTTGGACGGATGGACGCCGTTCACCACGCGGCCCTTGATGGCGATCTCGCCCGCCGAGATGCCTTCCAGCCCGGCGATCATGTTCAGGAGCGTGGACTTCCCGCAGCCGGAGGGGCCGACGAGGACCAGGAACTCGCCCTCCTCGACCGCGATGTCGACGCGGTGCAGGACTTCGACCTGCCCGTAGGATTTGGTGACGTTGCGGATGTCGAGAAAGCCCATGTTCGTCCTCATGTCGTTGGGTCGGCCCCACCCCGGGGAGTGCGGGGTGGGGCCATTGCCTTACCGGGCCGCCGCGATGGCGTCGGCAAGGGCGGTTGCGGCCTCATCCGGGGTCTGGTCGGAGTTGAAGAAAGCGGTGATGGCGTCGGTGGCGGCGCCCACGACGGCGGCGTTGGCGGCATGGGTGCCGGCGAAGGTGGGGACAGCAGTGCCTGCGGCGTCATTCGCCGCAAGGCTGGCCGAGGTGGCTTGCGCGCAGGCGTCCATTGCCGACAGGTCGATGTCGGTGCGGGCCGG
>JBKHWC010000004.1:0-90188 GCA_046569765.1 Alphaproteobacteria bacterium | reverse complement strand
CACCCGCACCGCCGCGCCCTTGGGCCAGTTCAGCACGAAAACATCGGTCAGAACCGTATCCTCGCCCCCCGCCGCCGCGACGCGATCCTTGTGGTAGTCATGCGCAAAGGACTCGCGCGTGGCCAGGAAGGCCGTCCCGCATTGCACCCCCTGCGCGCCCATCGCCAGGGCGGCCGCCAATCCCCGCCCGGTGGAAATCCCGCCCGAGACGACGACCGGCACCGTCGCGAGGTCCAGCACCGCCTCGGCCAACGCAAAGGCGCCGGTGCGGCCGTGGACATGGCCCCCGGCCTCGATCCCTTGCGCGATCAGCACATCCGCTCCGGCGTCCTGGGCCTGCCGCGCGGCCTCGATCGTGCCGATCTGGTGCAGGACCAGACAGCCCTCGCGCTTCACCCGCTCCACCGCTTCGGGCACCACATCCCAGAAGAAGGTGAAGGCCCGGACGCCCAGGTCCAGACAGCGGCGGATCTGGCGGTCCAGCAGGGCCGGGTCGGTGGCCGAGGGGATCACATTGACCGCAAAGGGCCGGTTGGTCGCGGCGCGCAGGGCGCGGACCTCGGTCTCGATCAGCTCGGGGCTTTCGCGGACCATGCCCAGCATGGCGAACCCGCCGGCATTGGCCACCGCCGCCGCCAGTTCCCAGCGCGCGACACCTCCCATCCCGGCCAGAAGGATCGGTGCCTCGCAGCCCAGAAGCTCGCAAAGCGGCGTCCGCAGCCTGGCCATCCCGTCCCTCCTTCAGCGCAGCGACGGCACCCCGACGCGCGCGGCATCCGTCACCGCCATGTGCAGCGAGCGCGCGATGCGCTCCGCCCTCTCGATCAGATGCGCCGCCCCTTCCGGCGGGCACAGCTCATGCGCGGTATCCCGAAACAGCCCCAGCCAGCGGTCGAAATGTGCGCCCGTCACCGGCAGGCCCGCATGGGCTGGAACCGGAGCGCCGTGATATCGCCCCGTCATCAGCGCCACCGAGGACCAGAAGTCCACCATCCGCTCCAGATGCGGACCCCAGTCGGTGATCCGCTCGGCGAAGATCGGGCCAAGCACCGCATCCGCCCGCACCCGCTCATAGAAGCGATGCACCACCTGGCGCAGGAGGTCCTCGTCCAGCCCGGTCTGCTGCATCAGGGCGGCCGTGACGGCGGGACGGGCAGAGTGGCTTTGGCGGAGGGCAGTCATCGCAGGCTCCGTTCTGCTTCCCTTCTTCGTCTAGTCCCGCTAATCAGTATTGTAAATACCGATTTATGAGGTGCCATGCGCCTGACCCTCTTCACCGACTACGGCCTGCGCCTGTTGATGCGCCTTGCCGCCAACCCCGACCGGGGCTTCTCCACCGCCGTGCTGGCGCAGGAATTCGGCGTCTCGCGCCACCACCTGACCAAGATCGTCCAGCGCCTGGCGCAGGCTGGCTATGTCACCACCCGGCGCGGTGGCGGGGGGGGCGCCATGCTTGCGCGGCCCGCCGCCGAGATCCGGCTTGGCGCGCTGGTCCGCCTGCTGGAGGACGGGCAGGCGCTGGTCGAATGTCTGGCGCCAGGGGGCGGCGACTGCACGCTGGACGGCCACTGCCGCCTGAAATCCCGCCTGCGCCGGGCCGAGATGGCCTTTCTGACCGACCTCGACCGCTCTACCCTGGCCGACATCGCGCTCGCGCCTGCGCCCGTCTGATTGGGGCTGTCGCCTGCCTGAGGGCCGCACTAGGGTCCAGCCGGAAGACTGGAGGGGCAGATGCAGGGCGAAGGCAGGCCGATGCGCGGGGTGGCGCTCGTGGTGGCGGCGACGCTGCTTTTCGCCACGGGCGACACGCTGGGCAAGCACCTCGCCATGCTTTACGCCGCGCCGCTGATCCTGTCGGCGCGCTATCTGATCAATCTCGTCCTCGTCGCTGTGACCATGGCCCCGCGCCACGGCAACGGGATCTGGCGCACGCGGCGCACCAGCCTTGGCCTGCTGCGCGGCCTGCTGCTTGCCATGGCCACGATCACCATGCTGCTTGCGCTGCGCGTCATGCCGGTGGCCGAGACGGTGGCGATCATCTACATCACCCCGGTCCTCCTGATGCTCGCCTCCGGCCCGATCCTGGGCGAAAGGGTCAGCCTGATCGGCTGGCTGTGCGCCGCGCTGGGCTTTGCCGGAGTCCTGCTGATCGCGCGGCCCGGCAGCGGGCTGGATGGCTGGGGCGTGGCGCTGGCGCTTCTGAACGCGGTGCTTGGCACCGGCTACCACCTCCTGACGCGCATCCTGACCCGGACCGAGACGACCATGGCGCTGCTGTTCCACACCGCGCTGGTGGGGTCCGTGGTTTCGGTCACGCTGACGCTGGTCCTGGGGGCCGAGACCCTGCCGACGCTACCCGATGCGGGGATGATCCTGGCCTATGGCATCCTGGCGACCCTTGGCCACCTCCTCCTGACCACCGCCTACCGAGAGGCCCCGGCCTCCACCCTCGCGCCGGTCAATTACATGCACATCGGATTTGCCACTGTGCTGGGCTGGCTCGCCTTCTCCCAGATCCCAGATGCGATGGCCTTTGCGGGAATGGGGCTGATCGCGGCGGCGGGGCTGCTTGCCGCCTGGCGGGCCAGCCGCTAGGGCGCAAGCGAGATCAGGGCGGTGCCGACCACCGCCAGCCCGGCCCCTGCCCAGGCGGTTGGCCCGGGCAGGCGGCCAGTCACCGCCCAGACCATCGGCAGGATCAGGATCGGCGTGGTCGACGACAGCGTGGTGACCATCCCCACATCCCCCCGCGCCAGCGCCGCCATCAGCAGCGACATGCCCAGGACCATCCCCGCCAGCGCCGACAGCCCGATCCGCCGCAGGGCGTGGCGTGAGGGCCGCTCCACCGGACGCAGCGCCGGGATTGCCAGCAGCGAGATGAAGAACGCCGCCCCCGCCCCCGAGCGCACCGCCATCGCCGCCACCGGATCCGCCCCCGCCAGCATCGCCGGCCGGGCCAGAAGGCTCCCGGTTGCCTGGGCAAGCGCGGTCACCATCCCCAGGATCAGCCCCAGCCACAGCGGCCTGGGCACTCTCGCGCCCGAGTCCTGCGGGGGGCCAAGCACCGCCAGCACGATCCCCGCCACGATCAGCGCCACGCCCGCGCCCTGCGTCAGGCTGATCACCTCGTCGCGGAAGACATAGCCAAGTGCCAGCGCGAAGGGCGAGGCCGTGGTGAACAGAAGCGCCGAGATGCGCGGCCCGGTGTACTGGATCGTCGCGATGAAGGCGACCGAGCCGACCATGATCCCCGAGGCGGCCGAGGCGACCAGCCACAGCACCATCTGCAGGTCCAGGCTGCGCCAGCCGCCCAGGGCCAGGCTGATCGCGGCGGTCATCACGAAGGCAAGGCTCATCTGCCAGCGCGACAGCTGCATCGGCCCTACCCGGCCCGAGGCCGCGTCGATGAACATGGCCGAGGCCGCAAAGGCCGCCGCCGCCCCCAGCGAAAGAACGACGGCAAGCATGATGGGTGTCAGATCACCTGCGCGATGGCTGCGGCCAGCACCGGAACGGTCCTGGCGTTCAGCCCGGCAATGTTGATCCGGCTGTCGCCGACCATGTAGATGCCATGCTCTTCCCGCAGCCGCGTCACCTGCGCCTCGGTCAGGCCCAGGCGGCTGAACATGCCGCGGTGATGTGCGACAAAATCGAAGCGGTCGGAGTTCGTGGCCCGCCGCAACTCCTCGGCCAGTTGCTTGCGCAGGCCCAGCATGTTCTGCCGCACCTCCTCAAGCTCCTGCTTCCACTCGGCGGTCAGCGCCTGATCCTCCAGGATCATCGTCACCAGCCGCGCGCCGTGATCGGGCGGGAAGCTGTAGTTCTGGCGGTTCAGGAAGTTCAGGTTGCCCTGCACCACGGCCTTCCGGTCCGGGGAGGTCAGCGCGATCAGGATCCCCGTCCGCTCACGATAGATGCCGAAGTTCTTGGAGCACGAGGCCGCGATCAGCACCTCGGGGAAGGCCGCCGCGACCTTGCGCGTGGCGGCCGCGTCTTCTTCCAGCCCATCGCCGAAGCCCTGATAGGCCAGGTCGACGAAGGGCACCGCCTGCTTCTTCTGCAGCAGCGCGATCACCTGGTCCCACTGTTCGGCCGACAGGTTCGCGCCCGTCGGGTTGTGGCAGCAGCCATGCAGCAGCACCGCATCCCCCGCCGCGACGCCCTCCAGATCCGCCATCAGCCCGGCAAAGTCGATGCCCGAGGTGGCGACGTCGAAGTAGCGATACTCCACCCCGGTCATCCCCAGATACTTGACGATCGAGGGATGGTTCGGCCAGGTCGGCGCGCTCATCCACACCCGGGCCTTCGGATTGGCCATCTTGATCAGTTCCAGCGCCTGCCGGATCGCCCCTGTCCCGCCCGGCGTCGCGACACTGGCGGCGCGGTCGGCAAAGCCCTCGCCCAGGATCATGCCCACCATCGCCGCGTTATAGGCTGGTTCGCCAGCCAGACCCGTGTAGGTCTTGGTCGTCTCGACCTCCCACAGCTTCTTCTCGGCCGCCTTGACCGCGCGCATCACCGGGGTCAGGCCGGTCGCGTCCTTGTAGACGCCGACGCCAAGGTCGATCTTCGTGGTTCGCGGGTCCTCGCGGAACATGGCGATGAGTTGCAGGATCTTGTCCTGCGGCTGGGGGTTCAGGGTCTCGAGCATCGGGTTTCCCGCGGTTTCAGGGCAATCGCGCAGTGCCACAACGCCACGGGAACGGCAAGCGGCTCAGGGGCCGGTGGCGACCCGCAGATCGTCGTACATGCCCCATTCGGCCCAGGAGCCATCATAAAGCGCATGGTTCCGATGCCCCATCCGCTCCAGCGCCAGCGACAGGACCGCCGCCGTCACGCCCGAGCCGCAGGTGGTGATCGCGGGTTTCTTCAGGTCGATCCCCGCGGCCTCGAACACCGCTTTCAGCTCGGCGGGGGATTTCATCGTCCCGTCCGGGTTCAGCACGTCCGCGAAGGGCAGGTTCTTCGATCCCGGAATATGG
Source organism: Alphaproteobacteria bacterium (assembly GCA_046569765.1). Taxonomy (GTDB): domain Bacteria; phylum Pseudomonadota; class Alphaproteobacteria; order Rhodobacterales; family Rhodobacteraceae; genus Tabrizicola. Next base: position 85,206 of record JBKHWC010000004.1, on the reverse strand, counting down.
CCCGACCGCAGTCCCGGCCGCGGCTCGGGCGCCTCGCCCCGGAAGCGGGGGGCCGAGCGGGCGTCGATGATCTCGGCCTCGCCCAGCTTGGCGGCATGGGCGACTTGCGTGACGTCCTTGACCAGGTGGTTCTGCCGGGAAACGGTCATGTGCCGGTCGCGGATCACCGGGGGCATGTCCTCGGTCTCTCGCCCCTCGGCCTGCCACTTGGGCAAGCCGCCGTCCAGCACGGCCACATCCGTCTTGCCCATCAGGCGGAAGGTCCACCAGACCCGGGCGGCGCTGAATAGCCCCGCGCCGTCATAGACCACCACCTGATGCCCGTCGCCCACGCCCATCGCCCGCATCCGGCTGATGAACTTCTCGGGCGGTGGGGCCATGTGGGGCAGGTTCGACCGCTGGTCGGAAATCTCGTCAATGTCGAAGAACCGCGCGCCGGGGATATGGGCGGCGGCATATTCCGCCTTGGCGTCCCGGTTCTGTGCCGGAAGGTACCAGCTGGCATCCAGTACCCGCAGATCGGGATCGCGCAGATGCTTTGCCAGCCAGTCGGTCGAGACCAGCGTTTTCGGGTCGTCCTGCGGCGATACGGTCATAAGCGCTCTCCCGGATGTTACCGGGATATATGCGCCCCGCCGCACCTGGTGCAAGCGGAAGGGCGCGGAGACCGAAGCCACCGCGCCGCAAGGCTTACTTGGCGAAGGACTTCTTCAGGACCCCGACGATGGCCGTCAGGACGGCGCCACCGACACCCCCGCCCGCGACCGCCTGGATGATCGCATTCATGTCCAGCCCGGCCGCCGCGGCCCCGGCGTCGCCGCCCAAGAGGCCCATCAGGACCCCGCTCAGCGCGCCGCCCGCCGCACCGACGACCGAATTGCCCGCCGTGCCCAGGTTCAGGTTCTTCAGGCCCATCCCGGCCGCATTGCCGCCGACAAGGCCCGCGATGATCTGGATGATCAGTTCCATGCCCATGACCACTCCCTTCCCTCTTTGCGCCGGTTCCGGGTCTTCCGGGCAATCCCGGCTTTTGCCCCGGACTTGATGCCCGGTAGCCTGATCCTGCCACAAAAGTCGGAATCCGGCAACTGAAGGTGCAAAAGCGACAGATCAGTCGCGGCTGTTCTGCTTCAGCAGCCGCGCCTTCTGCCGGTCCCAGTCGCGCTTGGCGCTGGTCTCGCGCTTGTCGGCCAGCTTCTTGCCCTTGGCGATACCCAGCTTCAGCTTCACGATGCCGCGGTCGTTGAAGTACATCTTCATCGGTACGATGGTCATGCCCTCGCGGCCCACCGCGCTCCACAACCGCGACAGTTCCTTCTTCGACACCAGCAGCTTGCGCCGCCGCCGTTCCTCGTGCCCGAAGGTCTTGGCCTGCAGATAGGGCGCGATATAGCCGTTGATCAGCCACAGCTCGCCGCCCTCGACGCTGGCATAGCTTTCCGCGATGTTCGCCCCGCCCTGGCGCAGGCTTTTCACCTCGGACCCAAGCAGCATGATCCCGGCCTCAAGCTCGCTTTCGATATGGTAATCGAAACGCGCCCGCCGGTTCTCGGCAATCAGCTTGGAGTTGGGATCGGACTTGGCCACCATGATCGGGTTCAGATAAGGTCTGCCCGAGGCATAGTCCAGAAGGGTTGCGATGCTGATCCAGATTGCGCTTGGGGCAGGGATGCTGCTGCTGAACGTTCTGGTCATGGCCATGGCCGCCCTGGTGCTGGAATCCGCCTTCCGCACCGCCCATCCCTGGCTTGTCGCCCCACCAGAGCGGTGGAAACTCCTGGTGATGCTCTTCGCCGTCGGGGTCTGGGTTCTTGTGGTCCTGACCCTGGGGATCTGGATGTGGGCCTATGTCCTGTTCGAGACGGGCGTGTTCAAATCGATGGAAGAATCCCTCTATTTCTCGATCGAGGCTTTCTCGACGCTTGGTCTGGGCGATGTGGTCCCCAGCCAGGAATGGCGCGTCTTCGCGGCCATGGCGGCGGTCAACGGGCTGTTGAGCTTCGGCCTTCTGACCGCCCTCCTGGTCGAGGCGCTGCGCCAGGTCCGCCTGGCTCAGCTCGAACGTCGGCATCAGGATCGCGGCCCGGAAGCACCCCGCCGATCCCCCTGAACCCCAATCCATTTCGCGTCAGGGTTGATCGCATCGGGGGGCGCATATCCTTAGCGTCGGAACTTCACCAATAAGCCAGAATCTTCCCCGCTTTCGTTCCAATTTTGCTGGACTTTTAACAAACCGCCCAGCTCTTGTGCCCGAATGTGGCGGCCCCCCTCAGCTTGCCGTCGCGATTCGCAGGGATGAGTGACGTGAGTGACGATGGAGTCCACCTCGACCCCGAGGAGTGGGGCGATGAGCTGAAACCGGGAACCGCGCTGTTCCATGGTCAGTACACCATCGAGCGGCATCTGAAATCCGGCGGTTTCGGCATCACCTACCTGGCGCGCGACAGCCTGCAGCGGCAGGTGGTCATCAAGGAATGTTTCCCCGAAGGCATGTGCGTCCGGCCCAGCCGCGCGGTCCGGCCGCGGTCACGCACCTATGGCCCCGGGGTGGCGACCCTGATCCAGAAGTTCATTGGCGAGGCGCAGAACCTGGCCCGGATCGACCACCCGAACGTGGTCCGTGTCCATCAGGTGTTCGAGGACAACGACACCGCCTACATGGTGCTTGACTTCATCGAGGGGCGCGAACTGGGCGAAGAGATCGCGGTCAATCCGCTTGGCCCCGACGAGATCCGCTCGGCCCTGCTGCAGCTTCTCGACGCAGTGGCGGTGATCCATGACAGCGGGCTTCTGCACCGCGACATCTCGCCCGACAACATCATGCTGGACGACCAGCGCCGCCCGGTCCTGATCGACTTCGGCGCGGCCCGCGACCAGGACAGCGGGGCCGACCGGCCGCGATCGACCATGCACATCGTCAAGGACGGCTATTCCCCGCAAGAGCTTTACCTGCAAAGCGGAGAGCAAGGCCCGTGGAGCGACCTCTACGCCCTGGCCGCCACCTTCCACCATCTGATCACGGGCGAGGCGCCGCCGAACAGCCAGACCCGGCTGGCCGCGCTGGCCATGGGCTCGCCCGATCCCTACCGGCCGCTGGTCGGCCGGTTCGACGCCTATCCGCCCGAGTTCCTGGACGCGATCGACAAGGCCATATCGGTCATGGCCCATGCCCGCATCCAGTCGGCCCGCGACTGGATCGCCCTGATCACCGGCGCGCCCGCCCCGGCTCCGAAGCCTGTCCTGACCGAGATGCAGGCCCCGCTCCGCTCCGCCGTCAGGCCGCAAGACCCCCACCCGCTGTCCCTGACCCGGGCGGCCGCTGCCGTGGCGACCGTCCTTGCGCTGGGCGCGGTGCTCTTCGCGACCGTCTAGCCCTTCAACTCGTCGGTGATCCGCACCGGACCCACCGCGCCCTTCAGCTTGGCACGGTAGATCACCACGCTTTCCACCACGCGCATCACATAGGTCCGCGTCTCGCCGAAGGGGATCGATTCGACCCAGTCCACCACGTCCACCTCTGGCCGCCGCGGGTCGCCGAATTCGGTGATCCACCGGCGCGGACGACCCGGCCCGGCATTGTAGCCCGAGGCGATCAGCGCGATCGACGGCCCGAACTCCTCGACCATCTCGGCCAGATAGGCCGCGCCCATCTTCACGTTGTAAGCCGGGTCGCTGATCAGCTTACCCACCTCATGCGGCACGCCCAGCTTGCCCGCCATCAGCTTGCCCGTCCCCGGCAGGACCTGCATCAACCCCCGCGCATCGGCGCTGGACCGCGCCGCCGGGTCGAACTCGCTTTCCCGGCGCGAGATCGCCAGCGCCAGCGCACGGCTTACGCTCAGGCCATCCGGCACGAATTCCGGCACCGGGTAATAGGCCGCGGGCAGGATCAGCCCGCGTTCGGCCGCGGCCTTGCCGATCAGGACGGCAAGGTTCGGGTCGCCCCAGGCCATCACCATCTCCGCCATCTGCGCCAGCCCCGTCGCATCCTGGCTTTCCGCCAGATGCAGCAGGAACCGCCGCGCCAGCACCCGATCGCCCGCCTTGCGCAGAAGCTCTGCCGCTTCCATCACCGAGCTTTGCCGGAACGCCGCCCCCTTCCAGTCGGGGGCCGAGGACCCGGCCAGCAGCCCCGCGTCCAGGTTCATCCCCAGCCGTTCGGCCGCCAGCAGCCCGTAATAGGCCGTCTGATGCACCGCCGCCGCCTGGAAGCTCGCCGTGCCATCCTGCCCCGCCGCCTCTTGCGCGCGGCCGATCCAGTAATGTGCCCGCGCCAGGCTGATCGGGGTCGTCACGCCGGCCAGCAGGTGCTGGAAATGCTTCAGCCCCGTCGCGGGATCGTTCAGCCGTCGCAGCGCGACGAACCCGGCCAGGAACTCCAGATCCGCATAGGCCGAGGCCCCGGCCCCCTCGGGCAGGTGGTGGCTCGCGGCGACCCGATAGGCCTCGGCCGGGCGGCCCTGGCGCATCAGCCAGCGGGTCAGGATCGCCCGCCGCTCGGCCCAGGCTTCCGGGCGGCCCAACCCCTCGGCATTGGTCGAGCGTTCCAGAATGAGCGGCAGCGCATCGTCATACATGTCGCGCTTCATCCGCCAGATGAAGCGGTCGAAGGCCAGCCCGGGATCCCCCGCCCGCGCCTTGGGCACCGCATCGATCAAGGCGTTGACGCCCTTCTCCTCGTTCTGCAGCGCGATCCGCGCCCGGGCCAGCGCCCGCAGATCCTCGGACACGCGGTCCAGCATCCGGCTCGCCTCGCGCGTCCGGCCTGCCCAAAGCAGGTTGTCCAGGCGCAGCTCATGGACGAAAGCCACCGCCTCGGGCGCCAGCGCCAGAAGCGCGGCCTCTTCCTCCGGGGTAAAGGACAGCTCGGCCCAGGCCCGCATCGCCTCGGTCTCGGCATCGGCCGCGCGTCCCGCGCCCTGCAGCGCGCGGACATAGGCCACCGCGCCCAGGCCCGTCTCGGGCAGGCCACCGGCGAACCAGGCGATCACCCGCGCCGGATCGGTGGACCGCGCCACCGCATCTTCGCCCTTTTCCCGCAGATAGGGCAGCCCCGGCCAGTCCGGGCGGCGCTGCAGGAACGCCTCGTAATCCCCCAGCCGCCCCTCACCCGCGCGCAGGCGCTGCCAGTCCACGATGTCGCGCCCGACACCCGACGGCGCCACGGCCAGCGCCCCGTCCCAATCCTTGCCCGCCACCAGCTCCAGCGCGGTGCGCATCGCCTGGGTCGTATCTGCTGCTGCCGGAAGCGTCTGGAGGCCAACGGCCAGAACCAGCGCCCGGATCATTGTCGTTCTGCTCATGCCGCTGAATCTGCCTGACAGCCCGCCTCTGGACAACCCACACTTCCGTTAGTGGGCAAGACTTGGCAGGGCGGCTCTGTGCCGCTATGAGAAGCGCGCTTAAACCCGGGCAATTCCGCCCCATCATAGGAGAAGCGTCATGATCAAAGGGTCCCTGCCTGCCCTGGTGACGCCGTTCAAGAACGGCGAGCTGGATCTGGTGACGCTGAAGAAACTCGTGGACTGGCACATTGCCGAGGGGTCGCACGGGATCGTGCCGGTGGGGACCACGGGGGAAAGCCCGACGCTGAGCCACGCCGAGCACCAGAAGGTGATCGAGGAGGTCGTCGCCGCCGTCGCGGGCCGCGTCCCGGTGATCGCCGGCGCGGGGTCGAACAACACCGTCGAAGGCATCAGCCTGATGCGCCACGCCGAGAAGGTCGGCGCCGACGCGGCGCTGGTCGTGACGCCCTATTACAACAAGCCGACGCAAGCCGGCCTGATCGCCCATTTCACCGCGCTGCACGACTGCTGCAGCCTGCCGATCATCATCTACAACATCCCCGGTCGCTCGGTCGTCGACATGACGCCCGAGACGATGGGGACCCTGGCGAAACTGCCCCGGATCATCGGGGTCAAGGACGCCACCGGCAAGATCGAGCGCGTCAGCCAGCAGCGCGCCTCCTGCGGGGCGGACTTCATCCAGCTTTCCGGTGAGGACGCGACCGCGCTGGGCTTCAACGCGCATGGCGGGGTCGGCTGCATCTCGGTCACCGCCAACGTCGCCCCGCGCCTGTGTGCCGAGTTCCAGGAGGCGACCCTGCGCGGCGACTTCGCCAAGGCGCTGGAATACCAGGACAAGCTGATGCCGCTGCATGAGGCGATCTTCATCGAGCCGGGCCTCGTCGGCGCGAAATACGCGCTGTCGGTCCTCGGCCTCTGCTCGGAAGAGGTGCGCCTGCCTCTGGTGGGCCTGACCGACGGCACCAAGGCGAAGATCAAGGCCGCGATGAAGCACGCCGGGCTGATCTGAGGGCCAAAATTCTTAAGTAAGAATTTTGACAAATCCTTTACTTAAAGGATTTGAGTCTGCTTGACGGCGGGGCGCTTGCCATTTCCGCCCCGCCCGCGCACTTTCGCCCCGCGACCAGGAGGCCCCCATGCGCAGCACCAAGACCATCCATGTCATCTCGGCCCATGCCGAGGGCGAAGTCGGCGACGTGATCGTCGGCGGTGTCGCCCCTCCGCCCGGTGATACCCTGTGGGAGATGCGCGAGGCGCTCTGGCGCGACCAGACCCTGCGCAACTTTGTCCTCAACGAACCCCGTGGCGGCGTGTTCCGGCATGTGAACCTGCTGGTCCCGCCCAAGGACCCCCGCGCCCAGATGGGCTTCATCATCATGGAGCCCGAGGACAATCCGCCAATGTCCGGCTCGAACTCGATCTGCGTCGCGACCGTGCTGCTGGACAGCGGCATCCTGCCGATGACCGAACCCGTCACCGAGATCAGGCTCGAGGCCCCCGGCGGCCTCGTCACCGTGCGCGCCGACTGCAAGAACGGCAAGGTCGAGCGCATCCATGTCCGCAACCTGCCCTCCTTCGCCGATCGGCTGGGCGTGCCGCTGGACGTGCCGGGCCTCGGGCGGCTGACGGTGGACACGGCCTATGGCGCCGACAGCTTCGTCGTGGTCGACGCCCAGGCCCTGGGCTTCACCCATTCGCCGAAGGACGCCCATGCGATGGCGAAGCTCGGCGTCCAGATCACCACGGCCGCCGACGAACAGCTGGGCTTCAGCCACCCGGAAAACCCCGACTGGCGGCATTTCTCCTTCTGCCTCTTCGCCGGACCCCTCACCCGGGTCGAGGACGGCTGGGAGACGAGCCACGCCGTCTCGATCCGCCCCGGCAAGATCGACCGCTCGCCCACCGGCACCGCGGTTTCCGCACGTCTCGCGATCCTGGCCGCACGGGGCCAGATCGGCCCGGGCGAGGTCCTGCGCGCGCGCTCCCTGATCGGCGGGCAGTTTGAAGGCCGGATCGTCGGCGCGACCAAGGTGGGCGATCTCGATGCGATCATCCCCGAGATTTCGGGCCGCGCCTGGATCACCGGCACGCATCAGCACATGCTCGACCCCGCCGATCCCTGGCCGCAGGGCTATCGGCTGAGCGACACCTGGGGCGCCCGGTAATGCTCGTCGCGCCCTTCGGGCACTCGGGGCTGGGGTGTCCCGACGCGTGCGCGCAATGCTCGAGGAGGTCTGCGTGCCGGTGACCGACAACCAGCGCGGCGCGCTGCTGATGACCGCCTCCATGGCCGGCTTCGCGGTCGAGGATGTCTTCGTCAAGGCCGCCGCCGCCAGCCTGCCCCTTGGCCAGGTTCTTCTGACCATCGGTCTGGCCGGGATGCTGGTCTTCGCCGCCATGGCCGCCCGTCGGGGCGAGGCGTTGCTTCCGGCCGCCTTCTTTTCGCGACCCATGCTGGTCCGCTGCGGGTTCGAGGTCACCGGGCGGCTCTTCTACGGCCTGGCCATCACCATGACGGCGCTGTCGACCACCTCGGCGATCCTGCAGGCGACTCCCCTGGTCGTGGTCGCAGGCGCGGCGCTGGTCTTTGGCGAAAGGGTCAGCCCGCAGCGCTGGCTGGCCATCCTGGCGGGGTTCATCGGCGTGCTGATCATCCTGCGGCCGGGGTCGGATTTCTCGGCCCTGTCTCTCTTGGCAGTGGTGGGTCTGCTGGGCTTTGCCGGGCGCGACCTTGCCACCCGCGCCGCGCCGAAGGGCCTGTCGAACCGCCAGCTGGGCGCGCTGGGCTTTGCCATGCTGGCCGTGGCGGGGGCGATCCTGCTGCTTGCCACAGGCGGAGCGACCCTGCCGACGGCGACGGGCGTTGCCCATCTGGCGGGAGGAACGCTTTTCGGGATGCTGGGCTACCATGCCCTGACCTTCGCGATGCGGACGGGAGAGGTCTCGGCCGTCACGCCCTTCCGCTACACGCGGCTTGTCTTCGCCATGGTGCTGGCCATGGCGCTGTTTGGCGAACGGCCGGACCTGGCGACCTGGATCGGTGCGGGGCTTGTCGTGGCCTCGGGCGTGATCGCGCTGACCCGCAAGTGATGCGCGCGGTTAGGGTGGACGACATCCACCCCGCGCCTACACCCGGTGATAAGGTGACCCCGCCAGGATCGTCGCCGCGCGATAAAGCTGTTCCGCCAGCATCACCCGCACCAGCATATGCGGCCAGACCATCCGCCCGAAACTGATCGCCAGATCCGCCCGGCCGCGCAGGGAGGGGTCCACCCCATCCGCCCCGCCGATGACAAAGGCCGCATCCTGCCGACCCCCATCGCGCCACCCGGCCAGTGCCTGAGCGAACTCCGGCGAGGACAGGACCTTCCCCCGCTCGTCCAGCACGCACAGCGCCGCACCCTCGGGGATCGCCCGCGTCAGCAGCGCCCCCTCGGCCGCCATCCCGCCGCCGCGCTTGTCCTCGACCTCGTGCTCCTGCACGGGGCCCAGCCCAAGGGGGCGCCCGGTCCGTTCCAGCCGTGCCAGGTAATCCTCCACCAGCGCGCGCTCCGGCCCCGCTCGCAGGCGGCCCACGACGCAGAGGTGCAGCCGCATCAGCCCTGGGCGCTGCGGGTCGTCCCCGCCGGCAGCCACATCTTCTCCAGCTGGTAGAACTCGCGCACTTCGGGGCGGAAGACATGGACGATCACATCGCCCGCGTCGATCAGCACCCAGTCGCCGGTCTCCTTGCCCTCCATCCGGGCCGAGATCCGCAGCTCCTGCTTCAGCCTGTCGGCGAGCTTTTCGGAAATCGCCGCAACCTGGCGCGAGGACCGGCCCGAGCAGATCACCATATAGTCGGCCACATCCGACCGGCCGCGCAGGTCGATCTGCACGATGTCCTCGGCCTTGTCGTCATCGACGGATTTCAGCACCAGCGCCAGCACATCGGCCGAGGCATAACCTTCGGGAGAGGGTGCGGCAGCGGGTTTCGGGCGCGGGCCAACCGGCAGGCCGGTGGCGGGATCGGAATGCGTCAGGACCATGTCCTCCTAGAAAGCGCGGGCCAGGACGGCCCCCGCGCCGGGCCTTGGGCAAAGATTAGCACCGGGCAGGGCCAATCTCAACCAAAGCCGGGGCGGCTACGCCCAATTCCGCAGCTTGGCAAGGCCCGATCGCGCCAAATGGCCTAGCGGATGGTGAAAGCCACCTCGTTCCGCCGTTTCCAGGGCAGGGTCATCGGGGCGTCGTAGAAATAGTAATGCGGTCCCGCCAGGATCTCGTGCCCCTGGCCCTCGGCCCAGGCCCGCAGCGCCTCGGCCCGCTCTTCCAGTCCTGCGGTTCCAGGCAGGCCCGAGAACCGCTCCACCACCTGCCGCGACGGCCCCGCCTGCACGAAGCGGACCCTCTCGCTGCGCGGCGCGGGGAGCGTCTCGGCCGTGTAGCGCGCGGGCATCATGAAGCTGACCACCCAGTCCTCGCCCGCTGGCGTCTGCGCCACCGGCACCGTCATCGCGATCTTCTCGCCCGTCGCATTGCCGCCGAAAATGTATCCGGCCAGCACCCGGAACCCCGCCTGGATCGCCCCCGACCGGCCGCCCGAAACCCGGACCTCGGCCAACAGATGCGGGCCGTAACCCCGAATCTCCCGCGCGCCCTCGGCCCAGTCCACCCGATAGGGCGGCATCTCATAGCCCTTGTGGGTGGCCTCTGCCCCCGCTCCCCCCGCCATCACCACCCCCAGCGCCAGAACCAGCCGCTTCAGCATCCGCGAAACCCCTGCTTTCCAAGGCCAGCTAGCTTGCCTGACAGGGATTTCGAGCGTATATCGCCCCCATGTCCGGGTTCATCTATTTCAACATCACCGATCACGCGCGGCTTCCGGCCCGCTTCTTCGGCATGACCCGCAGTGTCCTTGCCCGCGCCTGACCCGCGCCCAGGACCCGACGCCCTTTTCCAGCCATCCCAAGCACAGGTGAGAGCCATGGCTCCTCGTACACTCTACGACAAGATCTGGGACGACCACGTCGTCCATCAGGCCGAGGATGGCACCTGCCTCCTCTACATCGACCGGCATCTGGTCCATGAAGTGACCAGCCCCCAGGCGTTCGAGGGCCTGCGGATGACCGGCCGCAAGGTGCGCGCCCCGGAAAAGACCATCGCCGTGCCGGACCACAACGTGCCGACGACGCAAGGCCGCGAGAATCCGGCGCAGATGCCCGAGGAAAGCCGCATCCAGGTGGCCGCGCTGGACAGGAACGCCAGGGACTTCGGCATCCACTACTACCCCGTGACCGACGTCCGCCAGGGTATCGTCCATATCGTCGGCCCCGAGCAGGGTTGGACCCTGCCGGGCATGACCGTGGTCTGCGGTGACAGCCATACCGCGACGCATGGGGCCTTCGGCGCGCTGGCCCACGGGATCGGCACGTCGGAGGTGGAACATGTGCTGGCCACCCAGACGCTGATCCAGAAGAAGTCGAAGAACATGAAGGTCGAGATCACGGGTCGCTCCGCCCCGGCGTCACGGCCAAGGACATCACGCTCTCGGTCATCGGTGCCACCGGCACGGCGGGCGGCACCGGCCATGTCATCGAATACTGCGGCCAGGCGATCCGCGAGCTGTCGATGGAAGGCCGGATGACCGTCTGCAACATGGCGATCGAGGGCGGCGCCCGCGCGGGCCTGATCGCGCCGGACGAAAAGACCTTCGAATACGTCAAGGGCCGCCCCCATGCGCCGAAGGGCGCGAAATGGGAGGCCGCTCTGGCCTACTGGAAGACCCTTTTCACCGACGAAGGCGCGCATTTCGACAAGGTCGTGACGATCCGCGGCGAGGATATCGCCCCCGTCGTCACCTGGGGCACCTCGCCCGAGGACGTGCTGCCGATCACCGGCGTGGTCCCCGCGCCCGAGTCCTTCACCGGCGGCAAGGTCGAGGCCGCGAAGCGGTCGCTTGACTACATGGGCCTGACCCCGGGCATGAAGCTGACCGACATCGCCATCGACACGGTCTTCATCGGCTCTTGCACCAACGGCCGGATCGAGGACCTGCGCGCCGCGGCCGAGATTCTCAAAGGCAAGAAGATCAAGGTCAAGCGCGCCATGGTCGTGCCGGGCTCGGGCCTTGTCCGCGCCCAGGCCGAGGAAGAGGGCCTGGCCCAGATCTTCATCGACGCGGGCTTCGAATGGCGGCTTGCCGGCTGCTCGATGTGCCTGGCGATGAACCCCGACCAGCTGTCGCCCGGCGAACGCTGCGCCGCGACCTCGAACCGCAACTTCGAGGGCCGCCAGGGCCGCGGTGGCCGCACGCACCTCATGTCGCCCGCCATGGCCGCGGCGGCGGCGATCACCGGCCACCTGACCGACGTCCGCGAGCTGATGGGCGAGACGGTCTGACCTTCGGTCTTGTGCCAACCCCCGGGGGGTTTCACACCCCCCGGACCCCCCGTGGGATATTTCCGCAGAGAAGAATGGGGAAGGCAGCACCCCCTGCGGGAGACCAGGTCAAGCCGAGGGGGTGCCTTCTCCTCTGACGGTCATCGGCGTCCCCGCCTGTACCGCCCATCCTGGGTACCGTGAAAAGGTTAAGAGACTCTTTCCTGCTTCTTCTCTGGACAAATATCCCACGGGGGTCCGGGGGTGTGAAACCCCCGGCGGGTAGTCACAGGAACACCCGCTCGAAGGTCCACCACGCCCCGACCCCGGCAATCGCCAGCGAGGCGGGAACGGCGATGGCGCTGCGGTACCAGTCCTTGCGGCCGAAGGGCAGGGCGGTCAGCACGAAGGCCGCCGCGATCACCGCCAGTTGCCCCAGCTCCACCCCGATGTTGAACCCGATCAGCGCAACGACGAAGCGGCCCTCGGGCAGGCCCACGTCGGACAGCACGCTGGCGAACCCCAGCCCGTGCAAGAGGCCGAAGCCGAAGACCAGCGCGATCCGGGGCCAGCCGACCTGGCCCCTGCCGCCGAAGATGTTCTCGACCGCGACATAGACGATCGAGGCCGCGATCAGCGGCTCCACGATGCTGGCGGGGATCGCGACAACCCCCATGGCGGCCAGAGCCAGTGTCACCGTATGGGCCAGCGTGAACGCCGTCACCTGCCACAGCAAGGGCGACAGCCGCAGCGAGAAGAAGAACAGGCCCAGCACGAAAAGGATATGATCCAGCCCCTTGGGAATGATGTGCTCGAAGCCCGAGACGATGAAGCGCCCGAACACCGGCAGCGCGCCCTCGGTGGCGAAGCCCTGGCGCGGAAGCGCCGCGCTCACCTCGCCCGACAGGATCGCCGTATAGGCATCCTCACCTCCGCCCACTTGCCGCACCACGATGGAGCCGAACCCCGCGTCCCAGCCGATCCGCACCGGGCTGCCGTCCGGGGGCAGCGGGGCGGTCAGTACCAGCACCGCATCCCGCGGCAGGCTGAGGTCGCCCACCTCGGGCACCGTGACCGCTGCGATTTCCGGCGCAACCCGCGCCTCTCCGGCCAGGATCGTGATCCGCTGGGCAATCTGCGGCCAGGCCGCGCGCAGCTCGGCCTCCAGTGTTGCAGGGTCCTCGGCCCGCAGAGCGTCGTAGCGGTCGGCGAGGGGGGAAAGGTTGGTATCCTCCAGCCCCGCCAGGTCCATCCCCGCGATGATCGGCTCAAGCGGCGCGGTCAGGGTGATCGTCACGGCCTCGGTGCCCACCGCCACATCCGCGACGCCGGGGCGCACTTCATGGGCGAGGACCGGCAGCGCCATTGACAGGACGGCCCAAAGCGACAGCTTACGGGCAAGTGACAGAAGGACGGACATGATGAAACCCTGGGGATGGCTGGCGGTCGTGGCCCTTGCATCTAGCGCAATCGCGGCAAAGGCACATGAATTCTGGCTGGTGCCCGAGGATTACGCCATCGCCCCCGCAGAGACCCTTCGCGTCGGCCTGCGCATCGGGTCCGAGATGAAGGGCTCGTCGCTGATCTACCTGCCGAAGGACATCGCCCGGTTCGAGGTGATCCAGGGCGACACCACCCGCCCGGTCGAGGGGCGCATGGGCGACAACCCGGCCCTGGTGATGGAGGGGCTGTCCGACAGTCTGGCCATCGTGGTTCACGAGACGATGGATTCGACCCTGACCTACAGCGATTTCGGCGTCTTCCAGCGCTTCGTCGAACACAAGGACCTGACCAACGCCCTTGCCGACCACGCCGCCCGCGGCCTGCCCGAGAAGAACTTCCGCGAAACCTACCGCCGTCACGCCAAAAGCCTTGTCGCCGTGGGCTCGGGCGCCGGACAGGACCGGGCAGTGGGCCTCGCCATCGAGATCGTGGCGCTGGCCAACCCCTATACCGACGACCTGAGCGCGGGCCTCCCGGTCCAGGTCCTGCTCGACGGCGCCCCGCGCGCCGAGGCGCAGGTGGAGCTTTTCCGCACCGCCCCCGACGGCACGGTGACGATCACGCTGCACCGCACGGATGCCGGGGGGCGGGTGACCCTGCCCATGCAGCCGGGCAGCGAGTATCTGGTCGACAGCGTGGTCCTGCGCGCGCTCCCGAACGACGATCCCGCCGCCGGGCCGGTCTGGCATTCCGACTGGGCCTCGCTCACTTTCCGCACCCCGGACTGACGGTTGCCCCGGCGCGCGATCTGGATTATCGGGGCGCGCAAAGGACAGGAGATTCCGATGGACCGCTTCACCACCCTGACCGGCATCGCCGCGCCCATGCCGCTGGTCAACATCGACACCGACATGATCATCCCGAAGCAGTTCCTCAAGACGATCCAGCGTTCGGGCCTGGGCAAGAACCTGTTCGACGAGATGCGCTACACCCAGGACGGGGCCGAGATCCCGGACTTTGTCCTGAACCAGCCGGCCTATCGCAAGGCGCAGATCCTGGTCGCGGGCGACAACTTCGGCTGCGGCTCCTCGCGCGAGCACGCGCCCTGGGCGCTGCTGGACTTCGGGATCCGCTGCGTGATCTCGACTTCGTTCGCCGACATCTTCTTCAACAACTGCTTCAAGAACGGGATCCTGCCGGTCGTCCTGCCGCAAGAAGCGGTCGATCACCTGATGGACGATGCGCGCAAGGGCGAGAACGCCCGGATCACCGTGGATCTGGAAGCTCAGACCGTGACTGCCTCGGACGGCACGGTCTTCGCCTTCGACGTCGATCCCTTCAAGAAGCACTGCCTGCTGAACGGCCTCGACGACATCGGCCTGACGCTGGAAAAGGCCTCTGCCATCGACGCTTTCGAGGCGAAGGCGGCCACGCTGCGCCCCTGGGCCTGACGCGACCCCGCCCTGCCGAAGCGCGGGGCGTCCACCGAATTGCGCGCTTCGCGCAAGCCTTTCCTCCCGCCCTTTCGCGTGAAGAACGCGAAAGGGCTTTGCGCTTTGTTCCCCCTGGGGGGCACCAGAATTCCGCCACGAAGAACGGCCTGACGCCCGCAGGCGCAAGGGTGTCGCTTTCGGTCTTGATCCGTCCGAGGTTAGGGCGCACACAAAGGGGGATGGTTCCCGGCCAAACCACGCGCGGCCGGGTGAAAAGGGAACGGGGTGAGGTGTAGGCATCAGCCGCCAAATCCCCGACTGCCCCCGCAACTGTAAGCGGCGAGCGACCCCTCTCAAGCCACTGGCGTCAGCCGGGAAGGCAGGGGGAAGCAGAGACCCGCAAAGTCAGGAGACCTGCCATCGAAGACAGACCCACCGGGCGGGGTGCCCCGGAAGGAGTATTCGATGGACGATCCGCGGCCCAAGGCCCGACCCTATTCCGTGGCGCAATCCGCACCGCACCAGATCCTGGTTTGCAAGGCCTGCAAGCACAAGGGCGCGGCCTGCAAGCCGGGTTTCCAGCTTCTGACGAAGCTCCGCGCCGCCATTTCCGCCGCCGGCCTGGGCGAGACGTTCGAGGTCTCGGGCACCGCCTGCCTTGCCGGCTGCGTTCCCGATCATGGTGAACCCTGCGTGGTGGGCTACCGCGCGACCGAAAAGGCGACCTGGCTTTTCGGCGACATCGACCCGGACCAGCCCCTTGACGATCTGGTCGAATTTGCCCGCACCTATGCCGCGCTGGAGGACGGTTGGCTCAACGGTCGCGATCTGCCGCCCCGGCTTTGCGACACCACGCTTGCCCGCATCCCCGCCGCGATGATCGTGACGCGCGAGGGGGCGCTGCAATGACCCGGCGCGCGTCCGCTATCCTGGCCCCTACGCTCGGCCGCAACTGCGGGGCCCGGCGATGACCGTCCTCGAACTGCGCAATGTCACCTGGGGTCCCAAGCGCGCCCCGGCGATCCTGCACGACATCTCCTTCACCCTGGCCGAGGCCGAGATCCTTGCGATCTGCGGCGCGAACGGGGCGGGGAAATCCTCGCTTTTGCGGCTCCTCTACCGCCACCAGGCGCCGCGCTCCGGTTCGGTGATCCTTGACGGCCGCGACCTCTGGCTCCGCCCCGCGCGTGAGGCCGCCCGGATCGTCGCGGCCGTCCTGCAGGAACAACCCACCGACTTTGCCCTGACCACCCGCGAGATCGTTTCGCTCGGCCGCCTGCCGCATCGACAGGGCATTGGGCCGGGCGCGCGGGACAAGGCGATCACCGACGCGGCCTTGCTGCGGCTGGATCTGGCCCATCTTGCCGACCGCCGCTTCGGCACGCTTTCGGGCGGCGAGCGGCAGCGCGTCATGGTCGCCCGCGCCCTGGCGCAGGAGCCCCGGATCCTGGTGCTGGACGAGCCCACGAACCACCTGGACATCCGGCATCAGCTGGAACTCCTGCGCCTGTTGCGCGGCCTCGGCCTCGCCGTGGTCTGCACGCTGCACGACCTGACGCTGGCCGCCGAATTCGCCGACCGCGTCCTGATCCTGGACCAGGGCCGCGTCATCGCCGACGCGCCCCCGGACGCGGCCCTGACCGAGGCGACCATCGCCCAGGCCTTCCAGGTCGTCCCCCGCATCGACCGCACCGGCTCCGCCCCCCGCTTCTCCTTCCAACTGGATCACTGATGAAAAACGCCCTGCTTGCCCTTCTTCTGACCACCACCCCCGCGCTGGCCTTCCCGGTCACGGTGCAAAGCTGCAACCGCCAGGTCACCTTCGACGCCCCGCCCGCCCGCGCGATTGCCAACGACGTGAACCTCATCGAGATGATGCTGGCCCTGGGCCTGCGCGACCGGATGGTCGGCTATACCGGCGTCTCGGGCTGGAAGACCCTGGACGAGGAGCTGCGCGCCGGGATCGAGGAACTGCCCGAGCTTTCCGCGCAATACCCTACCCGCGAGGTCCTGCTGGGCGCCGAGCCCGACTTCTTCTTCGCCGGCTGGAACTACGGCATGAAGGTCGGCGGCGAGGTCACGCCCGAGACGCTGGAGCCCCTGGGGATCAAGACCTACGAACTGACCGAAAGCTGCATCTTCGTCGGCCCCAAGGCAAAGTCCTCGATGCAGGACATGTATGCCGACATCCTGAACCTGGGCACGATCTTCGGCGTCGCGGATCGCGCCAAGGCGCTGGTCGTCGGCTATGAGGCCCGGCTGGCCGAGATCACCGCCCCGGTCGACCGCAGCCAGCCGCTGCGCGTCTTCGTCTACGATTCGGGCGAGGAAACGCCCTTCACCGCCGGCGCCTACGCGATCCCCACCGCGCTGATCGAGGCAGCGGGCGGCCGCAACATCATGGACGACCTCGACAAGAGCTGGGCCACCGTCGCCTGGGAGCCGGTGGTCGAGCGCAACCCCGAGGTCATCGTCATCGTCAACTACGGCGATGTGACGGGCGAGCAGAAGATCGCCTTCCTGGAGGGCAACCCTGCCTTCGCCAATGTCGACGCGGTGAAGAATGACCGCTATGTGGTCCTGGAATATGTCGAGGCCACGCCCGGCCCCCGCAACATCCGTGCGGTGGAAAAGCTGGTGCAGGGCTTCTGGGGGAAGTGATGCGCCCTTGTGACAAAGCCAGGCAGAAGCGCGACGCCGCCGATTTCTTCGAAGAAATCGGACCGGAGCCTTCAAAGGCTCCGAAGCGGAGTTTTCAGAAACTCCGCCCCCGGAAGACCGCGGTCTGGTCTTGCGGAAATTGACATGACCGAAACGCCCCTGGCCACCCCTGCCACGCCCGCCCTGCGCCTGACGCGTCGGGCCGGGGTTGTGCTAGGCGGCTGCGGCCTCTTGCTTCTTGCCATTCTCCTGGCCGTCTCGGTCGGCGCGGTCCCGGTGCCGCTCTCTACCGTCTGGGGCGTCCTGGTCCACCAGCTGATCCCCGGCCTCGTCACCCCTGACTGGACCGATGCGCGCGCGGCCATCGTCTGGGACATCCGCTTTCCCCGCGCGCTTCTTGCCGCGCTCGTCGGCGCGGGCCTCGGGATCACCGGCGCCGCGCTGCAATCGGTGACGCGGAACCCGCTGGCCGACCCGCATCTCCTCGGCATCTCCTCGGGCGGCGCGTTCGGAGCCATCGCGGCGCTTCTCCACACCGGCCTCTTCCTTGGCCTCCTGACCGTGCCGCTCATGGCCTTCGGGGGCGCTCTGGCCGCCACCGTCCTTGTCCTGGCCATCGCCCGCGTCACCCAGGCCACCAGCGCCGACCGCCTGGTCCTGGCCGGGGTCGCCGTCAGCTTCATCATCATGGCCGGGGCCAACATCCTGATCTTCCTCGGCGATCCCAAGGCCACCCACACCGTCGTCTTCTGGATGCTCGGCGGCCTTGGTCTGGCCCAATGGGGCCACCTGATCTACCCGCTTGCCGTCCTTCTGCCCGCCGGGTTCTGGCTCTGGTCCCAGGCCCCCGCCCTGAACGCCATGAGCCTGGGGGACGAGACCGCCGCCTCGCTTGGCATCCCCGTCGCCCGCTTCCGCCTGTCGGTCTTCGTCGCGGGCGCGCTGATCACCGGCGTCATGGTTGCCTTCTCCGGCCTGATCGGCTTTGTCGGCCTGATGATGCCCCACCTCGTCCGCTTCGCCGTCGGAGGCGACAACACCCGCGTCCTGCCGCTCTCTGCCCTGCTTGGCGCCATCTTCCTTGTCGCCGCCGACACCATCGCCCGTGTCGTCATGGCGCCCGAGGACATGCCGATCGGCGTCGTCACCGGCCTGGTCGGCGGGGTTTTCTTCCTTTGGCTGATGGCCCGTCGCGCATGAAACGCATCATGATCCAGGGCGCCGGGTCGAATGTCGGCAAATCGATGCTGGTCGCGGGCCTCTGCCGCCACTTCACCCGCCAGGGCCTGACCGTGCGGCCCTTCAAGCCGCAGAACATGTCGAACAACGCCGCCGTGGCCACGGGAGGCGAAATCGGCCGCGCCCAGGCCCTTCAGGCCCGCGCCTGCGGCGTGCAGCCCCATGTCGACATGAACCCGGTCCTCCTGAAGCCCGAATCCGAGACCGGCGCCCAGGTAATCGTCCAGGGCAAGCGCCTGACCACGGTGAAGGCCCGCGACTACGCTGCCCTGAAGCCGCAACTGATGGCCCCCGTCCTCGACAGCTTCCTCCGCCTCCAGTCGCAGTGCGATCTCGTCATCGTCGAGGGCGCCGGCAGCCCGGCCGAGGTGAACCTGCGCGCGAACGACATCGCCAACATGGGCTTCGCCCGCGCCGCCAATGTCCCGGTGATCCTGACCGGGGACATCGACCGCGGCGGTGTCATCGCGCAGCTTGTCGGCACCCAGGCCGTCCTCGACCCCGAGGACGCCGCGATGATCCGCGGCTTCCTCATCAACAAGTTCCGCGGCGACCCGCGCCTCTTCGACGACGGCTACCGCCTGATCGAGGCGCGCACCGGCTGGCCCGGCCTTGGCGTGATCCCATGGTTCCCCGACGCCCACAAGCTCCCCGCCGAGGACGCAGCCGATCTCGGCGGCACGCGCGGCACCGGAGACTTCCTGATCGCCGTCCCGCACCTGAACCGCATCGCCAATTTCGATGACCTCGACCCCTTGGCGCAGGAACCCGGCGTCACGCTGCGAATCGTCAAGCCCGGCCAACCCCTTCCGGTTGAGGCCGACCTGATCATCCTGCCCGGCTCCAAGGCCACCATCGCCGACATGAACCACTTCCGGGCGCAGGGCTGGGACATCGACCTCGCCGCCGCCATGCGGCGCGGCGCAAAGGTGCTTGGCCTCTGCGGCGGCTATCAGATGCTGGGACGAGAGATTGCCGACCCCGATGGGATGGAGGGCAAGCCGGGAAGCACCCCCGGCCTCGGCCTTTTGGACCTGACGACCGTGATGACCTCCGACAAGCGCGTCACGGAAACCGAGGCGCTGCACCCCGCCTCAGGCTCTCGCGTGAAGAGCTACGAAATCCACCTCGGCCGCACCGATGGCCCCGACCGCGCCCGGCCGCTGTTCACCGTGGACGGCCAGCCCGAAGGGGCAACGCGCGAGGACGGCCGCGTGATGGGAAGCTACCTGCATGGCATGTTCACCGAGGACGCCTTCCGCCGGGCGTTCCTCGCCAGCCTGGGCGCGACGCCGGGAAATGTCAGCTATGACCAGACCTTGGAGGAGACACTCGACGCCCTGGCCGACCACCTTGCCGCCCATGTCGCCACCGACCGCCTTCTTGCACTCGCCTAGGCCGGAGTTCGGACCGACCCGGGCGACCAGGGCCGGACCTCACCTTTGTGCGCTGATGCGGCGGCGACACAGCGGACGACAAACTGCCGGCGTTTGATCCTTCTCAACGTCGGATCGTGTTTGCGACAGCTGCCCTGCTTGCCCTTGCCCCCGCCGCCCAGGCCCAGGATGCCTGCTTCGGCCTGGGTCTCGCGGTGTCCGGCAACAGTTCAAGCGGCGACGAGTTTTCCTCGTATGAACCCTCGGCGACGGACTACGGCATTGCCTTGACCGCCGGTTACCGTTTCGCCTCGGCCGGAACGCTGGCCTATGGCGTCGAAGGCAACCTCGACCTGATGAGCGGCAAGCTGATGAGCGACGGGGACGATGCGTGCACCAGCGTCGCGCCCACCTGGTGCGAGGTCGACGCAGTGTTCCGCCTGCGGGGCACGATGACCAGCGAGCTGGCCAATGGCAGTCGGCTGATGGGCTCGCTCGGGGCCGCCATCGTACACGGCCGCGCCGAGGACGGGCCCGGCACCTATGTCAGCACCACCGGCCGCGGCCTGTCGCTGGGGCTGTCCTGGGAACAGGTGGGCGGATCGGTGCCTGTCCGGGTCGATCTGAACTACGACGCGATCCGCGAGGATGACGCGAACAACTACGACCGTGATCTGGACATGATCGGCCTGCGCCTGTCCTACATGTTCTGACGCGGGCGTAGGGTGGGCGATATCGCCCACCCTGGCTTGCGCGCGCTTCAGAACAGACCGTCGCCGCCCCGGTCCTGCTCGATAGCCTCGTCGGCGACCACGGCCACCGCCCCACCCACGACCAGCGGCGTACATCCCGCCGCCGCAAGGGCCGCCACTGCCAGCGCCAGAACCAGTCTCATCCCCGCCATCATGCTCTCCCTGCCAGACCTTGCCAAATCCTTAAGGCCCACATCCAAGCCCTTGATTTCCCTGGGCCCGCCAATCTGTCCACGCGTGGGCAGCCTCAGAACTCCACCCCCGGCTGCCCCTTGATGCCGGACCGGAACGGGTGCTTCACCAGCGTCATCTCGGTCACCAGGTCGGCCGCCTCGATCAGCTCTTCCTTCGCATTCCGCCCGGTCAGGACCACATGCGTCAAGGGCGGTTTTTCCGTCTTCAGGAACTCCAGCACCTCGCCGATATCCAGGTAATCGTAGCGCAGCGCGATGTTGATCTCGTCCAGCAGGACCATGCGGATGGACGGGTCCCGGATCAACTCCTTCGCCTTCTCCCACCCCGCCCGCGCCGCGGCGATGTCCCGCGCCTTGTCCTGCGTCTCCCAGGTGAAGCCCTCGCCCATCGCGTGGAACTGGCAGAGGTCGGAGAAATTCTCGGTGATCAGCCGCCGCTCGCCGGTATCCCAGGCGCCCTTGATGAACTGCACCACCGCGCAAGGCATCCCATGCGCGATGCAGCGCAGGATCATCCCGAAGCCGCTGGAGGACTTTCCCTTCCCCGCCCCGGTATGGACGATGATAAGGCCCTTCTCGCCCTCCTTCCCCGCCATGATCTTGTCCCGCGCGGCCTTCTTCTTCGCCATCTTCTGGGCGTGGCGGGCCAGATCGTCAGCTTCGGTGGTCGCAACAGGGTCGGTCATGGTCGGTCCTATCCTTGACAAGAGGGGGGTGCTTGCCTCAGGTGGGCTGGCGTTGGTGCCTGTTTATGACAGGCGAAGAGGGAATGCGACAGGCCGGAAACGACCCTAAGCAGCCGCCCCCGCGACCGTGACCGGAGAGGTCCCGAATGCCACTGGCCAAGGCCGGGAAGGCGGGGGGCCGTGGGGCAAACGCCCCGTATCCGCAAGCCGGGAGACCTGCCAGCGTGGAAGGCAACCGGCGGACGGGGTGTTCCGCGACCGGTGATCGGCGGCCCTTGCCCGGGTTCGCCCCTCGCTGGCCCACCCCTTTCGCCATTGGATAGGCAAGAATGGGCACGACCCTCTACGTATGCACCACCTGCAAGGCCGGCCAGCCGGTGCCCGAGGGGACAAAGCCCCCCGGCGCGCAGCTGCACGCCGCCCTGACCTGCGAACCCGCTCCGCCGGGCGTCCGCATCGTCGGAGTCGAGTGCCTCTCGGCCTGCAACACCGGCTGCGCCGTCTCGCTGACGAAGCCCGGCGCCTGGTCCTATGTCTACGGCCGCCTGACCCTTGACGACGTCCCCGCGATCCTGGAAGGCGCCGGGAAATACGCTGCGACCGCCGACGGGATCGTCCCCTGGCGCGACCGCCCGACCGTCTTTCGCAAGCAATCCATCGCCCGCATCCCGCCCCACCCCCTGCCAGAGGCCGCCGAATGACCGATCTGACCAAAATCCCCGTGACCGTGATCACCGGCTTCCTCGGCGCGGGCAAGACCACGCTGATCCGCCACCTGATGCAGAACCCGCAAGGCAAGCGCCTCGCGATCCTGGTGAACGAGTTCGGCACCGTTGGCGTCGACGGTGACATCCTGAAATCCTGCGCCGACGAAAACTGCCCGGTCGAGAACATCGTCGAGCTTGCCAACGGCTGCATCTGCTGCACCGTGGCCGACGACTTCATTCCGACGATCGAGCAGCTGATGGCCATGCCGCAGCGCCCCGACCATATCCTGATCGAGACCTCGGGCCTTGCCCTGCCGAAGCCCTTGCTCAAGGCCTTCGACTGGCCCGCGATCCGCAGCCGCATCACGGTGGACGGCGTGATCGCCCTCGCCGATGCCGAGGCCGTGGCCGCCGGCCGCTTCGCCCCGGACGTCGACGCCGTGGAGGCCCAACGCGCCGCCGACGAGTCCCTCGATCACGAAACGCCCCTGTCCGAGGTCTTCGAAGACCAGATCCTCTGCGCCGACCTGATCCTGCTGTCCAAGGCCGACCTGGCCGGAGAGGCGGGCCTTGCGGCGGCGAAGGAAGTGATCGCCGCCGAACTCAACCGCCCCGTCCCCATGCTGCCGATGACCGATGGCGTCATCGATCCCCGCGTGATCCTGGGCCTGGCGGCGGCCGCCGAGGATGACCTTGCCGCGCGTCCCTCGCACCACGACGGGGCCGACGACCACGAGCATGAGGATTTCGACAGCGTCGTCATCGACCTGCCCGAAGTGACCGATCCCGAGACCCTGACCGCCGCCATCCAGCGCCTTGCGCACGAGCTGAACATCCTGCGCGTCAAGGGTCACGTCGCCGTCGCCGGGAAACCCCTGCGCCTTCTGGTCCAGGCCGTCGGCGCGCGCGTACGCATGCAATACGACCGCCCCTGGGGCACCGAGCCGCGCCGGTCGCAACTGGTGGTCATCGCCGAGCACGATGACATCGACGAAGCCGCCATCCGCAAGGTCCTGGGGGCCTGACACCGTGAGCCACTCCTTCCCCACCCCCAGGCACGAAGCGCCTCCCTCCCCCCACCGTGGGGGAGGGCCGGGGTGGGGGGGCTTGCCCCAAGGGAAGGCGTAAGCGATGCACGTCGTCTTCCGCGAAAGCCACGGGCTGGAGGAAACCGAGACCCCCTTCGACCTGGGTCAGGACCCGGCCGATCTGGTGGTCCTCTCCTTCTCCGACAGCGACCTCGGGGCCTTCACCGCGGGGTATGAACGCGCTCGTAGGGTGGGTTTCCAACCCACCGTCCGCCTGGCCAACATCATCGCGCTCAAACACCCAATCTCGGTCGACACCTATGCCGAACGTACCCTCTCCGGCGCGAAGGCCATCCTGGTAAGACTGATCGGGGGCGAGGCCTACTGGCCCTACGGCCTCGCCACGCTCCAGGATCTCGCCCGCCGTCAGGGCATTGCGCTCGCCATCCTTCCCGCCGACGGCCGCCCCGACCCGCGCCTGGACGAGCTGTCGACGCTTCCCGTCTCCACCCTCCGCCGCCTCCAGGCGCTGTGCGACGAAGGCGGGGCGGTGGCGGCCCATGCCGCGCTGGCCCAACTCGCTCTGGCCGCGGGCATCTACGCCGCCCCCGTTCCCGGCGACAAGACCGTGCCGCAGATGGGGTTCTACGATCCCGACCGCGGCGTGATCCCTGCGCCGGACGTCCCCCACCCCCATCCTCTCCCCACACAGGGGGAGGCGAGGCACCAGGCCGCCGACCGTGCCGCGAACGCGACGCCACAGGACCCGCGCGACACCTCCACCCGCGCCCCCCTCCCCCCAACGTGGGGGAGGGATGGGGAGGGGGGGACGCCACCCAAGGGCCCCGTCCTCGTCACATTCTACCGCAGCTACCTGACCTCGGGCGACATCGCCCCGGTCGACGCGCTGATCCACGCCCTCCGCACCGCTGGGTTCCAGGCCTACGGCGCCTTCGCCCCCAGCCTGAAGGCCCCCGGCGTCGCCGACTGGCTGGCGGCCCACCTCACCGCGCAGCCGCCCGTCGCGATCCTCAACGCCACCGCCTTCTCCGCCAGGTCCGACGACGGCGCGACGCCCTTCGACGCGGCGCAATGCCCCGTCTTCCAGGTCGCCCTCTCCACCGCCCGCCGCCGCGACTGGGCGGCCTCCGACCGGGGCCTGTCGCCTGCCGACCTCGCGATGCACGTCGTCCTGCCCGAGGTCGACGGCCGCCTCTTCGCCGGCATCGTCAGCCACATGTCCCCCGGCAAGCGCCACCCGGACCTGCAATTCTCCCGCTTCGCCCACCGCGCCGACGCCGCCCGCATCCAGGCCGTGGTCGACCGCATCACCCACTGGCACCGCCTCGCCAGCACCCCCGCGCAGGACCGGCAACTTGCCGTGATCCTCTCCACCTACCCCGGCCGCGCGCACCAGATGGCCCATGCCGTCGGCCTCGACGCGCTGGCTTCGACCGAGGCGCTGCTGACCACCCTCGCCACCGAGGGCTACCAGGTCACCGAGGGCGCGCCCCTGACCGAGGCGCTGACCGGAACCCTCACGTGGCCGCTCACCGCCTACGAAGCCGCCCTCGCAACCCTCCCAGACCAACTCCGCCAGGACCTGACCGCAGCATGGGGCGACCCCGCCACCGACCCCGCGGTCAAGGACGGCCACTTCCAATTCCCCGCCACCCGCCGCGGCCACGCCCTCATCGCCCTGCAACCCGAACGTGGCGAGGTCCAGACCCGCGACGAAAGCTACCACGACCTCTCGCGCACCCCGCGCCACGCCTATGTCGCCTTCTACCTCTGGCTCCGCGCGCAGGGCCTCCACGCCCTGATCCACATGGGCGCCCACGGCACGCTGGAGTGGCTGCCGGGCAAATCCGTCGCCCTAAGTGACAGCTGCTGGCCCGACGCCATCCTCGGCCCGCTGCCGCACCTCTACCCCTTCATCGTCAACGACCCCGGCGAGGCCGCGCAGGCCAAGCGCCGCATCGGCGCCGTGACCTTGGGCCACCTGCCGCCGCCGCTGACGCAAAGCGCCGTCCCGCCGGAGCTTCAACGCCTCGAACGTCTTCTCGACGAATACTCCACCGCCGACGGCCTCGACCCCGCCCGCCGCACGCGCCTGATCTCCAGCATCCGCGACGAAGCGGCGGCCTCCGGCGTCGCCGCCGACCTCGGCCTATCCCCGAACGCCACCCCGGCAGAGGCAATCACCCGCATCGACCGCTTCGTCTGCGACCTGAAGGAAAGCCAGTTCGGCCAGGGCCTCCACATCTTCGGCCAAGGCGAGGGCGAGACCCAAGGCCTCCTCACCGCCCTGAACGGCCACCGCGTTCTCCCCGGTCCCGCCGGCTCCCCCCATCGCGGCCGCTCGGACGTCCTCCCGACGGGCAGAAACCTCTTCTCCGTCGACCCCCGCGCCGTCCCCTCGCGCAACGCCCATGCCCAGGGCGTGAAACTGGCCGAGGAACTGATCCGCCGCCACCTGCAGGACCACGGCGACTACCCGCGCGGGCTGGTCGTCGACCTCTGGGGCAGCGCCACCATGCGCACGGCGGGGGAAGAGTTCGCCATGGCGCTCCACCTCGCCGGCCTTTCGCCCAAATGGGATGACGGCTCGGCCCGGGTCTCTGGTGTCGAGATCCTCCCCCTCGCCCTCCTCGGCCGCCCCAGGATCGACGTCACTCTCCGCGTCTCCGGCCTCTTCCGCGACGTCTTCCCGACCCTCGCCCAGCTCTTCGAAGCGGGCGCCGAGGCCCTGAGCCAGCGCGACGAATCCCCCGAGGACAACCCCTACACCACCCGCGAGGCCCGCGTCTTCGGCCCCAGGCCCGGCCTTTATGGCCTGGGAATGGGCACCGCCGCCGACACCTTCACCGACGAGGCCCGCGCCGCCGCCGGGGAAGCCTGGCTCAACGCCTCAAGCTGGGCCATCGGCGCCGACGGCCAAGCCACCGAGGCCCGCGAGGCCCTCGAAGCCCGCGTCCTCGCCGCCGACAGCTTCGTCCACGCCCAGGACCTCCCCGAAACCGACGTCCTGATCGCCGCGGACTACGCCGCGCACGAGGCCGGCTTCGCCGCCGCCGTGGCGAAACTCGGCGGAGCCAAACCCACCCTCTACCACCTCGACGCCACCCGCCCCGACACCCCGCACGCAAGAACGCTGACCGAGGAAATCGCCCGCGTCGTCCGCGCCCGGGCCGCGAACCCGGCCTGGGCGACCGGCATGATGAACCACGGCTTCCGCGGCGGGGCCGAAATCGCCGCCACCCTTGACCACATGGCCGCCTTTGCCCACCTGGCCCAGGTCGTCCCGCCGCACCTCTTCGACCTCTACCACGACGCCACCCTCGGCCGCGACGAGGTCCGCGACTTCCTCCAACGCGAGAACCCCGCCGCGCTGGCCGCGATGGAAGACCTTTTCCGCCGCCTCCGCGACGCCGGCCTCTGGCAAACGCGCCGCAACTCCATCGCCGCAAGGCTGGATGGTGCCGCATGACCAAGCCCTTTCACATTTGCCCAAATATCCCCGCCGGAGGCACGTTTCGAGCCGGTTGCGCGCCCTTCGCGCGCAGAGGCGAGACAAAAGGCTTGCGCGAAGCGCTCATTTCAATACCCGCCCCAACCCAAGGGCTACCCGCATGACCGCCTGGGAGATCAAGGGCTGGTGCCCCGGTGCGCTCCGTCCCATGCAATCCGGCGACGGCCTCGTCGTCCGCATCCGCCCACCACTCGGCCGCCTGACCCCGCATCAGGCGCAAGCCATCGCGCAAGCCGCCGAAACCCACGGCAACGGCATCATCGACCTCTCAGCCCGCGCCAACCTGCAACTGCGCGGCGTGACCGAGACCAGCCACCCCCGCCTCATCGACGATCTTCGCACCCAGGGCCTCATCGATCCCGACATTCAGACGGAATCTCTTCGCAACCTCATCGTCACGCCCTTCCGGACCAGTCCCCCACCCCCATCCCCTCCCCACGGGGGGGAGGGGAGCCGCCAAGGGCAATCCATCCGCGCAACAGCGGACCGAAGCGCCTCCCTCCCCCCCTCGTGGGATGGGGAGGGGGGGCACCCGGCCAGCCATTCGGACGACACCGACACCCTCGCCGTCACGCTTGCCGCCGCCCTGACCCGGATGCCCAAACTCCCCGGCAAGTTCGGCTTCGCCCTCGACACCGGCCCGCGTCCGGTCCTGGCCGAAGCCTCGGCCGACATCCGCGTCGAACGCAGCGCGGACGGACGCCTCATCCTCCGCCCCGAGGGCCACCCCCTGGGCCAGCCTGTCACCGAACTTGCCCAGGATGCCCTCGCGATGGCCACCTGGTTCGTCGCCCAGGGCGGCATCACCAATGGCCGGGGCCGGATGGCCGCCCTCATTGCCAAGGGCATCGTCCCGCCCGGCTGCACCCTTGCCCCCGCCGAGCCGCTTCCGACCCCGACACCCGGCCTCACCCCTGACGGCGCCCTCGTCGCCCTTGCCTTCGGCCAGATGCGCGCCGGGACGCTGCACGCCCTCGCCGCCCTGAACCGCGAACTGCGCCCGACCCCCTGGCGGATGCTTCTGATCGTCGGCGCGACGACCCTGCCGGATATCCCCGGCCTGATCACCGACCCCGCCGACCCGCTCCTGCGGATCACCGCCTGCACCGGAGCGCCCGCCTGCCCGCAGGCCCTGGGCGACACGCGCCAACTTGCCCGCCGCCTCGCCCCTCACCTCGCGCCCGGCCGGACGATCCACATTTCCGGCTGCGCCAAGGGCTGCGCCCATCCCTCGCCAGCCGAAACCACTCTCACCGCCACCGGCACAGGCTACGACCTGATCCGCAACGGCACCGCCTCCGACACGCCCAGCCTGCCTGGCCTCACGCCCCAGGCCATCCTTGACCACCTGAAGGCCCCGAATGCCCCACACCTATGAAACCGACGGCGCAGCGATCTACCTGCAATCTTTCGCCATGATCCGGGCCGAGGCCGACCTCGCACGCTTCACGCCCGAGGAAGAGATCGTCGCCGTCCGCATGATCCACGCCGCCGGGATGGTGGAACTGGCCCCCTACATCCACTTCACCCCCGGAATGGCCATCGCCGCCCGCGCCGCGCTGGAGGAGGGCGCCCCGATCCTCTGCGACGCGCGCATGGTCAGCGAGGGTATCACCCGCGCCCGCCTGCCGAAGAACAACGAGGTCATCTGCACGCTCCACGACCCCCAGGTCCCCGCACTGGCGAAAGAGATGTCGAACACCCGCTCCGCCGCCGCGCTGGAACTCTGGCGGCCGCACCTCAAAGGTGCCGTGGTCGCCATCGGCAATGCGCCTACCGCGCTTTTCCACCTGCTGAACATGCTGGAAGACCCCGCCTGCCCCCGCCCCGCCGCGATCATCGGCTGCCCCGTGGGCTTCGTCGGCGCGGCCGAATCCAAAGACGCGCTGATGGAGGCCCCGCCCGCGCCAAGCGTCATCGTCAAGGGCCGCCTCGGCGGCAGCGCCATCACCGTGGCCGCGGTCAACGCACTCGCTTCGCGGAAGGAATGACCATGACACCGCTGGTTGCCCACGCCGATCCTCGGACCATCGCGCGCCTCCCCTCCCCCGCGTGGGGAGGGGATGGGGGTGGGGGGCTCTCCACCGCCGCAGAAAGGGGGCCGCAATGGGACGTGTGATCTGTGCCGGCCTCGGCCCCGGCGACCCCGACCTGATGAGCCTGCGCGCCGCCCGCACCATAGGGTCCGCGAAACGCGTCGCCTATTTCCGCAAGGAAGGCCGCGCCGGACAGGCCCGCCGGATCGTCGAGGGGATGTTGCCGCTCGACGCCGTGGAATACCCGATGGAATATCCCGTCACCACGGAACTGCCCTTCGACAGCCCGGAATACACCGACGCGCTGGCCCGGTTCTACGACGACTGGGCCAACCGCCTCGCCAGCCTTGCCGCGACCGAGGACGTGGTGGTCCTCTGCGAAGGCGACCCCTTCTTCTACGGCAGCTTCATGCACCTCCACTCCCGCCTGCAGGGCCGGGTCCCGGTCGAGGTCATCCCAGGCATCACCGGCATGACCGGCTGCTGGAACGCCACCGATACGCCGATCACCTGGGGCGACGACGTGCTGACCGTCCTCATGGGAACGCTGCCCGAAGAGGACCTCGTCCGCCACATGGCGAACGCCGACGCGCTGGTGGTGATGAAGACGGGCCGCAACCTCCCCCGCGTCCGCCGGGCGCTGGAGCGCACGGGACGGCTGGACCAGGCCTGGCTGGTCGAACGCGGCACCATGCCGAACCAGCGCGTCGCGCGGTTGGCCGAGGTCGACGCCGCCGACTGCCCCTATTTCGCGATCGTCCTCGTCCATGACCACGGCCGTCGACCGGAGCTGCCCGAATGAGCGGCTGGCTTGCCATCGCGGGCCTTGGCCCCGGGGATGACCAACTGGTGACGCCGGAAGTCTCGGCGGCCCTTGCCGAGGCGACGGATGTGGTCGGCTACATCCCTTATGTCGCCCGCGTCGCCCCGCGTCCGGGGCTGACGCTGCACCCGTCGGACAACCGCGTCGAGCTGGACCGTGCCCGCGCCGCACTGCAGATGGCCATGGAGGGAAAGCGCGTCGTCGTGGTCTCCTCCGGTGACCCGGGGGTCTTCGCGATGGCCTCGGCGGTGTTCGAGGCGCTGGAGACCCGGCCAGACTGGCAGGCCTTGGATATCCGGGTGTTGCCCGGGATCACCGCGATGCTGGCGGCTGCTGCCGCTGTGGGCGCGCCCCTGGGCCATGATTTCTGCTGCATCAACCTTTCCGACAACCTGAAACCCTGGGAGGTGATCGAAACCCGCCTCCGCCACGCCGCCCGCGCCGATTTCGCGATGGCCTTCTACAACCCCCGCTCCGCTTCGCGGCCCGAGGGGTTCACCAAGGCCCTCGCCACCCTGCGCGAGGAATGTGGGCCGGATCGCCTGATCACCTTCGCCCGCGCCGTCTCGACACCCGAGCAGCGCCTTCAGACCGTCACGCTGGGCGAGGCCACGCCCGAGATGGCCGACATGCGGACCGTGGTCATCGTCGGGAATTCTGCCACCCGCCGGGTCGGGCGCTTCGTCTACTCGCCCAGGAGCGCGCGATGATCCGGGCCAAAATCCGTCGAAGGATTTTGCCAGACTTTTCGAAAAGTCTGGGTCCCGGCTCACCCGGTCAGCCAGGCCATGACCTCGGCCACTGTCCGGGCCACGCGGCGCGGGGGCAGAACCGGCCGGTCGATCAGTATCACCGGCAGGCCCAGCTCCCGCGCCGCCACCAGCTTCGCCTCGGCCCCCGCGCCGCCCGCGTTCTTGGCGACGATCACATCGATCCGGTGGTCCTGCAGAAGCGCCCGGTCACCCTCCAAAGTGAACGGCCCTCGCGCGATCACCGCCTTGGCCTGGGGCAGGGGCAGTGGTTCGGACGGCGGATCCACCAGCCGCAACAGGTAGTGGTGCTGCGGTGCGATGGCGAAGGCATTCAGGTTCTGCCGTCCGATGGCCAGGAACACCCGGCGCGGGACCGCTCCCAAGGCTGCCACCGCCCCGGCCAGGTCCGCAACATGGGCCCAGCGGTCGCCCGGCCCGGCCTGCCAGGGCGCGCGTTCCAGGGCGATCAGCGGCACGCCAGCCTCGGCGCAGGCCTCGAACGCGTTGCGGCTCATCTGCGCGGCGAAGGGGTGGGTCGCGTCGATCAGATGGGTGATCCCCTCGGCCGTGAGATAAGCGGTCAAGCCCCCCACGCCACCGAACCCGCCCACGCGGACTGGCAGGGGCTGAGCCACCGGGCTTTCCGTCCGGCCCGCGTAGGAATAGACCGCGTCCACCCCGGCCTCGGCCAGGGCGCGGGCCATGCGGGCGGCCTCGGTGGTTCCGCCCAGAAGAAGGACGCGGGGCATGGCTGATCCCTGGCTGACGATCATCGGTCTGGGCGAGGATGGACCGGAGGCCCTGTCGCCTGCAAGCCGTGCCGCGCTGGCCTCGGCCGCTGCGATCTTCGGTGGCCCGCGCCATTTGGCCCTGGCCAGCGCGGGTGACCGGGGCCACCCCTGGCCTGTCCCGTTCGACCCGTCGCCGGTCCTTTCCCATCGAGGCCAACCCACGGTCGTCCTTGCCTCGGGCGACCCGTTCTGGTTCGGCGCGGGTGGCAGCCTGATGACACATCTGACGCCCGGCGAATGGACCTCGCACCCCGCGCCATCCACCTTCCAGCTGGCCGCGAACCGGCTGGGGTGGCGGCTGGAGGAGACCCTGTGCCTTGGCTTGCACGCCGCGCCCTTCGCACGGTTGCGCCCGGTCCTTGGGCGCGGAGTGCGGGTGATCTGCACCCTGCGCGACGGGGCGGCGGTGGGTGAGCTTGTCCGCTGGTTGTCGGAGAACGGGCACCCGAACGCCCGCCTCACCGTCCTTGAACGCCTGGGCGGTCCGCAGGAACGGATCACCCGGGGACTGCCGACCGACCTCATGGGGGCCCCGGTCTCGGCGGCCATCGAGGCCACCGATCCCGGGCTGCCGCGCGCCTCGGGCCTTCCGGACGAGCTGTTCCGGCACGACGGCCAGATCACCAAGCGCCCGGTCCGCGCGCTGACGCTTTCGGCGCTGGCCCCCCGGCCGGACGAGGTGCTGTGGGACATCGGCGCCGGTTCCGGCTCGATCGGCATCGAATGGCTGCTGGCTGGCGGGGCCCGCGTCGAAGCGCTGGAGGCCGATCCCGCCCGCGCCGACCGGGCGCGCGGGAATGTGGACGCCTTTGGCCTCTCGCACCGCCACCGTCTGCACGAGGCCCGCGCGCCCGAGGGGCTGGCTGGATTGCCCAGCCCCGACGCGGTCTTCATTGGCGGCGGCGCGTCCGAGGCCCTGCTGACCGCGCTCTGGCCGTTGCTCCCCTCGGGCACGCGGCTGGTGATGAACGCCGTGACGCTGGAGACCGAGGCGCTGGTGCTGGACTGGTCCGCGCGCCATGGCGGGCAGTTGCTGAAGATCGACCTGTCGGAACCGGCCGCCATCGGCCGCAAGCGCGGCTGGCGCGCGGCGCTGCCGATCCTGCAATGGAGCGTCATCCGATGATCGTCGCGGGGTTCGGTTTCCGCCCGGGCGCGACCCTTGCCGCCCTTCAGGATGCTCTGGCGCGCGCCGGGGGGACGGATGGTGTGACGCATCTCGCGACCCTTGCGGTGAAGGCCGCGGGGCTGGAGCCGCTGGCGCAGGCCCTGGAGCTGCCCGTGGTGGCGCTGGCGCCCGAGGCCTTGCACGGCGTTCCGACGCTGACCCGCTCCGGCCGGGTGGAGGAGATGTTCGGCACCGGCTCGCTCGCCGAGGCGGCGGCGCTGGCGGCGGCGGGGCAGGGCGCGCGGTTGCGGGGGCCTCGGGCAGTTTCGGCGGATGGGATGGCGACGGCGGCCATTGCGGAGGGCGCGGTGTGAGGGGCGTCTGTCAGGATGAGCGCCGTGCGGCGCAAGCCTTTTGTCTCGCCTCTGCGCGCGAAGGGCGCGCAACCGGCTCGGGCGATTGCCTCCGGCGGGGATATTTGAGCCAATGTGAAAGGGCGGGGGTTCGCCTCTGCAAGAGGGCTGGATGACAGTACATTTCATCGGAGCCGGTCCGGGGGCGCCGGACCTGTTGACCTTGCGGGGGCGCGACCTGATCGCTGCGTCGCCGGTCTGCCTTTACGCCGGGTCGCTGGTGCCCGAAGGCGTGCTGTCGCACTGTCCGCCCGGTTGCCGCATCGTGAACACCGCGCCCCTGTCGCTGGATGAGATCGTCGCCGAGATCGTGGCGGCACATGAGGCTGGGCAGGACGTGGCGCGGCTGCATTCCGGCGACCTGTCGGTCTGGTCGGCGATGGGCGAGCAGCTTCGGCGGTTGCGCGAGCTGGGGATTCCCTATGACGTGACGCCCGGTGTGCCGTCCTTCGCGGCTGCGGCTGCGGCGCTGGGGGTGGAGCTGACGCTGCCGGGACTGGCGCAGTCGGTGGTGCTGACCCGCACCGAGGGGCGGGCGACGCAGATGCCGTCACGCGAGACCCTGCCCGCCTTTGCCGCCACCGGGGCGACGCTGGCGCTGCACCTGTCGATCCATCTGATCGACAAGCTGACCGCCGAGCTGATGCCGCATTATGGCGCGGATTGCCCCGTTGCGGTCGTCTGGCGCGCATCCTGGCCCGATCAGCGGATCATCCGGGCGACCCTGGCGACGTTGAAGACTTCCGTGCCCGAAGAGGTGGAGCGCACCGCTCTGATCCTGATCGGTCCGGCATTGGCGCAGGAGGGATTCGAGGAAAGCCGTCTTTACGCCGGGGATTACGACCGGCGCTATCGGCCCGTGGGTACCCATCCGCGCTTCCCGGGGACAGGCAAATGAGCCCCGGCCTTCTCATCGCCGCTCCGGCCAGTGGCACGGGCAAGACCACGGTCATGCTTGGGCTGCTTGCGGCGTTGCGGGAGAGGGGGCTTGCGGTCCAGCCTTTCAAGAACGGACCGGACTATATCGACCCGGCTTTCCATCGGGCAGCCAGCGGGCGCTGGTCCTACAACCTCGACAGCTGGGCCATGCCGGCGGCGATGCTGGACGGGATGCTGGCGGCCTGCGAGGGCGCGGAGCTGGTGCTGGCCGAGGGGTCGATGGGGCTGTTCGACGGGGTGGCGGCGCAGGGGGCCTGCGGCAATGGCGCCTCGGCGGACCTTGCGGCGCGGATGGGCTGGCCGGTGGTTCTGGTGATCGACGCGAGCGGTCAGGCGCAGACGGCGGCGGCGGTGGCGCAGGGGCTGGCGCGGTTCCGTCCCGACGTCCGGGTGGCGGGCGTGATCCTGAACCGCATCGCCTCGCCCCGGCATGAGGCGCTGGTGCGGGTGGGTATGGAGGAGGCGGGGCTGCCGGTCCTGGGCGTCCTGCCGAAGCGCGCGGCCATCGCAATGCCGGAACGCCACCTCGGGCTGGTGCAGGCCGAAGAGCAGCCCGCGCTTCAGGCGCTGATCGCCGAGGCGGCCGCGCTGATGCGCGAGGGCGTGGAGCTTGACGCCCTGATCGCCGCCGCGGCCTCGACGGTCCGGGCCGCCACCCCCGCGAAGATCACCCCTCCCGGCCAGCGCATCGCGCTTGCCCGCGATGCGGCCTTCAGCTTCGTCTACCCCCATCTGCTGCACGGCTGGCGCGCGGCGGGGGCCGAGGTGCTGCCCTTCTCGCCCCTTGCCGACGAAGCTCCCGACCCCTCGGCCGATGTCTGCTGGCTGCCCGGCGGCTACCCGGAGCTGCACGGCGCGACCCTGGCCGAGGCCGACCGTTTCCGCGCGGGCCTGCGTGGCTTTGCCGAGACGAAGCCGGTCCATGGCGAGTGTGGCGGCTACATGGCGATGGGCGAGGCGATCGTCGACAAGGACGGGGTGCGGCACCAGATGGCGGGCCTTCTGGGCCTGGTGACCAGCTTCGAGAAACGGAAGATGCACCTGGGCTACCGCAATGCCGCGCTGATGCAACCGATCCCAGGTCATCCGCAGGGCCAGACCCTGCGCGGGCATGAGTTCCACTATTCCACCATCCGTGCTCAACCTGACGCGCCGCTGGCCCAGGTCACCGACGCCACCGGAGCGACGGTCCCTGAAACCGGCTCCACTCGACTCCAGCCGGGAGGCGGGCTATCGACCGGCACCTTCTTCCATCTGATCGCGCCTGCATCATGACCCGCCCTGACCACCCCGCGCCCGGAGTTTTCGAAAACTCCGGTTCGGAGCCTTCAAAGGCTCCGGTCCGATTTCTTCGAAGAAATCGGGGGCGCGGATGACCGGCTTCGTCACCTTCGTCTCGGCCGGGCCCGGTGACCCGGACCTGCTGACCGTCAAGGCGGTGAAGGCGCTTGGGCGTGCGGATGCGGTCCTGTTCGACGACCTGTCCTCGGGTCCGATCCTGGCGCTGGCCAAGCCCGGGGCCGACATGGTGGGCGTTGGCAAGCGGGCGGGCCGCGCCTCGCCCAAACAGGACCATGTCAGTCGCCTGCTGGTCGACTACGCCCTGACCGGGGCGCATGTGGTGCGCCTGAAATCCGGCGACAGCGGCATCTTCGGGCGGCTCGAGGAAGAACTGACCGCCGTCCGCGCCGCCGGGATCGCCTGCGAGATCATCCCCGGCGTCACATCTGCCTCGGCCGCCGCCGCCGCCGCGGGCATCCCGCTGACCCGCCGCCAGCACGCCCAGCGTGTCCAGTTCATCACTGCCGCCGACGTCACCGGCAACCTGCCGCCCGGTCTGAACATGGCCGCGCTGGCCGACCCCAACGCCACCACCGTCATCTACATGGGCAAGCGCACCTTCCCGGTGCTGGCGGAGGCACTGATCGCTCACGGCCTGCCGCCCGACACGCCCGCGCTGCTCGCCGAATCCATCAGCACACCCGAGCAGACGCTCCACCGCTCCACCGTCGCCGGGCTTGCGGCGATGCTGGCACAGGACCGCTCGCCCCTGCCCGGTCTGATCCTTGTCGGCAACCTTGCCGAGGGCGTCGGCAACTGATCCGGCAACGTCGCCTTCGGCCTTGCCTTGCGCCCGCACAGGGCGCACAAAGGCCGGGCAAGGTGTCCCACAAGTGCGCAAAGCGCCGGGACTGAAACGGGAATGAGGAGCGGGCCGACCCAACCGGGGCCCGTGACATCAGCCGCCCCCGCGACTGTCAGCGGTGAGCGGGTCCAGCAGTGCCACTGTCCGTCAGGGACGGGAAGGCCAGGGCCCGCCGCGATCCGCCAGCCAGGAGACCGGCCTTGCATGACAGTGAAACCGCCGTCGGGTGTGACGGTCAGGAGGGACAGACATGCATATCGAACCGGGCCTCGTTGACGGGGCCAAGATCGCGTTCAGCTACGCCACCGCTGCCGCGGCCGGGGCCACCGCGCTTTACCACGTCACCGAGGCCACCCGCGAAAGCGGCGCAGCCTCGGTCGCCGTCCGGTCGCTGGTCGCGACGCTGGGCGTCTTCATCTTCTTCGAGGTCCTGCCGCATTTCCCAGTAGGAGTTTCGGAAGTCCACTTCATCCTCGGCTCGACCCTGTTCCTGATTCTGGGCGCCGGGCCTGCCGCCATCGGCCTCGCTCTCGGTCTTCTGATCCAGGGGATGTTCTTCGCGCCTCTCGACCTGCCGCAATACGGTATGAACCTGACGACCCTTCTCGTGCCACTCTTCGCCCTGCATGAACTGGCCAAGCGCGTCATCGCCCCCGGCACGGCCTATGTGGACCTGGAATACAAGCAGGTGCTTGCGCTTTCGACGGTCTATCAGGGCGGAGTCGTCGCCTGGGTCGCGTTCTGGGCCATCTACGGCGCGGGTTTCGGGGCCGAGTCGCTGGCGGCCATCGGCACCTTCGGCGCGGCCTACATGCTGGTCGTGGTGATCGAGCCGATTGCGGACCTTGCCATCCTTGGCCTCGCCAAGGCGCTGAAGGGCAAGGGATCGCCCCTCGTCACGCCGCGCCTCTACGCGGCCTGATGCAGATTGGCGCGGCCTTGGCCTCGGGGCCGCGCCTCTGCTAAAGCCCCACCCCATGACCACGCTTCACCTCATCGGCATCGGCACCGGCAACCCGGATCACGTCACCGGCCAGGCGATCAAGGTGCTGAACGGCGCCGACCTGATCCTGATCCCGCGCAAGGGTGAGGCGAAATCCGACCTTGCCGACCTCCGCCGCCAGATCCTGTCCCGGGTCCTGACCGCCCCGGTTCCCGTCGCCGAGTATGACGTGCCGCAAAGGGCCGACCAGGACGACTACCTGGGCGCGGTGAACGACTGGCATGACGCCATCGCCCAGGTCTGGGCCGACACGATCGCCGCCCATCCCGGCGCGGAAACCGTCGCGCTGATGGTCTGGGGCGACCCCTCGCTTTACGACAGCACGCTCAGGATCGCCGCCCGGCTTCCTGACCTTGCCGTCAAGGTCATCCCCGGCATCACCAGCCTCCAGGCCCTGACAGCTGCCCATGCCATCCCGCTGAACACCCTCGCCGCGCCGGTGACCATCACCACGGGCCGCAACTTGCGCGACCATGGCTGGCCATCGGGAGCGACCACCCTTGCCGTCATGCTGGACAAGGGCGGGGCCTTCACCAGCATCGACCCCGATGGCACCGAAATCTGGTGGGGCGCCTATGTCGGCATGCCCGAGGAGACGCTGATCCGCGGCCCGCTGGCCAAGGTCTCAAAGGAAATCCTCGCCACCCGCGCGCGCCTGCGCAGCGAACACGGCTGGATCATGGACATCTACCTTCTCCGCCGGGGCGGTGATGTCTGAGCTTCTGGCCCGCGCGCTACCGCTTTACGGATTGCCCGAGAACACCCCCCTCACTCTTCTCAACCGCTCGGAAAACGAGACCTGGCGGGCGGGCGACCTGATCCTCCGCCTTCACCGTCAAGGATACCATGCAAAGCCAGAGATCGCCTCGGAACTCGCCTGGCTGACGGCGCTGCAGGACCTTCCCGGCCTGAACACCGCCCGCCCGATTCCCGGCGCGCAGGGCCTTGTCACCGAACTGGACGGCCGCCACCTTGTCGCCTTCGCCCCCATCGAGGGCCAGGAGCTTCAGCCCGGCGACGACCTCGCCCGCTGGTTCGCGCCGCTGGGAGAGATCACCGCCCGCCTCCACCGCCACGCCCGCGCCTGGACCCCGTCCGCGGGCTTCACCCGCAAGCGCTGGGATGTCGAGACCATCCTCGGCCCGCAGCCGCATTGGGGCCACTGGCGGCAGGCGCATGGACTTGAGCCGAAGGGCGAAACCCTCCTCGCCCGCGCCACCACCGCCCTTGCGGCGAAACTGGACGCCTACGGCACCGGCCCCGAAGTCTTTGGCCTGATCCACGCCGACCTGCGGCTGGCGAACCTGATGGTGGATGGCGATCGCCTTACCGCCATCGACTTCGACGACTGCGGCTTCGGCTGGTGGGCCTATGACCTTGCCGCCGCGCTGAGCTTCATCGAGACGGACCCGCGCCTGCCCGAACTGATTGGACGCTGGTGCGAGGGCTATACCCGCATCGCCCCTCTGCGGGCCGAGGACCGCGCGATGATCCCCGCGCTGATCTTCCTGCGCCGGGTGCTGCTGACCGCCTGGCTTTCGACCCGCGCCGACAGCGATACCGCGCAGGCGCTGGGCGGCCCCACCTATACCCAGGGCACCCTCGACCTGGCCGAGCGCTACCTCACCGACGGGCTGGCGGTCTTCCTTCCCTGACCGCTTCTCGTGCGACTTCGCCTTCTCGTCGCCTGCGAGGAGCGACGAAGTCGACGACGAGCTATTCCTTCAGAAGCATCCCCAGCGCCAGCACCGTCATCGCCACGCCGACCAGCACCAGCCCCGGCTGGACCAGACCGTGCAACGCGACCTCCCACAGCGCGACCCAGCTTGGGACCAGGTAGGTATAGGCCATCACCTTCGCAGCAGGCAGCCGCAGCGTGGCGTATTGCAGCAGAACGAAGGTCAGGGCGCTTGCCGCCACCGCGACATAGGCAAGCGTCACCCAGACCACCCCCGGCAGCGCGGCCCAGTCCGTCGCCAGCACCGCAGGCCAGGCATACAGCGCCAGCAGCACCGTCCCCGCCACCATCATCCCGAAGGTGAAGACCACCGCCGGCTCGCCCCGGTTCAGCTTGCGGACCAGTGGAGCATAGGCGGCATGGGCCACGCAGCCGACGAAATAGACCGCCTCGCCGCGCCCGACCTGAAACGCCATCAGCGCGCCAGGGTCTGCCCGGAAGATGACCCACAGCGCGCCCACGCCGCCAACGGCCAGCGCCAGCGCCATCCGTCCCGTCAGGTGTTGCCGCAGGAACAGCCAGCCGAAGCCCGCCGCCATCACCGGCGTCAGGGTGAAGACCGCCGCGGCCGAGACGGGGGCCGCCGTCTTCAGCCCCTCGAACATCAGCACGAAATAGGCCGCAAGCAGCCCACCCAGCACAAGATAGCGCCAGGGCGCGACCCAGGCCGACCGCGGGAGACCCACCGTCGCCGCCGCCGCCGCGCCGACCAGCACCCCGGCAAGGATGAAGCGCAACACCGACAGCGCGCCCGGATCGATATGCGGCGCGGCCAGGACGCCCAGCGAGAACGACCCCGCCACCAGCGCCGAAAAGGCCAGCATCGCCAGATGCCCGCGCGCGGGCTGCGACAGTCGCGACAGGCTCAGACGCAGAACTTCCACTCCTTCGCGGCATCCTTCAGATGCGCCAGGAAGGCCTGCACCTTCCGCGTCCGGTGCAGGTCGACATGCGTCACGATCCGCAGTTGCGATTCCCATTCGGGCCGGGGCGGGACGATTTCGATCAGATCCGGGTCCTCCGAGGCGCGGAAGCTGGTGATGAAGCCGATTCCCGCGCCTTGCCGCACCGCAAGATCCAGCGCGGCGGGCTCGGTCGCGGCATAGGCGATCTGGTCCGGCTGAACCGTCGCGCGCAGCCAACGATGGAAAGGCGCCCGGGTGGTCTCGCCATCGCTGCAGACGAAGCGGTGCCCGGCGAACTCGGCCTCCGAGGCCGGGCGGCCATGCCGTTCCACATATTTGCGCGAGGCGTAAAGCGATACCTGCATCCGGGCCAGCGGCTGCACCACATTGTCCGGCTCTTCAGGCCCGGACCCCGCCCGGATCGCAACATGCGCCTCGCCATAATCCAGCCGAAAGACCCTCATGTCGGTCAGGAACCGTACCCGCACCTCGGGCCATTTTTCCTGAAAGGACACCATCACCGGGGTCAGGAGGTCCGCGATTCCCGCGATCGAGGTCACGACCAGCTCGCCCGCGACCGTCTCGCCCTGGCCCTTGATCCGGCTGGCAAGATGGGCGAACTGCTCTTCGGTCGTCTGCGCCACCGCCAGCAGATCGCGCCCGGCTTCGGTCGGCGTATAGCCCCGCGCATGGCGCTGGAAGAGCTTGGAGCCAAGCCGTTTCTCCAGCGCATCGATGTGGCGGATCACGGTCGCATGATGCACCCCCAGCACCTCGGCCGCGCCGGACACCGTTCCCAGCCGCGCGACCTGAAAGGCGGTGCGGATCTCGTCCCAGTTTTCCATTGCAGCCTCCTTGTGCGCATATGCACAGAAAACCGCATCCGGCGCGCGGGTGCAAGGCGGCTGGATGCGGACCCGCCACTCGCCTTCCGCACTTTGCGAGGCCGACGTCTGATGCTACGGTCGCCCGACGATAAAGTCCCTGGGTGGTGCGTGTTCTCGAAAGCGGTTCTTTTTTCGGTCGTGCTGTCGGGCGCAGCCATTCTGATACTGCTTGCGCTGGGCATGCCCCGCGGCCATGGCACAACCTTCAACTATGCCTGGTCCCTGCAATATTCCCAGACCCTGTCCTTCAGCGACCCGCTGCCCCGCTACATGCCCGGGTTGCTGGCGGGTTTCGGCGGACAGGACTTCTTCTTCTACCCCCCCATGGCCTTCTGGCTGATCGGGGCGTTCGTTGCTCCGCTTTGCGTCGGTTGCGCGTCCTCGACCGAGCTTCTGCTGGGGGTTTCCCTCATGCTGGTTGCGTCGGGCGTCACGATGTTCGCCTTCCTGCGCGGCTTCTTCGCGACCCGGCCGGCGGCCTTCGGTGCTGTCCTGTATGCCCTGCTGCCCTATCACCTGCTGATCGAC
The DNA here is from genome assembly GCA_046569765.1 of Alphaproteobacteria bacterium. Taxonomy (GTDB): domain Bacteria; phylum Pseudomonadota; class Alphaproteobacteria; order Rhodobacterales; family Rhodobacteraceae; genus Tabrizicola. Next base: position 44,420 of record JBKHWC010000004.1, on the reverse strand, counting down.
TGGTTTCAGCGTCAGGCAGTGGCCGAGTTCGCGACCTACGCCTTCCTCCCTCTGGTGGCCCTGGGGGTAGAGCGGATTCGCAGACAGGAAGCCGGGGGCTGGATCCTGTCGCTGGGCGTTGCGGCAACTGCGTTCAGCCATCTGCCGACGACGCTGCTCGCGGGCCATGTCTTCGCCGTCCTTATCCTCGTCCTGGCCTTTCGGGCGCCAGCCGGAAGCCGCCTCGCGCTCCTGGGCCGCTGGTTTGGCTACGGACTGCTGGGCCTGGCGTTGGCGGCGGTTTTCTGGCTGCCCGCGATCCTGCTTCTTCCCACCGTCTCGCCCGAGGCGCTGTTCTCCCCGCATTTCGAGGCCTGGCGCTGGCTTTATGGCCGGGGAACACCGCAGCCGAACACGGATTTTGCCTTCCATATCCTTGTCAGCTTCCTGGCTGTCCTGCCTCTGCTCCTCCTGGGGGCCCGGTTCGCGCGCGGGCCGGTGCTGGCATGGATCCTTGTCCCGGTCCTGGCCGCCGTCGTCCTGACCACTGCCCCAAGCGAGCCGATCTGGCGTGGCTGGATCCTGTCGATGGTGCAATTCCCCTGGCGCGTGATGACGCTGGTCGACCTTTCCGTCGGCATCGCGGCCGCCGTCCTGGCGAGCCGGACCTTCGACCGCAAAGGGCGCCTGTTCCTTGGCGCCGCCGCCCTGGCGCTTGTCGCCGGAAGCGCCTTTCTGGCGGCGCATGTCCGTTTTGCGCCTCCGGGCACGACGCCCGAACAGAACTACCGCCCCTGGTTTGCCGCGGTTGAGTACCTGAGCCCCGAAATGACCGCGACCCTGCGCGCCCGCCTGGGCAAGGCCACGGTCGAGCATTTCGACCAGGGCGCGATCTCTGACGCCGTGGAGACGATGGCGGCGGAATTCGCGGCAGGGCAAAACGGGGCCCGGGTGCTGGAGCAGCGGGCCCGGTCGCTGACAGTCGAGGCCCCGCCGGGGGCGACGGTCCTGTCGCTTCCGGTGCAGTACTGGGAATTCTGGCAGGCCAAAGCCTCCAACGGCACCGCCCTTGAGGTCCGCCCGAACCCCAGCTTCGGCACGCTGGACATCCTCGCCCCGGCCGGGGGCTTCGACGGGGGGGCGGTCACGGTTGCCCTGCCACTCCAGCCCGGCGAATGGGCGGGGGCGGCGCTGTCGCTGCTGGCGCTCGTGGTCCTGATCGCCGTGTCGGGGCCCTGGCGGTACCGCTTTGCCAGCGATCCCGCCCGCCGTCATTGACTCGCCCGCCGTTTCGGCGTAACGCCCAGCCCTGAATTCCCCGGAGGCCAAGGCTTCCGGTCCCATTGGCGCAAGGCCAGGGATCGACATCCGTCAGCGCGGTTGCGCCCACGGGTGCCCTTCGGCTTTGCGCAAACCGCCTCGCCGCCCCATATCGGGGCCACCGCAACAAAAGGGTGACACGATGTTCGAAAGCCTCTCAGAACGCCTTGGCGGCGTCTTCGACCGTCTCACCAAGGCCGGTGCGCTGACCGAGGCCGACGTCGTCACCGCGCTGCGCGAAGTCCGCACCGCGCTGCTGGAGGCGGACGTCTCGCTGCCGGTCGCCCGCGACTTCATCAAGCGCGTCACCGAAAAGGCGACCGGCGCGGCCGTCACCAAGTCGATCACCCCCGGCCAGATGGTCGTGAAGATCGTCCATGACGAACTGATCCGCGTCCTTTCGGGCGACGGCCCGGCCGAGGCGCTGAAGATCGACAACCCGCCCGCGACGATTCTGATGGTCGGCCTGCAGGGCTCGGGGAAGACCACCACGACCGCCAAGCTGGCGAAGCGGCTGAAGGAAAAGAACGGCAAGAAGGTCCTGCTGGCGTCCCTCGACACCAACCGCCCCGCGGCGATGGAGCAGCTGGCGATCCTGGGCACCCAGATCGGCGTCGACTCGCTGCCCATCGTGAAGGGCGAAACCGCCGTCCAGATCGCCAAGCGCGCGAAGACCCAGGCCAACCTTGGTGGCTATGACGTCGTCTTCCTGGATACTGCCGGACGTCTGCACATCGACGAAGTCCTGATGGACGAGGTGCAGGCCGTCCGCGACATCGCCCAACCGCGCGAGACGCTGCTGGTCGTCGACGGCCTCACCGGCCAGGACGCCGTCAACGTCGCCACCGAGTTCGACGGCAAGGTCGGCATCTCGGGCGTCGTCCTCACCCGGATGGACGGCGACGGCCGCGGCGGTGCGGCCCTGTCCATGCGCGCCATCACCGGCAAGCCGATCCGCTTCGTCGGCCTTGGCGAAAAGATGGACGCGATCGAACCGTTCGAGGCTGAACGCGTCGCGGGCCGCATCCTGGGCATGGGGGACATCGTCGCCCTGGTCGAAAAGGCGCAGGAAACCTTCGAGGCCGAACAGGCCGAACGCATGGCCAAGCGCTTCGCCAAGGGCCTGTTCAACATGAACGACCTGAAGATGCAGCTCGACCAGATGCTGAAGATGGGCGGGATGCAGGGCCTGATGGGGATGATGCCCGGAATGGGCAAGATGTCCGCCCAGGCCGAGGCCGCGGGCCTGAACGACAAGATGCTCCACCACCAGATCGCGCTCATCAACTCGATGACCAAGAAGGAACGCGCGAATCCCGATCTGCTGCAAGCCTCGCGCAAGAAGCGCATCGCCGCCGGGGCCGGGCTTGAGGTCGCCGATCTGAACCGCCTGCTGAAACAGCACAAGCAGATGGCGGACATGATGAAGAAGATGGGCAAGGGCGGCATGATGAAGCAGATGGTCAAGCAGTTCCTTGGCAAGGGCGGCATGCCTGATCCGTCCAAGATGTCGCCGGAAGAACTGGCTGAAATGGCCAAGGGGATGCAGGGCGGGATGGGCGGCATGGGCGGCGGCCTGCCCCCCGGCATGGGCGGCCTGCCGCGCGGGATCACGCTCCCTGCGGGCCTGTCGGGGCTGATGCGGAAAAAGTGATGGCGGCCCCGGCGCACCAGATCAGCCTTGCGATCCCGGTCCTTGAGACCGAGCGTCTGGTGCTGCGCGAACCGCGCGAGGCGGACTTCCCCGCCATGCTCGCCTTCAACGACAGCCCCCGCGCCGGTTTCGTCGGCGGCGGCCTTCCCCGCCAGCAGGTCTGGCGCGGGCTTCTGGCCAACATCGGCCACTGGGTGCTGCGCGGCTACGGCTTCTACTCGGTCGATATCCGACAGGGCGACTTCATCGGCCGCGTTGGTGTGATCTTCCATGACGGCTGGGATGAACCGGAACTCGCCTGGCACCTCTACGATGGGTTCGAGGGCCACGGCTACGCGCAAGAGGCCGCGCTTGCCGCCCGCGCCGACTATCACGCCCGCATCTCTGCCCAGCCGCCGATCAGCTACATCGCCGCCGACAACGCCCGCTCCGAGGCGCTGGCCAGGCGGCTGGGCGCCACCCGTGAGCGGACGCTGAACGACGACAAGGGCCATCACCACGTCTACCGCCACCCTGCTCCCGGGGGCCGCGCATGACCGCTCCGCATCTGCAGCCGATCCCCGGCCCCGCGGCCGGTTTCGCCGCCAGCCTGCGCGGCGCGCTGCCGGTCCTGCGCACCGAACGCTGCATCCTGCGCGCCCCGGTGCTGGAGGACGCGCCGCACTGGATCGCGATCATGGTGCCGGATGCCCAGGGCCATCTTGGCGGCCCGCATACCGAAGCCGAGGCCTTCACCGAATTTGCCGCCTATGTCGGCAGCTGGCTCTTGCGCGGCCACGGCCTCTGGACCGTGACCGACCACTCGGACCGGGTGCTGGGCTTTGTCGTGGTCGGCATGGAACCCGGCGACCAGGTGCCCGAGCTTGGCTGGCTCTTCCTGCCCGAGGGACGCGGCCAAGGCCTCGCCACCGAAGCCGCCGCCGCCGCGCTGGACCATGCGTTGCGCGTCAGCCGCCTGCCCGATCTGGTCAGCTACATCGACCCGACCAACGCCGCCTCGCGGCGCGTCGCCGAACGTCTGGGCGCGCGGCTGGACGGAACCATCACCGACCCCGGCTCGGACGCCTGGGCCGAAATCTGGCGCCATGCGCCCAAACCTGCAGAGACCGCATGATGACCGACGCCGCCAGCCGCGCCGCCGCCCTGTTGAAGGACCACCGCGAGTCGATCGACCGTCTCGACGCGATCCTTGTCTTCACGCTGGCCGAACGGTTCAAGCACACCCAGGCCGTGGGGAAACTCAAGGCCGAACACGCCCTTCCGCCGTCGGACCCGGCGCGCGAAGCACGGCAGATCGAACGGTTGCAGCGGCTGGCCGAAGAGGCCGACCTCGACCCGGAATTTGCCAGGAAATTCCTGAACTTCATCATCTCTGAAGTCATCAGGCACCACGAAACCTTTCAGAAATGACCGGGATGTCCCGGCCCAAAGCCAAACAGGAGTAACATCATGGCTATGAAGATCCGTCTCGCGCGCGGTGGTTCCAAGAAGCGCCCGTTCTATTCCATCGTCGCCTCCGACTCGCGCATGCCGCGTGACGGCCGCTTCCTGGAGAAGCTCGGCACCTACAACCCGCTGCTGGCCAAGGATGACGAAAAGCGCGTCGTCATGAACATGGAGCGCGTGCAGCACTGGCTGAGCCAGGGCGCCCAGCCGACCGACCGCGTCGCGCGCTTCCTGGAAGCCGCCGGCGCCCGCCCGAAGGCCGCCCGCAACAACCCCAAGTCCGGCACCCCCGGCAAGGCGATGGCCGAGCGCGCCGCCAAGAAGGCCGCCCGCGCCGCCGAACCGGCTGCCGAGTAATCCCTTGACCGGCCAGTTCAGCCCCGCTTTCCGGGCCGATCTGGCCGATCTCATGCGGTGGCGGCGCGATGTGCGCCGCTTCCGCACCGATCCCGTTCCCGAAGACCTTCTGGCCCGCGGCCTGCAGGCCTTTGCGCTCGCCCCCTCGGTGGGCCTGTCGGAACCTTGGCGCCTCCTGCGGATCGACTCCGCCCAGGCCCGCGCTTCCTGCCTTGCGAATTACCGCGCCTGCAACGCCCAGGCGCTTGCCGACCAGACCGGCGACCGCGCCGCCACCTATGCCCGGCTCAAGCTGTCCGGCATGGCCGAGGCGCCGGTCCACCTCGCCGTCTTCTGCGACGATGCCACGTCCAAGGGCCACGGCCTTGGCGCTGCCACCATGCCCGAGACCCGCGCCTGGTCCGTCGTCGGAGCCATCACCCACCTCTGGCTCGCGCTGCGCGCCGAAGGCCTGGGCCTCGGCTGGGTCTCGATCCTTGACCCCGCAAGGCTGGCGGCAGACCTTGACGTCCCGGCCAACTGGCGTTTCATCGGATATCTGTGCATCGGTTGGCCCGAGGAGGACGACACCGTGCCCGAACTGGAACGCGCCGGCTGGGAAACCCGCTGTGCCCTGCACCTGGAGACGCGCTGAGATGTCCGACCTGATCTGCATCGGTGCCATCGCCGGGGCCTTCGGCGTGGCGGGTGAGGTCCGGCTGAAAAGTTTCTGCGCCGAGCCCACCGACATCGCCGCCTATGGCCCCCTCACGACAGAGGACGGCAGCCGGACCTTCCACATCACCCTGACCCGCCCCGTGGCTGGTGGCCTCGGCGCCCGGATTCAGGGCATCGCCACCAAGGAAGAGGCCGACGCCCTGCGCGGGACCAGCCTTTTCGTCCACCGCGACCGCTTGCCCAGCCTGCCAGATGACGAATTCTACCATGCCGACCTGATTGGCCTTCAGGCCTTCGACACGGGCGGCCTTCTGGTTGGAACCGTGACGGCCATCCACAACCACGGGGCAGGCGATATCATCGAAATATCGCCGCCGGGTCATAAATCAGCCCTGCTTTTGCCTTTTAGTAAGACAATCGTGCCCAATGTTGACATTGGGGCCGGTCGGCTGATCGTGGATCTGCCCGAGGATGTTGCCTGACCCCCGCAAGGGAATGGGGCAGGCTAGGGGGACAGACATGCCGACACGCATGCGCCTTTTGAAAGGGGCCACCGCGCTTCTGTACATCGGCCCGCTTTTCGCGGGGATGGGAGAATTCGGCTGGGGCCTGGTCGGGCCGTTCTCGGCGATCTTCGTCGTCTGGCAGATGATCCTGCGTCCCGAACAATGGCCCTCGACGCCCGGTGAATGGCTGACCGGCCGGGCCTGGCTTGCAGCCCTGGCCCAGGTCCTTTCGCAGGTAGCTCTGGTCGCGGTGCTCTTCGGCATCGGCCGCGGCATCGGTGCCGTGGCCGGGGTGGTGCCGGTGGTGAATCCGGTGCTGCCGCTGTCGATCTCCTTCCTGGCCATCCCGCTGTGCCGGATGCTGTGGGACGCGCGTGAGGCTGCGGATCTGGGCTTCTTCCTGGATGACGAGGCCGAGGCCGCCCATCGCCCCCGCGCCGCGGCCGAGGCTGGGGCTGCAGTGACGCCGCTGCTGAATCTTCCCGACAATGCCCCCGATGCGCAGGTGATGGCCGATGTGGCCCGCATCCTTGGCGGGGCGAACGGCGACGTGCGGCTCAAGGCGCTGACCGCTGCGCTGGCCAGCCCGCTGCGCAGCCATGCCGCGCTGCGCCGCGCCCTCGTCCTCTGGGCGACCGAGCCCGAGATCATCGCCCCGGGCCGCATCCCCCATGCCGCCGCCTCGGCCTTCATGATCGCCGAGGGCAACCCCGACCTGCTGCGCCTGTTCGTGCCGCGCGCCATGGCGCTGGTCCAGGCCTTTCCCTTCCGGGCCCAGGGCTTTCCCACTGCCGCGCGCCTGCGCCAGGCGGCTGCCGCCGGGATGAACGGCGACCCGAACGCCGATCTGCCGACGCATCTGCGGGATGACCTGCGCGATGGTCTGCGTGCCCTCGCCCGGGCCGTGGACGCCGCTCTTGCCCGTGAGGCCGAGGCGCGCGCCGTCCCCGCTCCGGCCGACGCCGTTCCCGCCCCCAAGGCTCGCACCGCCTGACCCTTCCCTGCGGCCGCCTTTCGCGCTAAGTGCGGCTCATGTCCGACATACCCAAAAGCCACGGCCGCCTGACAATCCGGCCCACGCTCCAGCCCCGCGACCTGATGGAGGAGCCGCGCCTGGTCAAGGGCGCCTGGGTCGCCAAGGTCATCACCCTGTTCCCGCACGCCTTTCCGGGGACGCTGGGCCTTTCGCTCACCGGCAAGGCGCTGGACTTCGGCCTCTGGCGGCTTGACACGATCGACCTGCGCGAGTTCGGCCAGGGCAAGCACCGCAACGTTGACGACACGCCCTCAGGCGGTGGGGCCGGGATGGTCCTGCGCCCCGACGTGGTCGACGCGGCCTTTCGCCAGGCCCGCATCGGTACCCCCGTCGACCGGGCCCGCTGGCCCGTCGTCTACCTCTCGCCCCGCGGCAAGCCCTTCGATCAGGCCACCGCTCGCCGTTTTGCCCAGGCCGAGGGGGTCACCCTCCTTTGCGGCCGGTTCGAAGGGGTGGACCAGCGCGTCCTGGACCACCACCAGGTCGAAGAGGTCTCGCTGGGCGACTTTGTCCTGACCGGGGGCGAGATCGCGGCCCAGGCGATCCTGGATGCCACCGTCCGCCTCCTTCCCGGCGTCCTTGGCAACGCCGCCTCGACCGAGGAAGAAAGTTTCTCGGACGGCCTGCTGGAACATCCGCAATACACCCGCCCCGCTGTCTGGGAGGATCGGGAGATCCCTGCCGTTCTGCAATCCGGCAATCATGACGAGATCGCCAAATGGCGGCGCGCTCAGGCCGAGGCGCTGACCCGCGCTCGCCGCCCCGACCTGTGGGAGAAACGGGGCCGCTGACACCCCCCGACCCTTGACCCGCAGGCCCCTTCCCCCTATACGCGCCCGGTCCGGGGCTTCATGCTCGCCGGACCCGATTCCCGTTGCTTGCCTGCCTTCTTCCGCAGGGTCATCGCAAAGGGGCGGCACATGACAAAGCAGGCGCCACCTGCGGCGGGCTTCTTGGGCAACCAAGGGGGACCCGGACGAAGACCGGAAGCTCTGGCGCGGCATCACCTCTGCGGAACCACCGCAGGCAGAACTGGAGACAGCGCATGAACCTCATCGCGCAGATCGAGGCGGAGCAGATCGCCGCCCTCGGCAAGACCATTCCCGATTTCAAGGCCGGCGACACTGTCCGCGTCGGCTACAAGGTGACCGAAGGCTCGCGTTCGCGCGTGCAGGCCTATGAAGGCGTCTGCATCGGCCGCAAGGGCGGGGCGACGCTCGCGGCTTCGTTCACCGTCCGCAAGATCTCGTTCGGCGAGGGTGTGGAACGCGTGTTCCCGCTCTACTCGACCAACATCGACTCGATCGAGGTGGTGCGCCGCGGCAAGGTTCGTCGCGCCAAGCTGTACTACCTGCGCTCGCGTCGCGGCAAATCCGCCCGGATCGCCGAAGTCACCAACTACAAAGAAAAAGCCGAGTAAGGAGCGGGACGATGAAAGCCGATACCCATCCCGATTACCACACGATCACCATCAAGATGACCGACGGGACGACCTACGAGACCCGTTCGACCTGGGGCAAGGAAGGCGACACCATGTCGCTCGACATCGACCCGCTGGCGCATCCGGCCTGGACTGGCCAGCAGGCCAAGCTGATGGACACTGGCGGTCGCGTGTCGAAGTTCAAGAACAAATACGCCGGCCTGGGCTTCTGATCCCACCGGCGGACCGAACGTCAAGGGGCATGCGGCGACGCGTGCCCCTTCCTCTTTCCGGCCCGGGCTCCGAAATCTTCAAGGATTTCGCCCGCGTCACCCCCACCTATCCACAGCTTCCCGCTTCCACCCACCATCTCTTGCGCATATGACAGCGACGTGATCGGGGGACGCGGCATGGCGCATATCATCGTTGTGGGCAATGAAAAGGGCGGCTCGGGCAAGTCCACGACCTGCATGCATGTGGCCACCGCACTTGCCCGGCTGGGCCAGCGGGTCGGCGCGCTGGATCTGGACCTGCGGCAACGGTCTTTCGCCCGCTACCTGGAGAACCGCCGCGCCTATCTGGCCCAGGCGGGTTTGTCCCTCCCCAGCCCCGAGTTCCACGACCTGGCCGAGGGCGACGGCGATGCGCGTCTGGCCCAGGCAGTCGAGACGCTGGACGCGACCTCGGATTACATCGTGATCGACTGTCCCGGCAGCCATACCCGTTTGTCGCAGCTGGCCCATACGATGGCCGACACGCTGATCACGCCCCTGAACGACAGCTTCGTGGATTTCGACCTGCTGGCCCGGCTCGACCCCGCCACGGGCAAGATCAAGGGCCCGTCGATCTATGCCGAGATGGTCTGGGCCGCCCGCCAGCTGCGCGCGCAAGAGGGGTTGAAGCCGATCGACTGGATCGTCGTTCGCAACCGGCTGGGCGCGCAGCAGATGCACAACAAGAAGAAGGTCGGTGCCGCGCTGGAGGAGCTGTCCCGCCGCATCGGCTTTCGCGTGATGCCCGGCTTTTCCGAGCGCGTGATCTTCCGTGAACTCTTCCCGCGCGGGCTGACGCTTCTGGACCTGAAGGATACCGGGGTCGACCAGCTCAGCCTGTCCAACGTGGCAGCGCGGCAAGAGCTGCGCGACCTGATGGCGGGGCTTAGGCTTCCGATTCCGACTGGCGGCTTTTGAACACCGGGCCACCCAGCCCGACCTGGTTCACCACCCGCGCCCGGTTCACCTTCTTCAGGCGTTTCTCGAACGGGTCGAGCTCGTCGTCTTCGGTCTTGGTCTTCTTCGGGCCGATCTTCTGCAGCAGGTTCAGCACTTTTTTCATCGAATGGTCCTCTCGCCTGAGGCACCATATCCTGCGCAAGCGGGGCAGGACTATGGCAAGCCGTGGCTGGTTTCGGGGCTTGTCTGCAGCAAAAGCGAAACGGATTGTTTCGACTGTCGCATGGCTGTTACGCAAGTTGCGGTAAGGACGTGAAGATTTCGTTAACCGTCTTCCCGCTCCTCCGCCTGCAGCTCCCGCGCAAGGAACCGTTCGAAGGCGTCGAGGTCCAGCGGCTCGAACTGGCCGAATCCCTGCATCCAGACCGTGGCTTCGCGCATCGCATCGGGTTCCAGCTTGCACCAGATCACCCGGCCCCGCTTCTCGCGGCTGATCAGACCGGCCTCGGCCAGCACGGCAAGATGCTTCGAGATGGCGGCAAGGCTCATCTGGAAAGGCTGGGCCACATCGGTGACGGCCATGTCATCTTCCAACAGCATGGCCAGGATCGCCCGTCGCGTCGGGTCGGCCAGGGCGGAAAAGACGGCGTCCAGACGGTCGGTCATGGCGCGACTATTCCCCGGCCCCCGGCGATCGTCAACCGCGGGGTTGAATATGCCAAGGCGCGCGGAAGCCACATCCGGGGCAGGGGTGGGACAATGAAAGGTAATATTTTCATTTACTTAACGGTTTCTTTGTCTGCTTGACTCTCGGGTCCCCGATCCGTAGAACCGCCGCGACTGTGAAAGGGCCTGGCCGATGGCGTCCGAACCCGATCCCGACCGCTTGCGTGCGCTGGAAGAGCGCCTGCAGAAGGTCAGGGGGAAAGAGCCGCCGGCCCAGACCAGTACAGCCAAGGGTTTCTCGCAGGGCGAGGTGGCCTGGAGGATGGTGATCGAGCTGGCGACCGGCATCGGGCTGGGATTTGCCATCGGTTACGGGATCGACGTGCTGCTTGGCACGCTGCCGATCTTCCTGGTGATCTTCACGCTCTTCGGCTTTGCCGCCGGCATCCGCACGATGCTGGGCACGGCAAAGGAACTGGGACGAAAGGCCGAAGCGGCCGCAAGGGACGAAGGAAACTGACGATGGCGACGGAAGAAGGCAGCGGGCTTGCGATCCACCCGATGGATCAGTTCGTGGTCAAGCCGCTGTTCGGCGATGGCCCGATCCAGTGGTACACGCCGACCAACGTCACGCTGTGGATGGCGATCGCCGTCCTGGCGGTCGTCGCACTCCTGGTCCTCTCCACCCGCCGCCGCGCCATTGTCCCCTCTCGCGGGCAATCGGTGGCCGAGCTGTTCTACGGCTTCATCCACAAGATGGTCGAGGATGTGGCGGGTCATGAGGCGGTCAAGTTCTTTCCCTACATCATGACGCTCTTCATGTTCGTCTTCCTGTCGAACATGCTGGGCCTTATCCCGATGTCCTTCACCACCACCTCGCACATCGCGGTGACTGTGGTCCTGGCGCTGCTGGTCTTCCTGACCGTCACGCTGGTCGGCCTGTACCGCAAGGGCTTGGGCTTCCTCGCGATGTTCTGGGTCACCTCGGCGCCGCTCGCGCTGCGCCCGGTCCTGGCGATCATCGAGGTCGTGTCCTACTTCGTCCGCCCCGTGTCGCACTCGGTCCGTCTTGGCGGCAACCTGCTGGCTGGTCACGCCGTGATCAAGGTCTTCGCAGGCTTCGCCGGGGCGATGGGCGTGGCCTCGGTGGTTCCGATCGCGGCGATCATGGCGATGTACGGGCTGGAACTGCTCGTGGCCGCCGTGCAGGCCTATGTCTTCACCATCCTGACCTGCGTGTATCTGCGTGACGCCGTGGGCGAAGCGCATCACTAAGGCCTCAACTCAAACGACAACCCCTTACCTTCACAGGAGAATATCATGGAAGGCGAACTCGCTCTCATGGGCAAATACATCGGTGCTGGCCTGGCTGCCATCGGTCTGGGCGGCGCTGGTATCGGCGTGGGCAACATCGCGGGCAACTTCCTTGCCGGCGCGCTGCGCAACCCGTCGGCGGCTCCGTCGCAGACCGCCAACCTCTTCGTCGGCATCGCCTTCGCCGAAGCGCTCGGGATCTTCTCGTTCCTGATCGCTCTGCTGCTGATGTTCGCCGTCTGATCTTTCTGGCCTGACTTCCGGGCCAGTCCAAGGGCTGGCCCTGGTTCCAAGGATTCAGGAGAGACGACATGGCAACCGAAGCACATGGCGAGGCGGGATCGGCTGTCGGTATGCCGCAGCTGGATTTCTCGACCTGGCCGAACCAGATCTTCTGGCTCCTGGTCACGCTGGTCGTGATCTATCTCGTGCTGTCTCGGATCGCCCTGCCGCGCATCGGCGCGGTTCTGGCGGATCGGAAAAGTACGATCACGAATGACCTGGCTGCCGCGGAAGAGCTGAAGCAGAAGGCGGTCGAGGCCGAGAAGGCCTATAACGACGCGCTGGCCAATGCCCGGACCGAGGCGGCGAAGATCATCGCCGCGGCCAAGGCCGAGATCCAGAAGGACCTCGACGCGGCGACCGCCAAGGCGGATGCCGAGATCGCGGCCAAGACGGCCGAGTCGGAGAAGTCCATCGCCGAGATCCGCGACGGTGCCGCTGCTGTGGTGGCCGAAGTGGCCCGGGATACGGCGGGGGAACTGGTCACGGCCCTGGGCGGCTCGGCCGAGGCCAAGGCGGTAGCGGACGCGGTTGCCGCGCGGCTGAAAGGGTAGAGATGATGAAGACGCTTTCGATCCTCTTCGCCCTTCTGGCCAGCCCGGCCCTGGCTGCCTCGGGTCCGTTCTTCTCGCTGGGGAACACCGACTTCGTGGTCCTGGTGGCCTTCCTCGCCTTCGTGGCGCTCTTGGTCTACCTGAAGGTTCCGGCCAGGCTCACGGGGATGCTGGACGCCCGCGCCGCGATGATCAAGTCCGAGCTGGACGAAGCCCGCGCCCTGCGCGAAGAGGCCAAGTCGATCCTCGCGACCTATGAGCGTCGCCAGAAGGAAGTCCAGGAACAGGCCGAGCGTATCGTCGCTTCGGCCCGGGACGAGGCTCTGGCGGCGGCCGAACAGGCCAAGGCCGACCTCAAGGCGTCGATCGCGCGCCGCATGGCTTCGGCAACGGAACAGATCGCCTCGGCCGAAGCCGCCGCTCTCCGTCAGGTGCGTGAGCAGGCCGTTGCCGTTGCAGTTGCCGCGGCCGGTGACGTACTGGCCAAGCAGATGACCGCCGGCGCGGCTTCGGCCTCGATCGACGAGGCCATCGCCCAGGTCGAGGCCCGCCTGCACTAAGGGCGCTTTCCATCGCGTGAACCGGCGGCTCGTCAGCGGGCCGCCGGTTTGCTTTTCTGTGGGCCAAAATCCTTACGCAAGGATTCTGACAGATTTCTTATTCAAGAAATCTGGCCCCTGGCCCTAACGCCGTACTTCATGCTCCAGCCGCTGCCGCGCGATCGCCTCGTGCTTTTCCGCTCGCACCTGCGCAACGAAGGCCTGCTCGACATAGTCCAGATGCGCCTCGACCGCCGCCCGCGCCGCCACCGCGTCGCGCGCCTGCACGGCGGTATTGATCGCCCGGTGCTGGTCCAGCAACTGGTCCCGCGTCATCCGATTGAGGAACATGACCTGCCGATTGTAGAACACCCCTTGCCGCAACAGGTCGAACATCGACCGCAGCATGTGCAGCATGATCACGTTGTGGCTCGCCTCGATGATCGCCATGTGGAATTCGGCATCCAGCTGCGCCTCGTCCGAAGGATCGCGCTTCTGATGCGCGGCCTCCATCTTGCGGAAGATCGTGTCGATCACCTGCAGGTCGGTCTCGGACCCCAGCCGCGCCGCACGTTCGGCCGCCAGCGCCTCGATGTCGCGGCGGAAGGCGATATAGTCCGACACCGCCTCCTCATGGCTGGAGAACAGCTGGATCAACGCCGGCGAGAAGGCCGAGCCCAGCACATCGGCCACGAATACGCCGGAGCCAGCCCGGCTGATCAGCAGCCCGCGCTCGGCCAGCTCGGCCAGCGCATCGCGCAGTGACGGACGCGACACGCCCAGCTCCTCTGCCAGGTCGCGTTCCGAGGGCAGCCGTTCCCCCGGTCGCAGGATGCCGCGCAGGATCAGCTGCTCGATCTGTCGGACGACGGACTGCGAGAGTTTCTCGGGGACAACTTTGACAAAGGGCATGACCGGACCATCGTGATTGGTCGGAAATTATGACCAAAGGCGCCGGATGCACAATTGAAAAAGGGGCGACCGATGGGCCGCCCCCTAAATGACTGCAGCCGAAGGCTCAGCGGGTCGGGCGAATGATGATTTCCACTCGCCGGTTCTTCGCCCGGCCTTCCGGCGTCAGGTTCGATGCGATCGGCTGGTCCTCGCCCCGGCCATAGGCCGCAATCCGGCCGCCCGGCACTCCGTTCTCGCGAAGGACAGTGGCGACGGCCACCGCGCGGCGCTGGGACAGGTCCTGGTTATAGGCGGCCGAGCCGGTGTTGTCGGTATGGCCAATCACCTCGATCCGGCTGTTCGGATAGCGCAGCAGGCTGGAGGCCACGGTCGACAGGTCGGCCCGCAGGTCCGGCCGCACCGAGGCGCTGTCGACGGCGAACAGCAGGTCCTGCGGCATGTTCACGATCAGATATTCCCCGGTATTGGTCACCGAGATGTTGGAGTTCAGCGACCCGCGAAGTTCGGCCGCCTGCCGGTCAAGGTCCGCACCGATCAGCGCGCCTGCACCCGCCCCCAGGGCGCCGCCGACGATGGCACCCTTCAGCTCGTCCCCGTCGCCCGAGACCGCAGCGCCGGTCACTGCTCCGACCAGGCCACCGACAATCGCGCCCTGACGCTGCCGGGCGTTCGGGTCGTCGGGATAGGCGTTCGGATCGACGCAGGCGCTCAGCGCCAGGGTGCCGGTCAACGCCAGGATCAGGTTCGTCTTCATCATCATGTTTGCTCTCGCCTCGAAATGCGCCCAGTGGCGGGCCTGTCATCAGACGCCTGCCACAATACAGCAACGACGTCGAGACGCCGCCGGTTCCCTTTGTCTCGGCAGGGTTCCGCCCATCACAGACCTGTGCGGGCGGCCTCCCAGGCCAACATCGCGCGCTTGCGCGGCAGACCCCAGTGATAGCCGCCAAGCCCCCCGTCGCGGCGCAATGCCCGATGGCAGGGGATCAGGAAGCTGATCGGGTTACGGCCGACCGCCGTTCCCACTGCGCGATGCGCCTGGGGATGACCGATGGCTGTGGCGATGTCGGCATAGGTCGTCACATGGCCCGAGGGGATGGCGAGCAGGGCCTCCCAGACCTTGATCTGGAACGGCGCGCCCAGAAGGTGAAGCCGGGTGGCACGGCCGTCAAAGGCGGCCTCGGCCAGCGGGCGAATCGCATCGGGGTCCTCGACATAGGCAGCCATCGGCCAGCGGCGCGTCAGGTCCTCAAGCGCAGCTGTGTCGCCAGGGGCGTCGGCAAAGCCCAGGCCGCAGATGCCCTTGTCGGTCGCCATGGCCAGGGCAGGGCCGAAGGGGCTGTCGAACCAGCCCCAGCGCAGGGTAAGTCCGGCGCCGCCCCTGGCATAGTCGCCGGGCGACATCGCCTCCCAGGTCAGGAAAAGGTCGTGCAGCCGCCCCGTGCCGGAAAGTCCGGTTTCCAACGCTGTGCCCAGAAGGGTGTGGCGTTCCGCCAGCAGGCGGCGGGCATGGGTCAGCGTCAGGTATTGCTGATAGCGCTTCGGGCTGACCCCGACCCACTGGCTGAAGACCCGCTGGAAATGCGCCGGACTCATGTTCATCCGCCGCGCCAGGTCCTCAAGCGTGAGCGTTGGGCCCTCCGCGTCGATCACCCGAAGGGCGCGGGCGATCACCTGGTAATGGTAGGCGGAAGACTGGTCGGTCATCGTAGTGTCCTCGGAACTGCCCGTCGGGCGCCTTCGTCTTCTCCGCGCGGGACGGACGACGAGGAGTGTCGAAGTCATCGACGAGCCTTTGCTTCGGTGTACCGCCCTGCGTCCGCTGCCGCGACCCGTTTCCTGCGCCTTGTCGCAGGCCCCGTTTCATGCTGCATAAGGCGCCATGACCTCGCAACTTCCCTATGCCACGCTGAAACAGATCTTTGCCCGCTTCGCCGAGGCCGAGCCGCATCCCAAGGGTGAACTGGAGCACACCAACGCCTTCACCCTCCTGGTTGCCGTGGCCCTGTCCGCGCAGGCCACGGATGTCGGCGTGAACAAGGCCACGCGCAAGCTGTTCCAGGTTGCCGACACGCCCGAGAAGATGCTCGCCCTGGGTGAGGAGGGGCTGATCGAGCATATCAAGACCATCGGCCTTTACCGCAACAAGGCGAAGAACGTCATCAAGCTCTCGCGCCTGCTGATCGAGAATTTCGGGGGCGAGGTGCCCAGCTCTCGCGCTGCTCTGGTCACCCTGCCGGGGGTGGGCCGCAAGACGGCGAACGTGGTCCTGAACATGTGGTTCCACCACCCGGCGCAGGCGGTCGACACCCATATCTTCCGCGTCGGCAACCGGACCGGGATCTGCCCGGGCAAGGACGAAGCCGCCGTCGAACGCGCGATCGAGGACAATGTCCCCGCCGAATATCAGCACCACGCGCATCACTGGCTTATCCTGCACGGCCGGTATATCTGCGTCGCGCGCAAACCCAAATGCGGCATCTGCCCGATCCGGGACTGGTGCCTTTACCCGGAGAAGACCGCATGAAGTCCTACCAGGTCGTCGGCATCGGCAATGCCATTGTCGATGTGTTTTCCACCGCCGATGAGTCCTTTCTCGACCTGATGGGCATCCAGAAGGGCATCATGCAGCTGGTCGAACGCGAGCGGGGCGAGATGCTCTATGGCGCGATGACCAACCGGCAGCAGGCGCCGGGCGGGTCGGTGGCCAATACGCTCGCGGGGCTGGGGAACCTGGGCCTGACGACGGCCTTCATCGGCCGGGTCCATGACGATGCGCTTGGCCGGTTCTATGCCCAGACCATGGCGCAGGAGGGGACGGATTTCGTCAACCCGCCCGTGCCAGGGGGCGAACTTCCGACCTCGCGCAGCATGATCTTCGTCTCGCCGGACGGCGAGCGGTCGATGAACACCTATCTCGGGATTTCCTCCGAACTTGGCCCCGATGACGTGTCCGACAGCGTGGCGGGCAAGGCCGAGATCCTGTTCCTGGAAGGCTATCTCTACGACAAGCCCAAGGGCAAACAGGCCTTCGAACGCGCGGTGGAGCTTTGCCATGCCGCGGGGGGCAAGGCGGGGATCGCGCTGTCCGACCCGTTCTGCGTCGACCGGCACCGCGACGACTTCCGTCGGCTGGTCAAATCGCTGGACTATGTGATCGGCAATGAACACGAATGGTGCTCGCTGTATCAGACCGACCTCTCCACTGCGCTGGAGCAGGCGGCATCGGATGCGGGGCTGGTGGTCTGCACCCGCTCGGGCCATGACGTGATCGTGGTGCGCGGCGAGGAAGAGGCCATCGTGCCGGTCAACCGCGTGGTGCCAGTTGATGCGACCGGGGCAGGGGACCAGTTCGCCGCCGGGTTCCTGTACGGGCTGGCGACTGGGCAGTCGCTGGCCGTCGCGGGCCGGATGGGCTGCGTCGCGGCGGCCGAGGTGATCAGCCACTTCGGCGCGCGGCCCGAGACCGACCTGAAGGCGCTGTTCCGCAAGGAAGGTCTGATCTGACGATCATGGGGTGGGCGATATCGCCCACCCTAGGCTGACATTCACCCGGTAGGGTGGGCGCACCGCCCACCTTACCCTTCAAGGCACCCGGCAATCGTCTCGGCCATCCCGGTCAGCAGTGCCGAATAGGCCCCCGGCCCCGGCTCCAGCGACGAGCCCACCGGGTCCAGCGCCCCGCCGATCTTGGCCCCGGTTCCTTCGGCCATCTGCTCGACCAGCTTCGGGTCGTGCTGCACCTCGGGGAAGATGCACAGCACATTGCCCGCCTCCATGGTCGCGCGCAGCTCCTGCAGCCGCGCCGCCCCGGGCGAGGCCGCATCCCCCAGCGCCACGCTGCCCACGAAATCCAGCCCGTAATGCGCGCCGAAATAGCCATAGGCGTCGTGGAAGGTCACCGCCGGCCTGCCTTTCACCGGCTCCAGCCGCGCGGTCAGCTTTGCGTCCAGCGCCGCAAGCTCCGCTCCGGCCGCCGCCGCATTGGCCGCATAGGTCGCCGCGTTCTCCGGGTCCAGCCGCGCCAGCTCTGCCGCGATCAGCCCCAGCCAGGCCTGCGCATTGCCGGGGTCCAGCCAGACATGCGGATCGGTGCCGGAATGGTCGTGCCCCTCGTGCCCGGCCTCGTCGGCGTGATCGTCGTTCCCATGGTCCTCATGGCCCGCGTCCCCGGCGTGGTCGTCATGCCCGGGATCCTCGCCCGTCTCGCCATAGGCGCGCAGCGCCGTGCCCTCGGCGTCCAGCAGCCCCAGGACCGCCGCGCCCTCGGGTCGTGTCTCCAGCGCGCTGGCCAGCCAGGGGGTCAGCTCTGGGCCGATCCAGACCACGAGGCCCGATTCCGCCACCGCCGCCGCCTGGCTGGGGCGCAGCTGGAAGTCATGTTCGTCCGCGCCCTTGGCCAGCAGCAGGTCCGGTTGACCCAGGTCTCCCATCACCTGCGCCACCAGCGCATGAACCGGGGGGATGTCGGTCACCACCTGTGGAACTTCGGCGAGGGCCGGGGTGCTGGCCAAAAGGGCAGTTATGATATAACGCATGGGAAAGGCCTTTCGTCTGCTTCGACGCTGGTCTATGTATGTAATAACATAACAGGTCAAGCCCCTCTGATGCCCGCCCCGCACGATCCCGCCCATTGCCCCGGCTGCGCCGCGCCCGACCTGGCCTTCGCCGCGCATGACCACGCCCATTGCGCGGCCGATGCCCTGCAGCGGGCCGAGGCGATCACCGCCGCCAGGGGCGCCCGGCTGACTCCGGTCCGCCGCCGCGTGCTGGAGATCCTGCTGGAGGATCACCGTGCGCTTGGCGCCTATGACGTGCTGGCCCGCCTGGCCTCTGACGGCTTCGGCAATCAGCCCCCCATAGCCTATCGCGCACTGGAGTTCCTGGTGGACCAGGGCCTTGCCCACCGCATCCAGCGCCTGAACGCCTTCACCGCCTGCGCCCATCCCGGCGAGGCCCACGCCCCCGCCTTCCTCATCTGCCGCGCCTGCCAGTCCGTGGCCGAGGCCGCCGCCACCTCCGCCCGCAGCGCCCTCGAAGCCGAGGCCGCGCAACTGGGCTTCACCATCGAACGCAGCATGATCGAGGCCCTTGGCCTCTGCCCTGCCTGTCAGGAGCAACCATGAGCCTGCTTG
The DNA here is from genome assembly GCA_046569765.1 of Alphaproteobacteria bacterium. Lineage (GTDB taxonomy): Bacteria > Pseudomonadota > Alphaproteobacteria > Rhodobacterales > Rhodobacteraceae > Tabrizicola. Next base: position 25,468 of record JBKHWC010000004.1, on the reverse strand, counting down.
CCGCCATCCATATCTGCGTCCGCTTCGGCGGGGACGAGGTCCTGCATGACGTGACCCTCAGCCTCGCGCCGGGAGAGATCGTAACCATCCTCGGCCCCAATGGCTCGGGCAAGTCCACGCTTCTCCGCGCGCTTCTGGGTATCGTCCCCGTGGCCGAGGGCCGGGTGACCCGCGCGCCGGGCCTGCGCCTGGGCTATGTGCCGCAGCGGCTGATGATCGACCGGACCATGCCGATGACCGTGCGCCGCTTCCTGTCGCTGCCGACCCGCGTCAGCGACCAGGCCGCCGCTGAGGCGCTGACGCGGACCGGCATGGCGGGGCACGAGGCCGACCAGATGACCCAGCTTTCCGGCGGGCAGCTGCAGCGCGTTGTGCTGGCGCGGGCCCTGCTGGGCAAGCCACAGGTCCTGATGCTGGACGAGCCGACGCAGGGCCTTGACCAACCGGGCGAGGCCGCCTTCTACCGCCTGATCGAGGAAGTGCGCCGTGACACCGGGGCGGCGATCCTCATGGTCAGCCACGACCTGCATGTCGTCATGGCCGCCAGCGACAGGGTGATCTGCCTGAACGGCCATATCTGCTGCGAGGGGACACCCCGCGTCGTCTCGACCGCGCCGGAATACCGGGCGCTCTTCGGCCTTGGAACACAGGGCGCGCTGGCGCTGTACCGGCACGAACACGACCACGACCACGCGGACGGCGAACCCCACCATCATCATCACGACCACCATCATGCTTGACGATTTCCTGACCCGCGCCGCACTGGCCGCCACCGGCCTGTCGCTCGCCACCGGACCGCTTGGGTCCTTCGTCGTCTGGCGCAGGATGGCCTATTTCGGCGATGCGACCGCACATGCCGCGATCCTGGGCGTCGCGCTGGCGCTGGCGACCGACCTGCCGATCGGCCTTGGCACGCTTGTCGTGGCGCTGGCGATGGCGGTGACGGTCGCCAGTCTTGCCGCCAAGGGCTGGGCCATGGACACGACGCTGGGCGTCCTGGCCCATTCGGCGCTGGCCTTCGGGCTTGTCGCGGTCAGCTACTTCCCGACGGTCCGCACCGACCTGTCCGCCTATCTCTTCGGCGATATCCTTGCCGTCAGCCGCACCGACCTTGCGCTGATCTGGGGCGGTTCGCTTCTGGTCCTCGGCCTTCTGGCCTGGCGCTGGCAGGCGCTGCTCACCGCCACCCTGAGCGAGGACCTGGCCCATGCCGCCGGCATCCGCCCGGATCGAGAGCGGCTGGTCCTTGTCATCGCCCTTGCGCTTGTCGTCGCCGTCGCGCTGAAGGTCGTGGGCGCGCTCTTGATCGCCGCCATGCTGATCATACCCGCCGCCGCCGCCCGCGGCCTTGCCCGCACGCCCGAGGCGATGGCCGCCACCGCGACCGGCATCGGCATGGTGGCGGGACTGGGGGGGCTCGGCCTCTCCCTCTGGCAGGACACGCCGGCCGGTCCCTCGATCATCGTGGTCGCAGCCCTGGCCTTCGCGCTTGGCACCGCCCTGCGCCGGGCCTAGGCGCGCGGCAAAAATGCCAAGCCCCTGCCCGAACCTTGCCCAAATTACCAACTAACCCCGGATCAGCTCCAGGGAGGCCGCCTTCGTGTTCCGCGTTCTAAGTCTGCTGGTGACCCTGGTGTTCGGTCTGGGCGCCTTTGCCGTCGCCGACTTCACCACCTCTGGCCGCTGGTCCGGCCGCACCGATGCCGAGGGGCAGGGCTTCCTGGCCTATCTGCGCGGCTATCCGGGCTTTGTCGCCGGCCAGGGCGGCGGGGCGACAGGCCTGCCGCGTGAGCTTGCCGCCATGCTTCCCCGCGCGCCGGAAGGCTGGACCGGACGCCCGACCGAAGCGGCCGACATCGACGCCTTCATGCCGGAAGACCGCCGCTCGGCCCCGGCGGACGTGCTCGCCCATATCCAGGCGGTCGCGCAAGAGGCAAAGGGCCGCGGAGTCGAGACCGCCGCCCTCACGTATGAACGCGACGGCCGCACCGTCATCTTCCAGGCGGTGCGCTATCCCGATTCAACCTTCACCGACTTGGCCGCCCTGTCGGAACGGGTGGAGTTGCAGACGCGCGCCGCCCGCTTCTCGGGGACCGAATTCATGACGGTGCGCGGTCTTGACGTTCAGGAGGATCTGCTGCCGGATGGGGTCAGGGCGCGCTACTTCTTCGCCGATGTCGGCGCGCAGATCCATCTGCGGGTGCTGGCCCCCGAGCGGATGCGGGACCGGGACCTGGTGCCCTTCTTCCAGACCCTGCATGTCGCGGCGATGAACGCCGCCGTGGTCGACCAGCAGGCCGGGCTCGGTCAGGTGCCGGTCATCGTGCTGGCCTCGGCGCTGGACGCGGAGGCGCGTGCGGCCTATGTTGCCGACCTTGCCGATCGCCAGGCCGCGCAGGCTGCCGACCGCGAGGCCCGGCACCAGGTCGACGCGGCCCGCCTCGCCGAAACCCAGCCCGAACCGGGCGCGGGCGGCGGATTCCTGAGCTCGCTCTTCGGTCAGGCAGAAGCCGAGGCCCCGCAGGAAGGAACCTCGGCCCCCCAGGTGGTCTGCGACAAGGGAACCGGCGGGTCCAAGCGGTGCAGCGTGGCCGGGACGTCCGACTAGAACCGCAGCCCCGAGGTCCGCGGCGCCCCCTGCGGCACGCCGGGCAGGACGCAAAGCATCTCGTACAGCAGATTCGCCCCGATCAGCGCGGTATTGCCGCTTGGATCGAAGGGCGGCGAGACCTCGACCAGATCGCCGCCGACGATGTTCAAGCCCGCGCAGCCCCGGATGATCTCCAGCGCCTGCCAGGTGGTCAGGCCGCCCGGCTCGACCGTGCCGGTGCCGGGGGCAAAGGCGGAATCCAGGCTGTCGATGTCATAGCTGACATAGACCGGCGCATCGCCGATCCGCTCGCGGATCCGTGCCATCCGCGGGGTCAGTGACTTCCACCAACATTCCTCGGCCTGCACCACGGTCCAGCCCTGGTCCCGTGCCCAGTTGAAATCGTCGGGGCTGTAGCCGGTCCCGCGCAGGCCGATCTGGAACACCTTGTCATTGATCAGACAGCCTTCCTCCCAGGCGCGGCGGAAGGGGCAGCCGTGGGCCACGGTCTCGCCGAACATCGTCTCGTTGATATCCGCATGGGCGTCGATGTGGATCAGCGCGACCGGCCCGTGCCGTTCCTTCATCGCGCGCAGGATCGGCCAGGTCAGCGTATGGTCGCCGCCCAGCGTCAGCGGCGTCACCCCCTCGGCCAGGACCGCGCGATAGTGGGCCGCGATGATCTCCACCGACTTCTTCAGGTCGAAGGTGTTGATCGCCACATCGCCCAGGTCCGCGACCTGCAGATGCTCGAACGGCGCCGCTCCGGTCGCCATGTTATAGGGCCGCAGCATCCGGCTTTCGTCCCGGATCTGCCGAGGTCCAAGCCGCGTGCCCGGCCGGTTGGAGGTACCATGGTCCATCGGGATCCCGATGAAGGCCACGTTCAGCCCCTTCGGGCTGCTGGCCGACGGCAGCCGCATCATCGTTGCCGGGCCACCGAAGCGGGGCATCTCGTTGCCGCCAAGCGGCTGGTTGAACTGGCTCATCCTGTCGGCCCTCCCTCTGGCCGCGCAGCGAGGATAGCCTGCACATCGGCATCCTCAAGCTGCGGAAAGCTGGCATAATGCAGGCCGACCGCGGTAAAACCCTCGGGCGCAGCAAGACAGACCACGCGGTCGGCCAGCCGCCGCATTTCGTCCAGCGTGTCGGGCGCCGCGACCGGGACCGCGACGATCACTTCGGCCGGGGCCTCGGCACGCACCGCCCCGATCGCCGCGCGCATCGTGGCCCCGGTCGCGATCCCGTCATCCACCAGGATCACCCGCTTGCCTTTCAGCGCACCCGGCGCCAGGCCCGCGCCCCACAGCTTGCGCCGCCGCGCCAGCTCCACCCGTTCCGGCGCGGCCTGCGCCTCGATCACCTCCGGCTCGATGCCGAAGGCGTGGACCAGTGCCTCGTTCAGCACCATGGTCCCGCCCTCCGGCCCGGCGATGGCCCCCAACGCCAGCTCGCGGTTCCCCGGCATCCCGATCTTGCGCACCAGGACCACGTCCAGCGCCGCCCCCAGCGCCCGGGCGACCTCATCCGCTACCGGCAGCCCCCCGCGCGGCAGGGCCAGCACGATAGCCTCCGGCCCGCCAAGCCCGCCCATCCTGGCAGCCAGCGCGCGCCCCGCGGCACGACGGTCGGCAAAACGCTCCATCGCTTTCCTCCCTCGGCCCCTCCTCGTTCGACGGCGTCTCCTCGTCGGGACCCGCGAGGAGTAACGAAGTCATCGATCAGCGCCCCTAGGTTACCGCTCCGTCCCATCCTCACAAGCTGGCAAAGCGGCGCCTGCCCGTCCGACATGTCGTTTTCTGACGCCAAAGGTCGGGCAGACTTGCCCGGTTTCCCCTGCCTCTGGCAGATAGGGGCAAACCCATCTCCCGGAGGCTCCCGATGAAAACCCATGTCAAAGCCCTTGTCGTCGGTGGCGGCGCAGTCGGCACCGGGATCGCCTACCACCTGGCCAAGGCCGGCTGGGACACCATGCTGGTCGAGCGCGACGAACTCACCGCCGGTTCCACCTGGCACGCCGCAGGCCTGTTGCCGCTCTTCAACATGAGCTACGCAACCACCCACATCCACAAGTACTCGGTCGACTTCTACAAGGGGCTGGAGGCGGAAACCGGCCTGAACCCCGGCTTCTACGTCGTCGGCAACCTGCGGATGGCGCAACATCAGCAGCGGATGGACGAGTACATGCTCTATTCCTCCGTCGCCGAAACCGCCGGGGTCTACCACGAATTCCTGACGCCGAAAGAGATCAAGGACCGTTGGCCGCTGGTGCGGACCGAGGATCTGATCGGCGCGCTCTACCACCCGCAGGACGGCTACATCAACCCGGCCGACGTGACGCAGGCGATGGCCAAGGGCGCCCGCCAGCTGGGCGCGACCATCGAACGGAAAATCCAGGTCGACGGCTACCGCTGGACCGGCAGCGAATGGATCGTCTCCTGCACCCGGCTTGAGGAAAAGGGCGGCATGCTGGTCGCCACCGAGGACAAGTTCGACATCACCGCCGAACATGTCGTCACCGCCACCGGCAACCACGCGCAGCGCACCGCCCGCCTCCTCGGCATCACGACCCCCGCGATCCCGGTCGAACACCAGTACATCGTGACCGAGCCCGACCCGGCCCTTGTCGAATGGCGCAAGACCAACCCGCAGCACCCGGTCCTCCGCGACGCCGACGCCAAGTGGTACGTCCGCGAAGAACGCGGCGGCTGGATCCTCGGGCCTTACGAAAAGGGCGCCCCCGCCCGCTTCCAGTATGGCGTCCCCGACAGCTTCCGCGCCGACCTCTTCCCGCTGGATCTGGAGCGGATCGAGCAGGAATACATGTCCTTCATCCACCGGATTCCGTCGTCGGAGACCGTGGGCCTCAAGGACGACTACAACGGCCCGATCTGCTACACGCCCGACGGCAACCCGCTGGTCGGCCCCGCCCCGGGCCTGCGCAACATGTGGCTGGCGGAAGGCTTCTCCTTCGGCATCACCGCCGCGGGCGGCACGGGCTATTACCTCGCCCAGATGATGACCGAAGGCGAGGCCGAGATCGACATGGCCTCCCTCGACCCCAAGCGCTTCGGCGGCTGGATGACCACCGAATACGCCTCCCGCAAGAACGAGGAGTGCTACGACCACGTCTTCATCCTGCACCACCCGGACGAGGAACGCGAAGCCTGCCGCCCGCTGCGCACCGCGCCGGCCTATGACCGGCAAAAGGAAATGGGCGCGCAGTTCGGCCAGGTGAACGGCTGGGAACGCCCGAACTACTACGGCCCCAAGGACGCGCCTGCCGACTTCGACCACAATGGCCGCAGCTTCCGTCGCGGCACCTGGTGGCCCTACGCCAAGGCCGAAGCCGAAGCCGTCCGCAACACCGTGGGCATCATCGACGCCTCGGCCTTCACCAAGCATCTGGTGCGCGGGCCGGGGGCAACGGCCTTCCTCGACCACTTCACCTGCAACAAGCTGCCGAACGTGGGCCGGATCAACCTGACCTATGCCCTGACCGACCACGGCACGACCCGGACCGAATACACCATCGTCCGGCTGAAGCAGGACGAATACTACCTGATCTCCGCCGGCGCCTGGACGGCCTATGACTACGACTTCCTGCAAAAGGCCGCCGACGACTGGATGGCCGAGGGGAAAGGCCACATCGACATCCACGACGTCACCACCCAGTGGGGCGTCTATGCGCTGGCCGGCCCGAACGCCCGTGCGCTGCTGAAAGAGATCGTCAAGGACGCCGACCCCGACACCGTCCTTGGCAACAAGCGCTTCCCCTGGCTCTCCTACCGCGACATCGAGCTTGGCATGTGCCCGGTGCGCGCCGTCCGCGTGGCCTATACCGGGGAACTCGGCTGGGAACTCCATTACCCGATCGAATTCGGCCGCTACCTCTGGGACCTGATCTGGTCGGTGGGCGAGAAGCACGGGTTGAAAGGCGTCGGCGCCCGGGCTCAGAACTGGCTGCGGCAAGAGAAATCCTACCGCGCCTTCGGCTCCGAACTCGGCCGCGACGCGACCCCCTTGGAGGCCGCACTCGACCGCTTCGTGGACCTGTCGAAGGACTTCCGCGGCAAGGAGAAGATGCTGGCGACCGGCATCCGCGCCAAGTGCGTGACGCTGCTGATCGACGGCCCGTCGGACACCGATCCCTGGGGGAAAGAGGCGATCATCCATGACGGCATCAAGGTCGGTCGCCTGACCTCGGGCGGCTACTCGGTCGCCTTCGGCAAGCAGATCGGCATGGGCTACGTCCCCGCCGCCCTGGCGGAACCGGGCCAGAAGCTGAAGGTCAAGATCCAGCTCAAGGAATGGGACGCCGTCGTCACCGAGGACAGCCCCTTCGACCCGACCAACGCCCGCATCCGCATCGACGGGTAAGCGATTTCTTCGAAGAAATCGCGCCGGAGCCCTCAAAGGCTCCGGTCCGAAATCTTCGAAGATTTCGGCGGCCCGGCGATTTGCGGCTGGACCCCGGGCTGCCGTCTTGAAGCCGCGCCCGCCATACCCATTTCTACCCGATGGTCGCGAAGCAAAGACGGGAACGCAGGTTCCAACGACAATTCGACGCGCTGGAGCGGCTGTTCCCGCCTCTGCGTGCGCCCATGTCCACCCTGCGGCGTGATAGCTGGTTCCCGATCCGCTTTCCCGTTGCCCTTGCCCTGATCGCCGGAGGCGTCTTCTCCTTCCTGCCGGTCCTCGGCATCTGGATGCTGCCCCTCGGCCTCCTGTTGCTGGCCGTCGACCTTCCGATCCTGCGCGGTCCGATCTCGGTCCTCATCATCCGGGCACGCCGCACCGGCAAGGCCTGGCTTCGCCGCTGGCGCGACCGGCGTCGGCGCTAAAGCGTCCGCCCGCCCAGCCAGCGCGCCCAGGCGGCCTTGGACCCGGCGAAGACGTTGATATCTACCTCGCCCGCGATCCCCGGCACCACCCCGGTCGAGGTATATTGCCAGAAGCTCCAGTCGCCGCCGCCATAGACCTCGCCCGGATGGTCCGCGACCGAGCGGAGCCAGAACTCCACCCCCTCCAGCCGCCACAGTTCGGTGTCCTCGTAGAAATCGACCGTGGTATAGACGATGGGCCGCTGCCCATAATGCCGCGCGACGATGTCGGCGAAGATGCGCGCCTCCTGCCGGATCGTCGCCCCGTCCCGGCGGATCGTGCAGGTCGGGCTGGTGGGGGTCCACTCCATGTCCAGCACCGGGGGCAGGGCGCCCGGCACCTTGGGCACATGCCGGATGAACCAGCGCGCCTGCTCGGCCGCCGGGCGGCAGTGGTAGAAGAAGTGATAGGCCCCCCGCTTCACCCCCGCCGCGCCCGCGCCGCGCCAGTGGTCCGCGAATAGCGGGTCCACCATGTCGCCGCCCTCGGTCGCCTTGATGAAGGCGAAGTTCACCCCGTTCGCCCGCGCCGTCGGCCAGTCCACCGCCGTCTGGAACCGCGACAGATCGATCCCGTGCACCGGATAGCGATCGGGCGACCGGCCCGGCCAGTCGGTCGGATCGGCATCGCGGAAGTTCGAGGTGGTGACGGTGATCGTCTCCTCCTGCGACGGGCGGGGGGACATGCCGCAAGCGGCGAGAAGCAGAAGAAGGACGAGGGCGCGCATGGCCCGATGCTGCCGCGCGCCGTGCCGCCTGTCACGCGGGAATTTCACCCCTCGGCGGCAAACCCCGTCACGCCTGCGCCGCCAGCTCGTCCCAGCAGGCCAGCGCATGGCCCGCATACATCAGCCCCGGCCCGCCGCCCATCTGCACTGCCATCGCCAGAACATCGCCCAACTCCTCGCGCGTTGCGCCCGCCTTCATCAGCGCCTCGACGTGAAAGTTGATGCAGGGCTCGCAGCGCAGCACGACCGACATCCCCAGCGCGATATATTCCTTCTCCTTCACGCTCAGCGGCCCGTTGTCCTTGACCGCCCTCGACAATTCGCCAAAACCCTTGGCAGTCTCGGGCACCAGGGCGTTCAGCGCGCGCAACTCCTTGCGCATCCCGGTGATCTTTTCCTTGTAAGCGTCCATGGCACTCTCCTTTTCCCGCCCCATCGCATGGGGCGAGAAAGGCCGCCTTGACCTGCCTCAACCGAACCGCGCCGGGTCCAGCGCGGCGACCAGATCCGCCCCGATCTCGGGCGCCCGGCCGCCGATCAGGTCCGCCGCCAGCCGGCTGGCCGCCGGACAGGTCTGGAACCCGTAGCCGCCCTGTCCGGCCAGCCAGAAGAACGACGGTTCGCGCACATCCCGCCCGATCACCAGCACCCGGTCGGGCGAAAAGGTGCGCAGCCCCGCCCAACTCGCCAGCAGCCGTGTCACGGGTTCCGTCACCATCTCCTCATAGCGCGCCAACCCCTCGGCCAGGACCATGTCATCGGCCCAGGCGTCATGCGGCTCCATCAGGTCCTCCTCGGCGGGGGAAACGATCAGCGCCCCCGCGTCCGGCTTGGCATACCAATCCTCGCCCGGTCCGAACAGCATCGGCCAGCGGCTCACGTCCAGCCCACCCGGCGCCGGCAGCCGCGCCATCGACCGCCGATACGGAGTAAACCCCAGCGGCCGCACCCCCGCCATCGCCGCCACCTGGTCCACCCAGGCTCCGGCCGCATTGACGATCATCCGCGCGGAGAACTCCCCCACCGCCGAACTGACGCGCCACCCCGCGCCCTCGCGGGCGATCCCGCTCACCCGCGCCTTCGTCACCACTTGCGCCCCGCGCCCCTTGGCCTCGCGCGCGAAGCCCTGGATCAGCAGGTCGGTATCCACATCCTCGGCATGGCTGGCATAGCCCGCCAGCGCCACCACCTCCGGGTTCAGGATCGGCACGATCTCCCGCGCCTCGGCCACGCTGATCGGATCGAAGGCCATCGCCTCGACATCCGTTTCAAAGGCCTCCCGCGCCTCGGCCTTTGCCACCAGCATCAATCCCCTGGGGCTCAATACCCCCGGCAAGCTGCGGAAATGCGCCTCGGACGCCATCGACAGCCCCACCACCGCCGGCGCGCCATAGCGCGGCTCATACAGCGCCGCCGACCGGCTGCTCGCGTGATGCGCCAGCACATCCTCGGCCTCCAGCAGGATCACCGTCCCCAGCTCCGACAGGCGCGCTGCCGCGGAAACCCCGGCAATCCCGCCACCGACGATCAGAAAATCCGCGTCCATCCCGCTTCCCTCCACCAAAGAAAGGGCACGGAAACCCCATGCCCTTTCATCTTTGCCCAAATATCCCGGGGGGTGCGGGGGGCTGGGCCCCCGCTCCGACCTGGATCACTGGGGAATGTCGCCGACAATCCCCTCGACATAGAAGTTCATCCCCAGAAGGTCGCCATCCGGGGCGGTCTGGCCCTCGGCCAGCCAGGGGCTGCCGTCCTGCTTGTTGATCGGCCCGGTGAACGGGTGATAGGTCCCCGCCGCGATCGCGTCGCGCAGCGCCTCGGCCTCGGCCTTCACATCGGCCGGCACGGCCTCGGTGATCACGCCGATCTCGACCTCGCCTTCCTTGATCCCGGCCCAGCTGTCCACCTGGGCATAGGTCCCGTCCATCAGCTCGCCCACGCGCTTGACGTAGTAGGGCGCCCAGTTGTCGATGATCGACGACACCCGAGGCGTCGGCATGTATTCCGGGATCGCCATGTCGCTGGCCTGACCGAAACCGATCACGCCCGGGGTCTTCGCGGCCTCGGCCAGCGGAGCGGTCGAATCGGTATGCGCCGCAATGACGTCCACGCCCTGGTCGATCAGGGCACGGGCGGCATCGGCCTCCTTGGCGGGGTCGAACCAGGTATAGGCCCAGACCACCGACAGCTCGACATTCGGGTTCGCCTTCTTGGCGTGCAGGTAATAGGCGTTGATCCCCATGATGACCTCGGGGATCGGGAAGGACCCGATGTAGCCGATCTTGTTCGACTTGGTCATCTTGCCCGCGATGTGGCCCTGCACCGCACGGCCTTCGTAGAAGCGGGCGTTATAGGTGCTGACGTTCGGATGCTCGCGCTTGAAGCCGGTCGCATGTTCGAACTTCACGTCCGGGAACTTGGCGGCGACGGCGTTGGTCGGGTCCATGTAGCCGAACGAGGTGGTGAAGATGATGTTGCAGCCGCCCAGGGCCATCTGCGTCAGCACGCGTTCCGCATCGGCGCCTTCCGGCACGCTTTCCTGCCACTGGATCTCGACCTTCTCGCCAAAGGCCTCCTGCACGGCCAGCGCGCCCTGGTGGTGCTGATAGGTCCAGCCGCCGTCGCCGATCGGGCCGACATAGACGAAGCAGGCCTTCACCTTCTCCATGCCTTGCGCGAAGGCCGCGCCGCCGAAGGCCAGCGTAAGCCCCATCGCTGCCGTGGCCAGCAGATTTCTCCGTTTCATCCCTGTACTCCCCTTGGTGGCGGGACCGTCGGCCCCGCAGTTTTGTGCCTCAGCGCGAGGCGTGAAAGTTCTGTCCCAGCGCGGCCGGAGCCCCGTTGGCCTTGCCCCGTCGCCCCGCCGACATGATGACCAGCACAAGGATGGTTATCAGATAGGGGGCCATGGACAAGTACTCGACCGGGATGCCGGATCCCGCGACCTGCAGGTTCAGCTGAAGCACGGTGATGCCGCCGAACAGATAGGCACCGATCAGCACCCGCCAGGGCTTCCAGCTGGCGAAGACCACGATGGCCAGCGCGATCCAGCCCGCGCCGGCGGTGATCCCGTCCACCCATTGCGGCACGCGGACCAGGCTCAGGTAGGCGCCGCCCATCCCCGCCATCGCCCCCCCGAAGGCGATGCACAAAAGCCGAATCCGGTTGACCTTGTAGCCCAGGGCATGGGCGGCCTCATGGCTTTCGCCGACCGCCCGGATGATCAGCCCCACCCGCGTCGCCTTCAGCACCCACCACAGCACCGCCGTCATCGCGATGCTGAAATAGACCACCCAGTCATGGCCGAAGAGGATCGGTCCCACCACCGGCAAATCCGCCAGCGCATCCGGCAACAGCGGCCCCGTGGCCGGAGGCTTGATCCCGTTGTAGCCCTGCCCGCCCAGGGACGAGACCCCCAGCCCGAACAGCGTCAACGCCAGCCCCGTCGCCACCTGGTTCGCCAGGAACACCTGCGTCAGCGCCGCGAAGATCAGGCTCAGCACCGCACCCGCCACCGCCCCGCCGACAAAGCCCAGCAGGGGGCTTCCGGTCCCGACCGCGACGACGAAGCCGCCCAACGCCCCGATGACCATCATCCCCTCGACGCCCAGGTTCAGCACGCCCGCGCGCTCGACCACCGTCTCGCCCAGCGCCGCCAGCAGGATCGGCACCGCCGAGGCCATCAGCGTGGCGATCAGGATGACCGGATTGATACCGCCAAGATCCATCTCAATGCGCCCCCACCGCCAGCCGGAACCGATAGTTCGTCAACACGTCCACCGCCAGAAGGAAGAACAACAGCATCCCCTGGAACACCTGGATCGCTGCATCCGGCAGGCCAAGGTTCGTGGACGCCATCTCGCCCCCCACATAGGTCAGCGCCATCAGGAACCCCGCCAGCACGATCCCCAGGGGGTTCAGTCGCCCGAGGAAGGCCACGATGATCGCGGTGAACCCGTAGCCGGTGTTGAAGTCGATGCTCACCTGCCCGGCCGGACCCGTCACCTCGAACATCCCCGCCAGCCCCGCCAGCGCGCCGGAAATCCCCATGCACAACACCACCAGCCGTGCGGGCGAAACCCCATGGAACCGCGCCGCCCGCGGCGCCTGCCCGGCCAGTCGGATCTGGAACCCCGCCTGATGCCGCGTCAGCAGGATATAGGCCAGCACCGCCGTCACCAGCGCCGCCACTCCGCCCCAATGCAGGCCCAGCGGCTCATACAGATAGCCATTCTGCGCCGCCGGATAGCTGGAGAAGTTGCGGCTCCCCGGAAAGCCCATCCCCTCGGGGTTCTTCAGAAACCCCGTCGAGGCCTTGGCCAGGATCGTCTCGGCCACATAGACCAGCATCAGGCTGACAAGGATCTCGTTCGTGTTGAACCGCGTCTTCAGGATCGCCGGGATCATCGCCCAGAGCCAGCCGCCAAAGGCCCCCGCGACGACCATCACCGGAAAGATCCACCGGCTTTCGGTCGGAAACACCGCCAGCCCGACCGAGGCGCCGAAGATCGCGCCCATGATGTACTGGCCTTCCGCGCCGATGTTCCAGATCCCCGCCCGGAACCCCAGCGCCAGCCCGATGGCGATCAGGATCAAGGGCCCCGCCTTCACCAGGAGTTGCCCGCGCAGATAGAACGCGAACTCGCCAAAGACCGGATCCCAGAAGATCGTGCGGATCACCTCGGCCGGGTTCTTCCCCATCGCGGCGAACAGCACGCCCCCCGCGATCATCGTCAGCACCACCGCAACAGGCGGAGTCGCATAAAGCCAGAACCGGCTCGGTGTCGGGCGCTTCTCAAGCCTCAGCACGCCAAGCCCCTTTCATCTTTGCACAAATATCCCGGGGGTGCGGGGGCAGGCCCCCGCTCCGACAGTCCAACGGGCGCACAGGCCGCAAGCCAGGGCCTCAAGGCGAAACCCGCGCCTCCCGTTCCCCTGCGCGGGGAGGGGCCGGGGGTGGGGGGCATCCGGCCAACCATCTCAAGCCCCATGATGCGCGACCTCCATGCCATGCGCCCCGCCCATCATCAGGCCGATCTCGTCCATCGTCAGCCCCTCGGTCGGCCGCGGTTTCGTCAACCTCCCCTCGTTCAAGACCGCAAAGCTGTCCGCGACTTCCAGCAGCTCATCCAGGTCCTGCGAAATCACCACCACCGCCGCGCCTTCGCCCGCCCGGTCCAGGATCGACTGCCGGATCGCCGCCGCCGCCGCCGCGTCCACCCCCCAGGTCGGCTGGTTGATGACGATGACCTGCGCGCCCTGCATCAGTTCGCGTCCCATCAGGAACTTCTGCAAATTCCCTCCCGACAGCGCCCGCGCCGCCACATCCGGCCCCGGAGTCCTTACGTCATAGGCTGCGATGATCTCCTCCGCGAACCTGCGCGTCCCGGCCCAGTCCACGAACCCGTTCTTCGTCAGCCCCTTCCGCACGCCCGCGGTCAGAAACGCGTTCTCGACCAACGACATGTCCGGCGCCGCCGCGTGCCCATACCGATCCTCCGGCGCCGCCACGAGACCCGCGCGCCGCCGCTCCACCGGCCCAAGATCGCCGACAGGCTGGCTCAGCACCCGCACCTTGTCGGGGGCCGAGCGCAGTTCGCCCGACAGCGCGAGCAACAGCTCGTCCTGCCCGTTTCCCGCCACGCCTGCGATGCCCAGGACCTCGCCCTTCGCCACCGTGAAGGATATGCCTTTCAGCGAAGTTCCGAACGGAATCGGCGATGCCACCGACAGGTCCGACACCCCCAGCGCCACCGCACCCTTGGCCCCCACCCGCCGCTCCGGCGTCTTGAGGCTCGCCCCGACCATCAGCTCCGCCATCTCCCGCGCCGTCCGCTCGCGCGGAGTGCAAGTGGCCACCACCTTCCCGCGCCGCAGGATCGTCGCCTCGTCGCACAAGGACCGGATTTCCTCCAGCTTGTGGCTGATATACAGGATCGCCGTCCCCTCGCTGGACAGCTGCCGCAGGGTCTTGAACAGGATCTCCACCTCCTGCGGCGTCAGCACGGATGTAGGCTCGTCCATGATCAAGAGCTTCGGGTCCTGCAGCAGGCACCGGATGATCTCCACCCGCTGCCGCTCGCCGGCCGACAGGTCGCCGACCATCCGGCTGGGGTCCAGCGGCAGCCCGTATTCCTCGCTGACTGCCCGGATCCGCGCCGCAAGCTCCCGCATCGGCGGCGGGTTCTCCATGCCCAAGGCCACGTTCTCTGCCACGTTCAGCGCCTCGAACAGGCTGAAGTGCTGGAACACCATCGCCACGCCCAGCCGCCGCGCCTCCGCCGGCTTCGACGGCGTGTAAGCCGCCCCGCGCAGGGCCATCGTCCCACTGTCCGGCCGCACCAGCCCATAGATCATCTTGACCAGCGTCGATTTCCCCGCCCCGTTCTCCCCCAGAAGCGCGTGGATCTCCCCCTCGCCGATGGCGAACGACACGTCCGAGTTCGCCACCACCCCCGGATAGGCCTTGGTGATCCCCTCGACCTTCAGCAACTCTGGCCGCGTCATGCCCGCTTCTCCCCCACCTTCACCACGGGCGCCCGCAGCATCTCCGCCACGACCCCAATCGCAATCGCCTGCGGATGCTTGCCCAGGGCCGGATCGCCGATCGGACACCGGATGCGCGAGACCGCCTCAGCCCCATGCCCCAGCGCCCGCAGGCGGGACCGGAACCGCGCCCACTTGGTCGCCGACCCGATCAGCCCGCAGGACCGGAACCCACGCAGCAAAAGCCGATGACACAGCTCCAGGTCAAGCGCGTGGGAAAAGGTCAACACCAGATGCTCTGCATCCACCGAGGCATGATCGGCCACCATAGCCGGATCGCTGGCCGGAACGACAGTGACCCCCTCCGGCACCCGCTCCGGGAACCGCTCCGCCGAGACATCCACCCAGGTCACCGCAATCCCCGGCAGCGGGGCCAGCACATTGACCAACGCCCGCCCCACATGCCCCGCGCCCCAGACCCAGACCTGCCGCTCCGCCTCGGCCACCGGCTCCATCAGCCACCCGGCCACCAGCCCGGGCGAGGGGCGTACCCCTTGCCCCCGCGCCGCCGCCAGCACCCGCTTCACCGCCAGGGGCATGTCGCCCGGACCCCGCGCCACGACACCGGCCACCGCCTCCGGCACCGCCTCCGGCACCGCCTCGAACACCTCGGTCCACAAGGTCACCGCCCCGCCACAGCACTGCCCGAGGCTCGGCCCCAGCGCGACCCGCTCGACCCGAGCCCCCCCACCCCATCCCTCCCCCACGGGGGGGGAGGGAGGCGCTTTGCCGGAAGCGTGACCCATGATGACGGGCGCAACAGGCTCCCTCCCCCCACCGTGGGGGAGGGATGGGGTGGGGGGCTCCCGGCCAAAAGCACTCGCGCCCGCAAGGCCGCCTCATACTCCAGCGCCCCGCCGCCAATCGTCCCCGATTGCCCGTCCGCAAAGACCAGCATCGACGCCCCGACCTCACGCGGCGACGACCCCTCGACTGCGGCGATCACCACCCGGGCCACCCGACCCTTGGCCGCCAGCGCCGTCGCCAATGCCGAAAGGTCAAACCCCCCCACCCCCCCGATTTTTCGCAGAACAATCGTGGCCCGCTTCCACCCTCCGCACCGCCATCAGCACCCGCTCCGCCGTGGCCGGAGCGTCCAGCGCCGGGTACACCGACCCGTCGCCGCAGGCCGCCACTGCATCCGACAGCGCATAAAGCGCCGAGATCCCCAGCATGAACGGAGGCTCCCCCACCGCCTTCGACTTGCCGACCGACTCCTCCCGGTTGGGCCTGCCCCACAACGCCACGTTGAACACGTCGGGTCGGTCCGAACAGGCCGGGATCTTGTAGGTGCTGGGCGCATGGGTCGCCAGACGACCCTTCCCGTCCCAGACCAGCTCCTCCGTGGTCAGCCAGCCCGCGCCCTGCACATAGGCCCCCTCGACCTGCCCGATATCCAGGGCCGGGTTCAGCGAAGTCCCCGTGTCATGCAGCAGATCCGCCCGCAGGATCCGGTTCTCCCCGGTCAGCCGGTCGATCACCACCTCGGTCACCGCCGCGCCATAGGCGAAGTAGTAGAACGGCCGTCCCACCCCCTTCACCCGGTCCCAGATGATCTTCGGCGTCGCATAGTACCCCGTCGACGACAGCGACACCCGCGCCTGATAGGCCCAGGCCACCACCCGCGCCCAGTCATACACCTCGCCCGCAACGCGCACCGTCCCGTCGACGAACCGCACCGCCGCAGGCTCCACCTGATGCTTCTCGGCAATGAAATCGGCGATCCGCCCCCGGATCACCTCCGCCGCCGCCTTCGCCGCCATCCCGTTCAGGTCACTCCCCGACGACGCCGCCGTGGCGCTGGTATTCGGCACCTTCCCGGTATCCGTCGCGGTGATCTTCACCATGCCCACGTCCAGGCCGAAGACCGAGGCCGTCACTTGCGCGACCTTCTGGAACAGCCCCTGTCCCATCTCGGTCCCGCCATGGTTCAGTGCGATGGAGCCATCCTGATAGACATGCACCAAGGCCCCCGCCTGGTTCAGCCAGGTGAGCGTAAAGGAAATCCCGAACTTCACCGGAGTCAGCGCGATCCCCCGCTTCAGCACCGGACTGCGCGCATTCCACTCCGCAATCTCCGCCTTCCGCGCCCGGTAGTCGCTGGTCCGCTCCAGCTCCGCCACCAGCTCATGCCCGATGAAATCCTCCACCGGCATGTGATAGGGCGTCGTCTGCACCCGCCCATCCGACGGCACCGCGTGCGAGCCCACCGGAGCCGCCGCCCCACGAGAGGTCAGATCGACCTCCCCGCCCCTGGAACTCTCCTGGCCTTTCATCTTTGCGGAAATATCCCCGCCGGAGGCATCCGCACTTGCCATCCCGCGATAGAAGTTGGCCTTGCGCACCTCCAGCGGCTCCCGCCCGACCAGAAAGGCCACATGATCGAGAACCCGCTCGATCCCCACCATCCCCTGCGGTCCCCCGAACCCGCGATAGGCCGTGGCACTCTGGGTATTCGTCTTCAGCCGGTGGCTCTCGATCCGAATGTGGGGCAGGTGATAGCAGTTGTCCGCATGCAGCATCGCCCGGTCCGCGACCGGCAGCGAAAGGTCCTGAGACCAGCCGCAGCGGAACAGATGCGTGAACTCCAGCCCCAGAATCCGCCCCTCGTCATCGACCCCCGCGCGATACATGATCCGCAGGTCATGCCGCTTCCCCGTGATGACCATGTCGTCATCCCGGTCATACCGCATCCGGCACGGCCGCCCCAGCCGGGCAGCCGCCACCGCACAGGCAACCGCCAGCGCGTTCCCCTGGCTTTCCTTGCCGCCGAACCCGCCACCCATCCGCCGCACTTCCACCCGGACCGAGGACATCGGCAGATGCAGCGCATGCGCCACCTTGTGCTGCACCTCGGTCGGATGCTGGGTCGAGGAATGGACGACCATATCCCCACCCTCCTGAGGCACCGCCGCCGCGACCTGGCCCTCAAGGTAGAAGTGCTCCTGCCCCCCCACCTCGAACGACCCCTCAACCACCCGAGGAGCCCTCGCAATCGCCCGCGCCGCGTCGCCCTTGGCCCAGACCACCGGACCCTGCTCGAACCGGCTGTTCGCCGCCAGCGCATCGTCCACCGTCAGCAGCGCCGGCAACTCGCGATAGGACACCTTCCCCAACCGCGCCGCCTTCCGCGCCGCCAGATGGCTTTCGGCAATCACCAGGAACACCGGCTGCCCGACGTAATGCACCTTGCCCACCGCCAGCAGCGGCTCATCCGCTGCCGAGGGCGAACAGTCCGGCATCTCGTCGAAATCCTCCGCCGACAGCACCGCCACCACACCGGGCGCAGCCCTCACCGCCGACAGGTCGATCGCCGTAATCTCGCCATGCGCGACCGAGGACAACCCGAACGCCAGATGCAGCGCATTGGCCATGGACAGGTCATCCACATACCGCGCCTGCCCGGTTACATGCAGCGGCGCCGCGTCATGCGGCAGGGCTTTTCCCATGCTCATGGCGACACCTCCAGCACCGAGACCGGCACACCCGACAGATCCTGGAAATACCGCCGCAACAGGTTCTGCGCCGTCAGCATCCGATAGCCCGCACTGGCCCGCATATCCGACAAGGGCGTGAAGTCCCCCGCCATCGCCTCTGCCGCCGCCTCGACCGTCGCCTCCGTCCAAGCCTTCCCGACCAGGGCCGACTCCGCGCCGGAGGCCCGTTTCGGCACCCCCGCCATGCCGCCGAACGCGATCCGGGCTTGGGTCACGACGCCCCCCTCCACGACCACGTTGAAGCACCCGCAGACCGCCGAGATGTCCTGATCGAACCGCTTGGAAATCTTGTAACACCGCAAGGCCGGGGCCTTCTCCGGGAACGACACCCCCGCCACGAACTCCCCGGGCCGCCGATCCTGCTTCCGATACTCCAGGAAGAAATCCTCCAAGGGCATCGACCGCATCTCACCCCCCCGCCGCAGATGCAGCGTCGCGCCCAAGGCGATCAGCGCCGGCGGCCCGTCCCCGATGGGCGAGCCATTGGCAATATTCCCCCCGATCGTCGCCGCATTGCGCACCTGCACCGAGGCATAGCGCCGCAAAAGCTCGCCAAACGACGGCAACCGATCCTTCACCGCCTCCCGCAGCGCGGAAATCGTGACGCAGGCCCCGACATGCAGCTGCCCGCCCTGCACCTCGATCCCCTTCAGGTCCTCGACGCCCCCCAGGAAGCCCACCGGCCGCAGATCGCGCAGCTGCTTCGTCACCCAAAGCCCCACATCCGTCGCGCCCGCCACCAGCACCGCATCCGGGTTGGCCAGATACCACTCCGCCAACTCATCCGAGCCCGTGGGCCGAAAGGCCCCCGCCTCGCCCGCCGCAAATCCCGCGACGGCTTCCCGGTCCGCGCGCATCCAGTCCGGCACAGCCTCGCCTGCCGCCGCCTCGGCTGCCCGGACAATCGGAGCATAGCCGGTGCAGCGGCACAGGTTCCCCGCCAGCTGGTCGTCGTGATCCGTGGCCCCATTCAGATGCGCCACCGCCATGCTCACCACGAACCCAGGCGTGCAGAACCCGCACTGGCTGCCATGATGCGACACCATCGCCGCCTGCACCGGATGCAACTGGCCGCCGGGACCCGAGATCCCCTCCACCGTCCGCACCGCCTTGCCGTGCAGTTGCGGCAGGAACAGAATACAGGCGTTCAGCGCCCGCGACCCCTCGGCATCGGTGACCATCACCGTGCAGGCCCCGCAGTCGCCTTCGTTGCAGCCTTCCTTGGTCCCGCGCAGACCGCGCCCCTCGCGCAGCCAGTCCAGAAGGGTCCGCGTCGGGGATTCCCCCTCGATGCGAACCGGCGTTCCGTTCAACAGAAACGCTACAGTCATACGTCTGTCCGCCGCCTTCTCCCCATTCGAGGCACTTTGCGGGATCGCCCGATGCGGCGTAAAGCGATCCACGCGCCCCTTGTTCTGATTATCATTCCATCAAGAAGGCCCCGCCGATTCAAGGCAAGAACAAACTCGTCGGGAAAAAGCGAAGCTGTTTGCAGAATTTGCCATAAATTCCGTCCCCCACGGCGGCCGCCCTCAAGTTGACCTAAGGGTAAGGCAAACCCTACTCGAACATGCAGGCATCCATATCTATACACCCGAACCCATTAGCATACACACAAACGGATTTTCCCATGGACTTCACAACCGCCCTCAAATTCGCTCACGTTCTCGCCGCCGTCCTCTGGGTCGGCGGCGGTTTTACCACCATCCTCGCCGGCATCCTCCTGGCCCGCCGCGCCACCGCGCAAAACCAGCTTGTCATCCTGCAGGCCGTCACCCTGCTGGCCCCGCGCATCTTCATCCCCGCCTCGGTCTTCACCCTCGCCAGCGGCGTCACCCTCCTCTTCGCCGCCGGCTGGGGCTGGCAGCCCTTCACCACTCTGGGCCTGGCCGGAGTCCTCTTCACTGCCACCTTCGGCGCTGTCGTCCTCGGCCCCTCCTGCGAACGCGCCCTGAAACTGGCCGACACCCACGGGGCCGAATCCGCGATCCCCTCGCTCCGCCGCGTCCAGCGCCTGGCGATGATGGACTACGCCGTCCAGTTCGCCATCGTCTTCCTGATGGTGGTGAAGCCGGGCTGGCAGGATGTCTCGGTCTTCACGGGCCTCGCCGTCGTGATCGCCCTGGCCGCCGCTGCCGCCCTCCTCCCGAAGCCGCGCCTGGCCTGAGGGCTTCACACTCCGCGCCGGGCCGGGTAACCCTTGCCCATGCCCGGCGCGTCTCCCCGATTCATCCACCTCCGCACTCATACCGAACACTCGCTGCTTGAAGGCGCGGTGCCGGTGAAGAAACTCGTCGGCCTCTGCACCGCGCAGAACATGCCCGCCGTCGCGGTGACCGACACGAACAACATGTTCGCCGCGCTGGAGTTTTCCGTCACCGCCATGGGGGCAGGGGTCCAGCCCATCGTCGGCTGCCAGATCTCCGTCGCCCACGACCCCGCCCAACCGGGCGAAAAGCCCCGCCTTCCCGCGCCCATCGTCCTGCTCGCGCAAAACGAACAGGGCTACATGAACCTGATGCGGCTCAACACGCGGCTTTACATCGACGGCGCGATGACCGGCGCGGCCAACCTGCCGCAAGTCACGCTCGACGAACTCGCTCAGAACGCCGAGGGCCTGATCTGCCTGACCGGCGGCCCCGACGGCCCGCTTGGCCGCTTCCACGCCACCGGCCAGCACGCCAAGGCCCGCGCGATCCTGGAACGCCTCGCCGCGATCTATCCCAACCGCCTGTATGTCGAACTCCAGCGCCACCCCGGCCCTGGCGGCGCGCTGCCCGAGAATGAAGCCCTCGCCGAACGCGGCGCCATCGACCTGGCCTACGAGCTGAACCTGCCCATCGTCGCCACCAACGACGTCTATTTCCCCAAGTCCGACCTTTACGAGGCGCACGATGCCCTGATCTGCATCGCGGAAGGCGCCTATGTCGACCAGCAGCAGCCCCGCCGCCGCCTGACCCCGCAGCACTACTTCAAATCCGAAGCCGAGATGGTCGCCCTCTTCGCCGACCTCCCCGAGGCGCTGGAAAACACCGTCGAGATCGCGAAACGCTGCGCCTATGCCGCAACCAAGCGCAAGCCGATCCTCCCGAAATTCGCCGACGACGAGGTGCAGGAACTCCGCCGCCAGGCCAACGAGGGCCTCCAGGCCCGCCTCAAGGTCATCCCCCATTCCGCCACGCCCGAGGAATACCAGGCCCGCCTCGATTTCGAGCTGGGGATCATCGAGAAGATGGGCTTCCCCGGCTACTTCCTGATCGTGTCGGACTTCATCAAATGGGCCAAGGATCACAACATCCCCGTCGGTCCG
This sequence comes from Alphaproteobacteria bacterium, assembly GCA_046569765.1. GTDB lineage: Bacteria > Pseudomonadota > Alphaproteobacteria > Rhodobacterales > Rhodobacteraceae > Tabrizicola. Next base: position 3,914 of record JBKHWC010000004.1, on the reverse strand, counting down.
GGCCGGGGCTCGGGCGCGGGCTCCCTCGTCGCCTATGCCCTCACGATCACCGACCTCGACCCGCTGCGCTATGCGCTGCTGTTCGAACGCTTCCTGAACCCCGAACGGGTCTCGATGCCGGACTTCGACATCGACTTCTGCATGGACCGCCGGGAAGAGGTGATCCAATACGTCCAGGAAAAATACGGCCGCGACAAGGTCGCCCAGATCATCACCTTCGGCGCGCTTCTCTCCAAGGCCGCCGTCCGCGACGTGGGCCGGGTCCTGCAGCTCTCCTACGGCCAGGTCGACAAGCTGTCGAAGATGATCCCGGTCGAAGGGGTGAAGCCCGTCAGCATCACCAAGGCCCTTGCGGATGAGCCCCGCCTGCGCGAGGCCGCGAAAGAGGAAGTCGTCGGCCGCCTTCTGGACTATGCCGCCAAGATCGAAGGACTTTATCGCAACGCCTCGACCCACGCCGCCGGGGTGGTGATCGGCGATCGCCCGCTGGACCAGCTGGTCCCCCTCTACCGCGACCCCCGGTCGGACATGCCCGCGACCCAGTTCAACATGAAATGGGTCGAAGCCGCGGGCCTGGTGAAGTTCGACTTCCTCGGCCTCAAGACCCTGACCGTGATCCAGAACGCGATGGACCTTCTGGCCCTGCGCGGGATCAGCTTCGACATCAACCTGATCCCGCTGGACGACAAGCCGACCTACGACCTTTACGCATCAGCGAAAACCGTCGCCGTCTTCCAGGTGGAAAGCTCCGGCATGATGGACGCGCTGCGGCGCATGAAGCCCACCTGCATCGAGGATATCGTCGCCCTCGTGGCCCTTTATCGCCCGGGGCCCATGGAAAACATCCCGGTCTATTGCGAGGTGAAGAACGGCCTGCGCGAGCTGGAATCGATCCACCCGACCATCGACCACATCCTGGCCGAAACCCAGGGCATCATCGTCTACCAGGAACAGGTGATGCAGATCGCCCAGGTCATGGCGGGCTATTCCCTTGGCGGCGCGGACCTCCTGCGCCGCGCGATGGGGAAAAAGATCGCCGAGGAAATGGCGAAGGAACGCCCCAAGTTCATCGAGGGCTGCAAGGCCACCCACAACATCGACGCCAAGAAAGCCGGTGAGGTCTTCGACCTTCTGGAAAAGTTCGCCAACTACGGCTTCAACAAATCCCACGCCGCCGCCTATGCCGTGGTCAGCTACCAGACCGCCTACCTCAAGGCGAACTACCCGGCCGAGTTCATGGCGGCCGTGATGAACTGCGACATCCACCTCACCGACAAGCTGGCGGTGTACAAGCGTGAGGTCGACAAGCTCGGCATCAAAACCATCGCGCCCTGCGTCAACGCCAGCCTCGCCACCTTCACTGTCCGCGACGGGGCCATCGTCTACGGCCTCGGCGCCCTGAAGAACGTCGGCGTCGACGCGATGAACCTCATCGTCCAGGCCCGGACCGCCGCGCAACCGTCAGGCACCCCGAGCCTCCCCTCCCCCCCGTGGGGAGGGGATGGGGGTGGGGGGCGCCCCGCCAACCAACCCGACAAACCCTTCGCCACCCTCTTCGACTTCGCCCGCCGCGTGGACCTCAAACGCATCGGCAAGCGCCCCCTCGAAATGCTGGCAAGGGCAGGGGCCTTCGACGCCCTCGACCCCAACCGCGCCCGCGTCTTCGAAGCCCTCGACCCCCTCGTCGCCTATTCCGCCGCCATCCACGAGGCCGCGGCCTCCGCCCAGAACTCCCTCTTCGGCAGCGCCGGGGCCGACATCCCCGAACCCCGCCTGCCGTTCCGCGACGACTGGCTCCCCACCGAACGCCTCGCCCAGGAACACCAGGCCATCGGCTTCTACCTCTCCGGCCACCCGCTCGACGACTACATGTCCGCCCTCAAGCGCAAGGGCGTCGAGACCCTCGCCGACCTCACGCTCAAGGCCGAGCGCGGCCCCTGCATCGCCAAACTCGCCGGCTCCGTCTCCTCCCGCCAGGAACGCAAGTCCGCCAAGGGCAACCGCTTCGCCTTCGTCCAGCTCTCCGACCCCACCGGCCTTTACGAGGTCACCTGCTTCTCCGACGTCCTCGAAGCCTCCCGCGACCACCTCGACGCCGGCTCCAACGTCGTCCTCACGGTGAAAGCGGAACTCGAAGGCGACACCCTCAAGCTCCTCGCCCAGGGCATCACCCCCATCGACGCCGCCACCGCCACCGCCGGCGCCCAGGACCTCCGCATCCACCTCGCCAAACCCGAAGCCGCCCAGTCCCTCGCCGCCCTCCTCACGCGCGTCGAAGCCCGCACCCGCGCCCAGATCACCCTCTGCGTCACCGACCCCTCCGGCCGCGAGATCGACATCGACCTCCCCGGCCAATTCCCGGTGAACCCCCAGATCAAGGGCGCGATCAAGGCCATGCACGGCGTCCTCGCGGTGGAGGAAATCTGACACCCCACCTCGCAGGTCGGGCTTCAGACCGACTCCCCCGTACGCCCCCCTCCCGCCCCCTTAACCCCCCTGCGCTTCCCTCCGCCAAAACGGAGCACGCCATGGACCCCCTCCACCACCTCCCCCTCACCGAGATCGCCCCCCACGCCCTCCTCCGCGACCGCACCGCGCTGGACCCCCAGGCCCTGCACCCCCTCCAGCACTCCATCGCGACCGAGGGCCTCCGCACCCCCATCGAGGTCTGGCGCCTCTCCCCCCCCCGCGACGGGCACACCTACGGCCTCATCTCCGGCCTCCGCCGCCTCACCGCCTGCTGCGCCCTTGGCCACACCACCATCCCCGCCTTCCTCCGCGCCCCCCAGACCATCGCCCAGGCCCTCGCCCAGATGGTGACCGAGAACGAGATCCGCGAACCCGTCACCCCGTGGGAGAAGGCCACCCTCATCCTGAACGCCATCCATGAGGGCCACTTCGACACCCCCGACACCGCCATCGCCGCCCTCTTCCCCGCGCTCCCCCGCACCACCCGCAGCCGCATCCGCAACCATGTGAGCGTGGTTGAGGCCCTCGCCCCCCTCCTCACCGACCCCACCAGCCTCACCACTCGCCAACTCGACACCCTCGCCGCCGCGCTCCAGTCCGGGCACGAGGACCTCCTCACCGCCACCCTCCACCCCGTCATCGGCCAGGGTGCTGAGACGCAATGGTCCACCCTCCGCCCCGTCCTGCAGGATGTATTGCGAGAGCCCACCAACCCCACCACCCGCCGTCCCCGGAGGCTGTTGAAGCTGCGCCAGGGCCTGACGATCACGCGAGAGACCTGCCCCGGCGGCTACACCCTCCGCTTCACGGGCGCGCAGGCGAAGTCCGGCCTGATCGACGACGTGCTGGACAAGGTGGAGCAGTGGTTTGGGCGAGAGTAAACGTGCTTTGCTCTCATCGATTAACCAGATTTTAATCATTTGCGAGTGACTCATGACTGCCATATACTCGCCGCAGAGGCCGAGGACAGGGCATGAGTAAGAAATTCTACTTTCACAGCTTAAAGATAACCAACTTTCGCCTATTCAGGCAACTCGACATTCCAAAAATGAAGCGCATCAACGTTATTGGTGGCTTCAACGGTTCAGGAAAATCGGGTTTACTTGAAACTCTCTTCTTTCTTGTAGACCTGCGGAATCCTTTGTGCTTGATACGTCCCTTTGGCTGGCGAAAAACCTCCATATCTGGTGAAGATGGTCTGGACATGCTTTTCCAAGACCAGGCGTCGCCGGCGGAGATAACCTTTAAATCGGAGAAGCTTCAGACTCTGAAAATTGAGCGAAGCACACTTCCCGAAAACGCCATTTCGGCAATCTCTGCAAATTTGATGCCAAGTATAAGTTCGGGTGGCTCCAGCGTTCTCGCTCGAGAGGGATTGCGGATAAGTGTCGGAGACACTTCGACCGGTTTTGAATCTTTCCTAATACCTCATGGCGACGGATATG
>JBKHWC010000003.1:92526-104700 GCA_046569765.1 Alphaproteobacteria bacterium | reverse complement strand
GAGCCGGGGATGGAACTGCGGGGCAAGTATGTCTTTCTGTCCGAAGGCGTCCGCGGCAGCCTGTCGAAGCAGGTGATCGAGAAGTACCAGCTGTCCAAAGGCCACTGCCCGCAGAAGTTCGGCCTTGGCATGAAAGAAATCTGGGAGATCGACCCTTCGAAGCACCGCGAGGGCACCGTCACCCACACGATGGGTTGGCCCCTTGGCAAGAACGCCGGGGGCGGGTCGTTCATCTATCACCTTGAAAACAATCAGGTCTACGTCGGCTTCGTCGTCCACCTGAACTACGAGAACCCTCACCTCTACCCCTACATGGAATTCCAGCGCTTCAAGCACCACCCGATGGTTGCGGAACTGCTGAAGGGCGGCAAGCGCGTGGCCTACGGCGCGCGGGCGATCTCTGAGGGCGGCTGGCAGTCGATCCCGAAGATGGTCGCGCCGGGCGTGGCGCTGCTGGGCTGCTCGGCGGGTCTGGTGAACGTGCCCCGCATCAAGGGCAACCACAACGCCATGCTCTCGGGCAAGGCGGCGGCCGAGGCCGCCCATGCCGCGATCAAGGCTGGGCGCCAGGGCGACGAACTGACCGCCTATGAAACCGACGTCCGCAGCGGCCCGATCGGCAAGGACCTGAAGAAGGTCCGCAACGTGAAACCGCTCTGGTCGAAATACGGCCTGGTTGCCAGCCTGATGGGCGGCGGCCTCGACATGTGGCTGAACACCGTCGGTCTCACCGCCTTCGGCACGCTGCGCCACGGCAAGTCTGACGCGGCCGCCACGGGCCTCGCCAAGGACTTCAAGCCGATCGACTACCCCAAGCCCGACGGCAAGCTCTCGTTCGACCGGCTGACCAACGTCGCCTTCTCCTTCACCAACCATGATGAGGGCCAGCCCGCCCACCTGGTGCTGAAGGACCCCTCGGTCCCGATCGCAGTCAACCTGCCCAAATACGCGGAACCCGCGCAGCGCTACTGCCCGGCCGGGGTGTATGAGGTGCTGGGCGAAGGTCAGGACGCGACCTTCCGCATCAACTTCCAGAACTGCGTCCACTGCAAGACCTGCGACATCAAGGACCCGTCGCAGAACATCGTCTGGACCACGCCGATGGGCGGCGGCGGGCCAAACTACCCGAACATGTGACCAGCCGGGCGCGCCATCTCGGGCGCGCCTGCATTGCCATGCCTCGCCCGGCCCGCTAGCTTTCCCCCGACCGCCCGGAGGAGAGCCCGATGCCCCAGACCCGCCTGCTGACCGCCCTGGCGCTTGCCGCCGTGCTTGGCGCACCGCTGCACGCCCAGCCGGATTCGGGCGCCTATCTTGCCGCGCGGGTGGCGGAATCGCAGAACGACTTCCGCGCCGCCTCGGGCTGGTACGGCAAGGCGATCCTTTCGGACTCGGGCAATGCCCGTCTGCTGGAAGGCGCGATCCTGGCGGAACTGGGCGCGGGCGACCTCGACCTCGCGATCCAGGCCGCCAGGCAATACAAGGCGCTGGACGCCGAGCCCAGCCAGCTGGCCGAATTCGCCCTCCTCGCCGATGAGGCCCAGCGTGAGGATTACGCCGCCCTCATTGCCGCGCAGGACGGGAGCCGCAGCGTCGGTGACCTGGTCGACAGCCTGGTCCGCGCCTGGGCGCTGGTCGGCGAGGGCCGCATGTCCGACGCTCTGGCCGTCTTCGACGAAATCACCGGGACCGAGGGGCTGGAAGCCTTTGGCTATTACCACAAGGCCCTCGCCCTCGCCTCGGTCGGCGATCTGGAAGGCGCGGACGAAATCCTGTCCGGCCGCGCCGCCGGACCGATCTTCGTCATGCGCCGCGGCGTCTTTGCCCATGCGCAGATCCTGTCGCAGCTGGAACGCAACGCCGAGGCGCTGGACCTGATCGATCGCTCTTTCGGGACCGGCCCCGACCCCATCGTCGACGCCCTCCGCCGCCGGCTCCAGGCTGGTGAGCCGGTGCCCTTCGACACCGTCCGTTCGGCTCGCGACGGGATTGCCGAGGTCTTCTTCACCGTCGCCACCGCGCTGAACGGCGATGCCGACCCGGTCTACACGCTGCTGCACCTGCGCGTCGCGGGCTACCTGCGCCCCGATCATGCCGATGCCACGCTTCTGACCGCCGATGTGCTGGAGATGCTGGGCCAGCACCAGCTTGCGGCCGAGACCTATGGCCGCTTCACGCCCGACGACCCCGCCTTCGTCTCGGCCGAGATCGGCCGCGCCGAAGCCCTGCGCTCGGACGGCCGGACCGATGCCGCGATCGAGGCGCTGCAGGCGCTGGCCCGGGCGAACCCCGGCCTCGGCTCGGTGCAATTCGCCCTGGGCGATCTCTTGCGGATGGAAGAGCGTTTCGATGAGGCCGAATCCGCCTATACCGCCGCGATCGACCTGAAGCCCGAGATCACCGAGGGCGACTGGGTGCTCTTCTTCTATCGCGGCATCAGCCACGAACAGTCAAAGGATTGGCCCGCCGCCGAGGCGGACTTCCGCCGCGCGCTCGACCTGAACCCGACCCAGCCGCAGGTGCTGAACTACCTGGGCTATGGCCTGGTGGATCGCGGCGAAAAGCTGGACGAGGCGCTGGGCATGATCGAGAAGGCGGTCGCCGCCGACCCGGACAAGGGCTATATCATCGACAGCCTCGCCTGGGCGCTGTTCCGTCTGGGCCGCTATGACGAGGCGCTGGAGCCGATGGAGCGCGCCTCGCTGCTCGAGCCCGTCGATCCCGTGGTGACCGACCATCTGGGCGATGTCTACTGGATGGTGGGACGCAAGCTCGAGGCGCAGTTCCAGTGGCGCCGGGCGCTCTCGTTCGAGCCGACCGAGAAGGACGCCGAGCGCATCCGTCGCAAGCTGGAGGTCGGACTCGACGCGGTGATGGCCGAGGAAGCCACCTCGAACGGCCAGGTCGAGGCCGCCGAGAATGGCAACTGAAGCCGTCACCTGTCCGGCGCCCGCGAAGCTGAACCTCTGCCTGCACGTCACCGGACGCCGGTCCGATGGCTATCACCTGCTGGACAGTCTGGTGGTCTTTGCCTCGGTCGGGGACCGGGTGACGGCGGCGCCGGGGCAGGGGCTCTCGCTGCGGGTCGAGGGGCCGGAGGGGCAGGGTCTGGCGACAGAGCCGGACAATCTGGTGCTGCGCGCCGCCCGGGCCATGGGGGTGACGGACGCGGCGCTGGTGCTGGAAAAGGTCCTGCCCGTTGCGTCTGGGATCGGCGGGGGCTCGGCGGATGTCGCGGCGGCGCTGCGGGCGCTGGCGGCGCTGACCGGGCGGCCCTTGCCGCCCGAGGCGGAGGTCCTGCGGCTGGGGGCGGATGTGCCGGTCTGCCTGTCGGGTCGCCCTGCGCGGATGTCGGGGATCGGCGAGGTGCTTCGGCCCCTGCCGCCGCTGCCGCCGCTTGGGGTTGTGCTGGTGAACCCGCGTGTCCCGGTGCCGACGCCAAAGGTCTTCGCCGCGCTGACCCAGAGGGAAAATCCGTCCTGTCCCGATCTGCCCGCCGCGGCGCTGGCTTCGGCCGCTCGGCTTGCCGAGTGGCTGGGGCAGGCAACCCGGAACGACCTGGCACCCCCGGCCCGCACGGTCGCGCCGGTGCTGTCCGACGTCCGGGCCGCGCTCGAGACGGTGCCCGGTTGCCTCCTGGCCCGCATGTCGGGCTCGGGCGGCACGCATTTCGGCCTGTTCGAGACCTCTGCCGCCGCCGAAAAGGCGGCCCTTGGCCTGGCAGAGGCCCATCCGTCGTGGTGGGTTCGGCCCGGTCGCATCCTGGACTGACGCTCTGGCCGAGGGTGGGCAGATTGTCCAAGCTACCCCCGCGTCTGGATGGACATCTTTACCCAAACGTCGCGCCGCTGCCCGGCGCGCTCAGGCGTAGGGTGGGCAATCTGCCCACCTTCCCAACCCGAATCCACACCTGGCCATCGGTTAAGAAATCCTGAACGCGGACACGCAACGCATTGTTTTCCTTAGCACGGATCACCTGTCCACGTGCGGTACCCTGCTTCGCGCCCCTCAGAAATAGCTCCGCACCAGCGCCCCCGAGACCAGCGCCCAGCCGTCGGCCACTACGAAGAAGACCAGCTTGAACGGCAGCGAGACTACCGCCGGCGGTACCATCATCATCCCCATCGACATCAGGATCGCCGCCACCACCAGATCGATGATCAGGAAGGGGAGGAAAATCAGGAATCCGATCTCGAAGGCCCGCTGGATCTCGGACAGCAGGAACGAGGGGACCAGCAAGGACAACGAGGCCTCCCCCGGGGAAACCGGGTCAATCGCTGCGCCCGGGGTGACCCGGAGGTCTTGCAGGGTCTGAAAGGTCTCGGGGTCGACCCGCAACGACATGAACTCACGGAACGGCAGGATCGCCGCCTCCAGCGCCGGTCCCACCTCCATCCGGCCGCTGGTCATCGGCTCGATCCCCGTGGTCCAGGCCTGGGTGAAGACGGGGTCCATCACATACCAGGTCAGGAACAGCGCGAGGCTCACGATCATCATGTTCGGCGGGGCCTGCTGCAGGCCCAGAGCCTGGCGGAGAATCGACAGGACGGTGACGATGAAGGGAAAGCAGGTCACCATGACCGCCAGTCCCGGCGCCAGGCTGAGCAGCGTGATCAACAGCAGCAACTGTACCGACCGCAGGGAAAGCGAGTTCCCCTCGCCCCCGAGGTCGATGGACAGCCCCTGCGCTAGCGCCGGACCGGCCAGGGCGGTCAGCAGGAGGGCAAGCGGAAAGCTGCGACTCACAATCCACCACGCAGGTTGGCGACCTCGGTCAGCCGGACGGCTAACTGGCCGGCATTCTCCCCCTCCAGCTCGGTTAATTCGCCCCGGGCGATCAGGCGGTCGCCAACATACAGCTCGACTGGGTCGTCCACCCGGCGGTCCAGCTGCAGGACCGCGTCCTTCGACAGCCGCAGAAGGTCGCGCACCAGAGGGCGGGCGCGGCCGACCGAGATCGTGACCTCGATCGGGACCTGGCTGAAGGGGTTGCTGTCGGCCAGTTCATCCATGAGAGCCATCCTGATCTGAAAGGTTGAAGAAGCCGCGTACGGCGGCGGTGATGTCCTCGGTTACGCGGGTGAGGTCGACCTTGGTCTCCTGCGGGCCGAGCCGGATGTAGACCTGCCCCTCGCCCAGGGAGTCCTCTTCCTCGATGATGATCGGCAGGCCGGTCGCCTGGGCAACCAGGCTCTCGACCCGCTCCCGCACCGCGGGGTGCAGAACAAGGGTCAGCGGCGCGTCGCCCATCCCCTCGGCCATCGGCATCAGAGCCTCCAGCACGATCGGGGCAAGCGCCTCTCGCGCCAGCTCGGGAAGCAGGCGGCCCGTCATTTCCAGGATCAGCGGCCGGATCGCCTGCAGGACGTGGCTGCGTGCGTCCTGGAAGGTGAAGGACAGGCTTTGCAGGTTGCGCGCCAGATCGGCACGGATCCGGGTCTGGTCCCCCTGCTGCGCGGCCGAGGCATCCTCCCACCCCGCGGAATAACCCTGTTCGTAGGCCGAGATCTTGACCTCTTCCAGTTGGCTCGCCTCGACCAGCGGCTGAACGCCGCCATCCGAAGTCGATGCGGTATCGAACACTTCCAGCCGCAAACCGGGCATCACGCGGGCTCCTCTTCATTCTCCATCCAGCCGCGCAGGATCTCGATCGACTCGGCTTGACGCTCTTCGATCAGTCGGCGCAGGCGGGTGGCCGGGTCCTCCTCGACCTGGGGCAGGTCGCCCATGTCGGCCATGGCATTGCCGAAGGCCGGCATGGCGAAGGCGGGCTCCACCTCTCCATCAAGCGCATTGCCCATCTCGAAGGCCGGGGGCAGCGCCAGGGGCGCGTCCGGTTCGGGCAGCGCGCGCGAGGCCGCTCCCGAAGTCAGGATCGGCCTGATCACGAACAGGCCCAGCACCAGCGCCACCACGGCCAGGATCGCGGTCTGGATCATCGTCATCACATCCAGCATCCCGATCGGCGGCAGCAGGCCAGAGGAAGCCTCGGTCCCCTCTGCAAGCGGAGGCTCCTGGAATTCGAGCGTCTTCAGGGTCAGGACGTCGCCACGCGCTTCATCCAGCCCGACAGCCGAGGCCACCAGTTCGCGCAGTGTGGCGAGCTCCTCGTCGCTGCGCGGTTCCCAGGTCCGGGTGCCATCTGCGGCCACCGTGACCACGCCGTCCACCATCACGGCCACGGTCAGGCGGCGGATGTCGCCAGGGGTCCGCAGAACCTCACGCTGGGTTTCGGACACCTCGTAATTCACCCGCTCCCGCGTCTCGGAGTTCTGGCTCTGGCCCTGGCCACCCGCCTGCGCATCGCCTTCGGGCAGGTTCGAGGCCACGGTCACATCCCCGCCCGGCTCGGTCGACGAGCCGCTGCGTTCCTCGGTCTCGGACGAGATCGCGACGCGGCCCTGGGCGTCGAACTTGCGCTCGGTGAAGGATTCGCGTTCCGAGATCAGGCTGACGGCCACCTCGACCACAGCCTTGCCGGCGCCAACGCGGGCGGCGAGCAACCGCTCGACGTTGCCCTTGATCTGCGCGGCGCGGTCGGCGGCCTGGCCGGTGTCGAATTCAGCCGTCTCCTGTCCGCCGATCAGGCCCGCGACGGTATCGATGATCTGTACGCTGTCCGGCCGCATCCCGGCCACCGCACTGGCGACGAGATGGCGGATCGCGCGGGCCTGCGCCTCGTCCAGGGCGCCGGTCGTCGTGGTCAGCGTGACCGAGGCCGAGGCATTGGTCTCGGTCTGGAAGGCGCGGGTCGGGCCGCTGGCGATATGGACGCGCGCGGCCCGGATTTCCGGCATCGCCAGCAGGGTTCGCGCAAGCTCCCCCTCCTTGGCGCGCCAGTAGGCCGCGTCGAACATCTGCGAGGTCGTGCCGAAGCCCGAGAGCTGATCCAGCAACTCATAGCCGCCACCGCCGGCGGCAGGCAGCCCCTCGGAGGCCAGCGCCATCCGCAGGCTGTCGCGCTGCGAGGCATCAACCAGGATCGAATCGCCCGACACATCATATTTGACGCCGCGCTGGTCCAGCGCAGCGATCACCTCGCCAGCCGCACCGGGTTCGAGACCCGCGTAAAGCAGCACCATGTCCGGCGCTGCCGCCATCCGGCTAAGCCCAAGGACGGCCGCGAACATCGCAATCGTAGCGCCGACCACCACAAGACGGCGGCGCAGATCCAGCGAGGACCAGAGAGTGAACACATTCTGCAAGGCGATTCTCCGAACACGGGGTTCTGCCAGTGGCTAACGAATGACTTGCTCCGCTTAACAATCGGTTAGTGACCTTCGGCCTATGGTCCCCTTGTCGTCAGGATGGAGCTGGATGTGGCAACGACCGACACGAACATGGAAGAGGCACCGCCGAAGCGGTCGAAGAAGCCCCTGCTGATCGGGCTGTTGCTCGCGATTCTGCTGGGGGGTGGCGGATTCTACGCAACCTGGTCGGGGTTGATTCTGGGGCCATCGGCGGGCGCAGAGGAGCACGAGGCCGCGCCCGGTCCGTTGACTGGAATCGCCTTCGTCCCGCTTGAGACGCTGGTGATCTCGCTGGGACCCGAATCGCGTTCGGAACACCTGCGCTTCTCGGCCCAGGTCGAGGTGGTCGAGGCGGCGGCGGCCGATGTGACGCTGCTGGCCCCGCGCATCCTGGATGTTCTGAACAGCTATCTTCGTGCGATCGACACGAAGGACATCGAGAATCCGGCCGCGATGGCGCGGCTGCGGGCGCAGATGCTGCGCCGGATCCAGATCGTGACGGGCGAAGGTCGGGTGCGCGACCTGCTGATCACCGAATTCGTGTTGAACTAGGGGCGGGCCATGGACCTGATTGCCGATATTCTTCTGGTCGCGGGCTCTTTTGGAGCGGCGGTCTATTGTTATGTGCTCGCAACGCGCCTGAAGCGGTTCACCACGCTGGAGAGCGGAATGGGCGGCGCGATTGCGGTCCTGTCGGCGCAGGTCGACGAGATGATCGCCGCCTTGGCCAAGGCGCGGGGGGCCGCGAATGGCTCGGCCGAAAGCCTGGAGGCACTGACCGCGCGCGGGGAAGATGTTGCGCGCCGGTTGGAGCTGCTGGTCGCCTCGCTGCATGACCTCCCCGAGCCGAAGCCCGCCGCCAAGCCGACCGTCCCCGAGCCGACCGAAGAGGAAAAGCGCCTCCGCTTCGTCCGTCGCCGGTCGGTCCGCGACACGATGGAGGCCGCGGAATGAGCGGCCGGAAGAAGCCCGGCCGGGGGGCTTTGTTCATCGTGGCGATGCTCTTTGCCACGTCCGGTGCCCTGCGGCTGGGGTCAGGGGTCGGCACGGCACTGGCCCGGTCTGGGGAGGAACCGCCGCCCCCGGCCGAATCGGCTCCCGCCGCCTGCGAGACGCCGACCGCCCTCGCCGAGGCGCTGAAGTTGCGGGAGGATCGCCTTGCCGCACGAGAGGCAGTCCTGCAGGACCGGCTTGCCGCTTTGGCACTCGCCGATGAGGCGGTGACGAAACGCATGGCCGAGATGGAAGCGGTCGAACAGGAACTGAAGGCGACGCTGGCCCTGGCCGATGGGGCGGCGGAACAGGATCTCCAGCGTCTGACTGCGGTCTACCAGGCGATGAAGCCGAAAGACGCGGCCGCGCTGTTCGACGCCATGTCGCCCGAATTTGCCGCCGGCTTCCTTGCCCGGATGACGCCTGAAGCGGCCGCGCCGATCCTTTCGGGCATGTCGCCCGAGGCCGCCTACGGCGTCAGCGTCATCGTTGCGGGACGAAACGTCGGCGCGCCAGAGGAATAGCAGGTGACGAAGTCTTAACCGGCCGCGCGGATAGTGGCGACAGGACATTCAGGGGTCGACATGCTTGGTTTCGTCGGTATCGCCGTCATTCTCGTCATGGTCTTCGGCGGCTATGTGCTGGCCGGCGGCAAGATGGGTATCATCCTCAAGGCCTTGCCGTTTGAGATGATCATGATCGGCGGCGCGGCGGTCGGGGCCTTCCTGATCTCGAACGACATGCCTGCGGTGAAGCACACGCTCAAGGACGTGGGCAAGGTCTTCAAGGGCCCGAAATGGAAGCCCGACGATTATCGCGATCTTCTGTGTCTTCTGTTCGAGTTGATCCGCCTCGCCCGCGCCAACCCCGTCGCGCTTGAGGAACATATCGAATCGCCTGAGGCCTCGGCCATCTTCACCAGGTACCCCCGCATCCAGCACGACCATGAGGCGATGGAACTGATCTGCGACACGCTCCGTGCCGCATCGATGAATTATGACGATCCTCATCAGGTCGAGGAGGTGCTGGACAAGCGGATGGAATCGACGCTGCACCACGCGATGCACTCCAGCCACGCGCTGCAGACCATGGCCGACGGCCTGCCCGCTCTGGGGATTGTGGCGGCCGTGCTGGGGGTGATTAAGACCATGGGCTCGATCGACCAGCCGCCCGAGGTGCTGGGCAAGATGATTGGCGGCGCGCTGGTCGGCACCTTCCTGGGGGTCTTCCTGGCCTATGGGCTGATGGGTCCCTTCGCCTCGCGGGTGAAGACCGTGGTCGAGGAGGACATCCATTTCTACCAGCTGATCCGCGAGGTTCTGATCGCCAACCTGCACCGCCACCCGGCGAACATCTGCATCGAGGTCGGACGCCAGAACACGCCGCACCACGTCCGCCCCGGCTTTGGCGAGCTGGAGGAGGCGATGCGCAACCTCAAGCAGGACGTGGCATGATCCGGGTTCTGCTTCTTCTTCTGCTGGCCCTGGCGCATCCCGCACTGGGTCAGACGGCGCGCGTGATCTCGGGTGAACATGATGGCTTCACCCGGCTGGTGGTGGAGCTTCCGGGGGCCACACCCTGGACCCTGGGCCGCACCGCCATGGGTTACGGCTTTGCCGCAGGCGGGCCGGACCAGCTGGATTACGACCTCGGCCGCGTCTGGGACCTTATCCCGCGAACGCGTCTGCAGTCTCTGCGTGTCGATGCTGACAGCGGGGTGCTCCAGCTTTCCCTGGCCTGCGATTGCCATGTCTTTCCCTTTGAATACAGACCTGGGGTCGTGGTTCTGGACATCAAGGATGGTCCGCCCCCAACGGGCTCATCCTTCGAGCAGCCCTTCGGCCAGGCCACGACGGCCGCACCCCCACCCCCTGAGACGGGGATAACGGTGGGGGGGTATGACTGGCTCGCCGAGCTTCCCACGACGACGGGCGGGGCTGCGTCCAGGATGGATTTGCCACAACTCGCCACTGGCTCGGTCTCGCTGAAACCTTTGCGCGACCGGCTTCTGGCCCAGATCAGCCGCGGTGCAGCCCAAGGCGTCGTCGACATGGAAATGCCCGGCAAGCCGCCGAAGATCCCCGATCCTGGGGTGACCGAACTGCCCTGGAGCCAGATCCACATCGGCGAACTGCCGGGGGTGGCAACCAGCCCGGGCGGAGGCTCGACCAAGCCGGTGATCGCGACTGTCTGCGCGCCGGACCGGATGCTGGACCTGCCTGCCTGGGGCGCGGCGCAAGAACCGATGGACCTGCTGTCTTCGGCCAGGTCGGGATTTTACGGGGAATTCGACGAGATCGAGCCCAAGTCGGCCATCCAGGCTGTGCAGCGCTATCTGTATCTTGGCTTTGGTGCCGAGGCTCGGCAGGTGGCCTCCCTGGTGCCGCCCGACGATGCCCTGCCCGAGCTGGCATACTATATGTCGATGTCGCATCTCGTTGATGGCGAAGGCGATCCGCAGGGCCCGTTCGGCACAATGCTGCCTTGCGATGGGGCCGCTGCGCTGTGGGCCGCCCTGGCTGCCGAACGACTGCCCCCCGGGCCTGAAGTCAATGTCGACGCGATCCTGCGCAGTTTCCTCGCGCTTCCGCCCCATCTTCGTCAAAGTTTCGGGACGGGACTTGCCGAACGGCTGCTCAGCCGCGGCGATCAGGATGCCGCGCGCCTGATCCGGGACTCGATGGAACGTGCCCCACATGGCGACCCGGCCAGGATTGCTCATCTCGATGCCAAGGTCGAGCTGCATGCCGACCGCCCCGAGGCAGCCCAGAGCCATGCCGAAGCCGCCGTGGCCGCGGCCGGGGCGGATGTCGCGCCGCTTGTGACCCTGGTCGAGGCACATAGTCGACGGGCCGAGCCCATTTCGCCCGAGGTCGCCGCCTCGCTGCAGGCAGTGCTGGGAGAAAGCGAAGGCCGGGCGGACGAAACCGCCATACGTCGGGCGCTGGTCCTTGCCCTCGCGCTTTCGGGCCAGACGGACGAGGCCTTTGCGGCCGCAGGCTCTGAAGCGCCGGAAGATCTGTGGCGGATCTCGGGGCAGCTCGCGCCGGACGATGGTTTCCTTGCCCATGCGGTACTTGCACCAAACGCCACCGCCCCGGCAGTGCCCGTGGATGTGCGCCTCCAGATCGCCCGGCGCCTCATGGATCTCGGTTTTGCCGACCCCGCCCTGCAATGGTTGGGTGCGTCCAGCCCGGCCGACACGCCGGAGCACCGCTTCCTGGCCGCCCGCGCCGAGCTTGCCCGTGGGGCGCCAGAGGCCGCGCTTGACCGGCTGGACGGACTGGATCTGACCGAGGCTGAGACGTTGCGGGCTCAGGCCCATCTGCAGCTTGGGGCCTATGACCCCGCCCGCGAGGCCCTGCTTGCCGCCGGAGAGGCCGATCTTGCGGCGAAAACGCTGGTCTGGAGCCAGGATTGGCGCGCGCTCCGCGATGAGGGCGGTGGACCATGGCAAGCCGTCGCCGAGCTGCTTGTCTCCCCTCCGCCCGAGGCTGCCCCAGGTCTTCTTGCCGCTGGCAACCGTCTGGCTGAGGGCAGCGCGACAACCCGTGAGACGGTTGCGGCGCTCCTCTCATCGGTGCCCGTCCCCGGCAGTCCCTGAGCGGAGTAACCGCTTGGCAAGATTCGCCGCCTAGTCTGCAAGCGAATCCGGCAGAAGCCGGAGGTGGAGTCGGGAATGACCTTTCGTCCTTGCCTTGTCCTGATTGCGGCGGCGCTGCAGGCCTTGATGTTTTGTGTTCCCCAGCTTTCCGCGCGCGAGGATCCGTCGGTCTTGTGCGTCGATGCTGCGCGATCAGCCGCCAGGTCCACTGGCGTCCCGCTTGAGGTCCTGCTGGCGATCAGCCTGGTCGAGACCGGCCGCGACGCACGCCCCTGGCCTTGGACGGTCAATGTGGGGGGGCAGGGGCACTGGTTCGACAATGCCAGC
>JBKHWC010000003.1:2500-92516 GCA_046569765.1 Alphaproteobacteria bacterium | reverse complement strand
AGAGCACGCCCGGTCGGTGCTGGATCAAGGCATGAAAAATGTCGACCTCGGCTGCTTCCAGCTGAATGTCCGCTGGCATTCCAAGGGTTTCGCATCGCTCTCCGACATGCTTTCACCGCTGCCAAATGCCACCTATGCGGCCGAATTTCTCGCTGGACACTACGCAACGACCGGGGACTGGGCCGACGCTGCCGCCGCATACCACTCGCTCACTCCCGAACATGCGGAACGATATCGCGCCCGGTTCGAGACCGTCTTTGCCGCCTTGAGCCCGGCACCGGCCGTGCCGCCGGATATCGCAGCGCGCGAAAACCGCTTCCCGCTGCTTCAGCCCGGCGCTTCGGGCACGAATGGCTCGCTGGTTGCGGCCGACGGCCCGGGCCTTCGCCTGATCGGGGGCAACTGAGATGCCGAAGGGTTTTGACATGGCAACGATTTTCCGTCCCACGATCCTGCTTGCCATCGCCCTGATGGCGGTCATCGTGATGATGATCCTGCCGGTGCCGGCCTTCCTGCTGGATATCGGCCTTGCGGTCAGCTTCGCGCTGGCGATTCTGATGCTGACTGTCACCCTTTTCATCGACCGGCCCCTGGATTTTTCGGCCTTTCCAACGATCTTGCTCGCCTCCCTTCTGTTGCGGCTGTCGCTGAACGTTTCGTCGACAAAGCTGATCATCGGCGAGGGGCACACCGGAACCGATGCCGCCGGCCATGTGATCCAGGGCTTTGCCGAATTCATCATGGGCGGCAGCCTGATCCTGGGCGTGGTGATCTTCATCGTCCTCCTGATCGTGAACTTCATTGTCATCACCAAGGGCGCGGGCCGAATGGCCGAGGTGGGTGCCCGCTTCGCCCTTGACGGGATGCCGGGCCGCCAGCTTGCCATCGATGCCGATATGTCGGCCGGCGCCATCGACCATGCTGAGGCCAAGCGGCGGCGCGAACAGGAATTGGCCGAGACGAACTTCTTCGGCTCGCTGGACGGTGCATCGAAATTTGTGAAGGGCGATGCCATCGCCGGGCTTCTGATCACTGGACTGAACATCGTCGTCGGCCTCATGGTCGGCATCTTCGTCCACGGCCTTGACGCGGCCACCGCGTTCGAGACTTACACCATCCTCACGGTCGGGGATGCGCTGGTCGGCCAGATTCCGGCCGTGATCATCTCGGTCGCGGCAGCGCTTCTTCTGGCCAAGGGTAGCCAGAAAGGGGCAGCCGATGTCTCGTTCTTTGCCCAGCTCGGACGCTATCCGGCGGCGTTGGGTACGGTCGCAGGCCTCATGGCGGTTTTCGCCATCGTGCCGGGGATGCCGTTCCTGCCCTTCATGCTGGCCGCACTGGTCCTGGGCGGCGTTGCCTATTTGCAGTCGCGCAGGGCGGCACAGTTGGCCGTGTCACCTGCGCCAGAAGTGGAGCCGCCGCGCGCCCGATCAATCGGCGATGTGCTGGACTTCGACGACATCCACATCGAATTCTCCCCGAACCTGGTCGCCATGGCACTGGATCCCGCTACGGGCCTTGACGGGCGCATCGCCAACATGCGTAACCACATCGCCACGGCTTTCGGCTTCATCCTGCCCGAGATCCGGCTGACCGACGAAGCCTCGCTTGCGCCGGGCCAGTACCGCATCCGCCTGCATGGCGTTGAACGGGCCGCCGACCGGCTATATCCCGACCGGGTTCTGGTGCTTCTGACCGATGGCGCCCAGGCCCCCGATGGCCTGGACGTGAAAGAGCCGGTCTATGGCGCTCCGGCGCGGTGGATTCTGCCCGATCAGCAGGAGGATGCGGCTCTCTCCGGACTGACGGTCGTCACCCCGACCGAGGTTCTGGCCACCCACCTGCTTGAGGTGCTGAAGGCGAACCTGTCCCGTCTGCTGACCCTGCGCGGATTGCGGCGGCTGCTGGACGAATTCGTCAAGCTCTCCGATCCGGTCCGGGCCGAGGCGAACCGCCGCCTTCTGGACGAGCTCATGCCCGACAAGGTGCCGGTCGACCTGCTGCATGCCGTGCTGCGCCTTCTGCTGGAAGAGCGGGTGTCGATCCGCAACCTGCCACTGATCCTGGAATCGGTGGCCGAGGCGCGGCAACTGGGCGCGCCGGAAGTGATCTGCGAACACGTCCGCCAGCGCCTGGGCTTTCAGATCGTGGCCGAACTGAAGCGCCCGGACGGGTCGGTGCCGCTGATCCAGCTCGCACCGGAATGGGAGAAGGCCTTCTCGACCTACCAGATCGACGGTGACCGCGGCCAGCGCGACATCGCCCTGCCGCCCGATCTTTTCGCCAAACTCGCCAATGGGTTGACCGAAAGGGTCAATCGCGCCTCGGAGGGAGGGGTCTTCCCCGCCCTTGTCACCTCGGTCGCGCGCAGGCGCTTTCTGCGCACCGTGGTCCAGGCCAAGGGCCTGCATATGCCGGTCCTTTCCTATGAGGAGATCGGGACCGAAGCACGCCCCGCACTCCTGGGACAGGTCCCGGCATGACCCAGGTGATCGCCGATCTTGCCGGGCTGCTCGATCTTGCCGAGTCGATGCTCTGGGCGGCCGCGCTGGCCTTCGTCCGGGTCGGCGCGGCGGTCACGCTGATGCCCGGCCTGGGCGAGACCGCCGTGCCCGCCCGTGTCAAGATGGCTTTGGTCCTGGCGCTCACGGCAGTGGTGACCCCCTTCGTCGCCGATCATCTCCTGCGCACCGGCCTGCAGCCCACCCTCTCTCCCCTGGTGGGAGAGGCCGTTGCCGGGTTGATCCTGGGCATGGGCCTCCGGCTTTTTGTTCTGGCGCTGCAGACGGCGGCCTCGATCATCGCTCAGGCGACCACGCTTTCGCAGCTTTTCGCCGGCGTCGCGCCCGAGCCGCAACCGGCCATCGGCAACCTGCTGATCATCGCGGGACTGGCGCTTGCGCTTGCGGCCGGGCTGCATGTGCGCGCGGCCGAGCTGCTGATCCTGTCCTATGACCTGATGCCGGCTGGTGGCTACCCCGACCCCGCACGCGTCTCGGACTGGGGTTTGGGCCTGATCGGCTCGACCTTCACACTGGCGTTCTCGCTGGCCGCTCCCTTCGTCATCGCTGCAACGATCTACAATCTGGCGATCGGCGCGATCAATCGGGCGATGCCCCAGCTCATGGTCTCGATGGTGGGCGCGCCAGCGCTGACCCTAGGCGGGTTGGCGCTTCTGGCCATCGTCACGCCGATCCTTCTGGCGGTCTGGCTTGAGGCCTTCTCGGCCCATGTCGCCCAACCCTTCGGACCCGCGCCATGAGCGAGGAGGACGAAAGCGGCGACAAGGAACACGACGCCTCACCGCAAAAACTTGAGGAGGCGCGGAAGAAGGGGGATCTCCCGCGGTCTGCCGATCTTCTGGGCGCGGCGGCGCAGGGGGGGCTGCTTCTTGCGCTGGCGGCTGGCGGGGCCTGGGTGGTAGACCGCGCTGGCAGCGCCGGAATGGTTATGCTGGATCAGGCCGACAGGCTTTCGGCCCTCATGACCACTGGTGCCAGCGGACCCTTGGCCGGGCTTCTGTTCGCCTTCGTCGGGCCGACGCTGGTCTTGCTGCTGGTCCCGGCCTGCCTGGTTCTGGCGGTGATCGTCGTGACCCGCGGCCTGGTTTTTGCGCCGGAAAAGCTGACGCCAAAACTGTCGCGCATATCGCCGATCTCCACCGCAAAGCACAAGTTCGGTCCCGACGGCCTGATGGAGTTTGCGAAGAGCACGCTGAAGCTGCTTCTTGTCTCGATCATCCTCTACGCCTTTCTGTCCGCCCGCCTCCCTCAGGTTCTTGCGGCGGTCTACCTCAGCCCTGGCATGTCAGCCGCGTTGCTGGGACGGCTGACGATAGACTTCCTGCTGATCGTGTTCCTGATCGCACTGGTCCTTGGCGGGGTGGATTTCCTCTGGCAGATCCACCGCCACCGGCAGCGCCACCGCATGTCCCGCAAGGAGATGCTGGACGAGTTCAAGGAGAACGAGGGCGATCCTCATCTGAAATCCGCCCGCCGCCAACGCGCGCAGGAGGTGGCGACGAACCGGATGCTGGCCGACGTTGCCAAGGCCGATGTGGTAGTGGTGAACCCGACCCATTACGCGGTGGCGCTGCGGTGGGACCGCTCCAGACGCGGCGCGCCGGTCTGCGTGGCCAAGGGCGTGGACGAGATCGCCAAGCGCATCCGCGAGCGCGCGGCCGAAAATGGCGTGCCGATCCACAGCGATCCGCCGACCGCCCGGGCGCTGCATGCCACTATCGAAATCGGGCAGGAGATCCGGGCCGAGCACTACCGTGCCGTCGCCGCTGCGATCCGCTTTGCTGACGCGATGCGCAAGAGGGCGCGCCGCAGATGACCGGCCGCAAGGATCTCCAGTCGCTTGCCGTCCTGTCGCAGCTGGTTCTCGACCAGCGCCTTGCGGACCTGCGGCGGGCGGCCGAGAGGTTGGAGCGCAGCAGGGCCCAAATGCGGGCGATCAACGCGGCCGGGGCTCCGGCGGATCTGCCTCCGGTGCAGGCAGGACTGGTCGATCTGGCCTATCAGCGCTGGGCCGATGTCCGCCGCGCGGAGCTTAACACCACCATTGCGCAACAAACCGTCGCCTGGATGGAGGCAAGGTCCGAGGCCGCGACGGCCTTTGGACGCTTGCAGGCTTTGGAAGGGGCGGCCCAGAGGCTGGACCGCAAGCGTTAGCTGTCCTGGCGGGCGATATCGGTGATCAGCACATCGCGCACGGCCGGGCCCAGGATCAGTCCCGCAGCCTCTTTCAGGCTGGTGCGCAGGCTGATCAGGTTCGACCCGTCGGTGAACGAGCCGCTGAATCCGCCGACATTGGCATGGTCGAACAGGACCTGCAGAAAAACGTCACGCAGCTTGGGTTCGCGCTGGTAGACCGCTTCGGTATTCCCCGCCTCGACCTCAAGCGACAGGGAAAGAACGACCATGGCCGCGACGCGGCCCTTCTCGACCACGGGCACGACGAACTGGTTGTTCATCTTGACATATTCTGGTCCGCCCTCTTTGGGCTCACCAGCTTCGCCTTCGGCTTCCTCTGCCGCGGCCGCATGCTCGGCGGCGGCCTGTTCCTCGGGCGACGGCGGGGGGCGCAGGAACAGCCCAGCGCCGACGCCACCGCCAAGACCGACCAGGGCAAGGATGACGGGGAAAAGTTTGCGCAGCATGATCAGAACGGAAGCAGGATGTCGGCGGCCTGCTGGCCATAGGTCGGCTGCTGGACGTCGGTGATCTGGCCGCGGCCACCATAGGCGATGCGCGCCCCGGCGAT
Source organism: Alphaproteobacteria bacterium (assembly GCA_046569765.1). Taxonomy (GTDB): domain Bacteria; phylum Pseudomonadota; class Alphaproteobacteria; order Rhodobacterales; family Rhodobacteraceae; genus Tabrizicola. Next base: position 87,248 of record JBKHWC010000003.1, on the reverse strand, counting down.
CTTGTCATAGGTGATCTCGTTCTGCCGCGAGATGTCGGCCGGACGGACGTAGCCGGTGACGATCAGCTCACGCATCTCGAAATTCACCCGAACCTCTTGCTGACCTTCGATCCGCAGCACGCCGTTCGGCAGCTCCTCGACCACGGTTGCCGCGACGCGCAGGGTGAGCTGTTCGGTGCGCGAGACATTGCCCGAGCCCTTGAAGGTCGAGGAAGACCGGGTTTCGACCGCCTCGGCCATGCTGGCGCCGTCGGGCAGGCTGCCGTTCAGCCGCTGCGGGATCCCGAAGAACTCTGGCAGCCCGGATTTGACGTTGCCGCTGCGATTGCGCCCGGTCGAGTTCGAGATCGAGGCGCTGTCGTCGATCTCGATCACCACGGTCAGGATATCTCCGCGCCGGGCCGCGCGCCGGTCGCCAAAAAGCGAATCCGACCCGGCCGCCCAGAGCGACGAGTCATCAGAAGGTGTCCCGGGGGCCACATCTTCGGGCAGGTCGGCCGAATACATCGCATAGTGTTGCGGGCTGCCTTCCAGCGGCGAGAAGTCGGGGGCCCGGCCCACCTGGCTGAGGTCGCCGCAGCCGGCCAGGGCCAGCGCGCAGATCAGGGCAAGTCGCTTGGTCATTCGGTCCATCCTACATAGATTGCGCCGTCCGGGCCGACGCGGCCGCTGACGGTGGTGCGGGAGCTCAGGTTCATCACCCGGATCACCTCCCCTTCCGCGCCGCGGGCCAAGGCCCGGCCTTCGGTTGAAATCGCCAGCCCGCCGGATAGAAAGATCAGCGAGACCAGCTGGTTGCGTTCCACAAGCGCCGGGGCGCCCAGATCCTGGGCGCGGACCGGGCGGCCGGCGTAGATGGCGACGCGGGCTTCCTGCCCCACGGCCAGGCCCGGATCGGCCAGTGCGCCGGGCAGGGTCGCGTCGACCACGGTCAGGTCTTCGGCAGAGATGACGGTCTGCGCCCGGATCGTGCGGGTCGCGACCACGCTTTCGGCAAGGGCCGGCGCGGTCAGCAGCAGAAGGGCGACCAGGAGGCGCATCACCGGACCTGGGTCGTCGCGCCAAGCATCTGGTCGGCGGCGGTGATCACCTTGGCGTTCAGCTCGTATCCCCGCTGCGCCTTGATCAGCTCGGTCACCTCGCGCACCGCGTCGACCGAGCTTGCCTCCAGATAGCCCTGGCGCAGGGTCCCCAGTCCTTCTTGCCCCGGAACGGCCGAGAGGGGCGCGCCAGAGGCCGGGGTTTCGAGAAAGAGGTTCGAGCCGATCGCCTCAAGCCCCTTTTCGTTCGGGAAGCTGGACAGCGTCAGCTGGCCCAGAAGCTCGGGCTCCACCCGGTCGATGAAGTCGGCCCAGACCTCGCCGGAGGGGCTGATCGTCAGGCCCCGCGCATCGGAGGGGATGGTGATCCCCGGGGCGACGGGAAAGCCGTCCGAGGTCACGATCAGACCGTCGGCCGACCGTTTCAGCGCCCCGTCCCGCGTATAGCCGGTGACGCCCGAAGGCATTTGGACCTCGATATAGCCGTTGCCGTCGATGGCCACGTCGAGGTCGCCGTTCGTCGCGTCCAGCGAGCCCTGGCCCAGCACGACCGAGACGCTGGCCGGCCGCACCCCAAGCCCGATCTGCACGCCGGTGGGCAGCATGGATCCGTCGGCGGCCGAGACGCTGCCGGGCCGGGCCAGCTGCTGGTAATGCAGGTCGGCGAAATCGGCGCGCCGCGGGTTGTAGCCCGTGGTTGACATGTTCGCGAGGTTGTTCGACACAACGTCGACCTTCATCTGCTGGGCCGACATGCCGGTCGCGGCGATCTGCAAGGCTTTCATCGCAATTCTCCTATCGGCCAAGCGCCTGTATTACGCCACGGACGCGTTCGTCCTCGGAATCCAGGAATTTCTGGCCCAGCTCATAGGCGCGCTGGACCTCGATCATCCGGGCGATTTCGGAGACCGGCTCGACATTGCTGTCCTCCAGCATGTGTTGCAGGATCTGGCCGTTCTCGACCGGCTCAAGCTCGCCCCCGTCAAAGAGGGTACCGGACTGGTGGCGCAGCGCCAACGGGTCGGCCGGGAGCCAGAGCCCGACCTGGGCCACCGGCTCGCCATTGGCTGACAGCGTGCCGTCGCGCGCCAGTGTCACCTTGGCATCCGGCGGCACGAAGATCGGCGCGCCGCCCGCGTCCAGCAGGCGATAGCCGTCGGGCGTCACCAACTCGCCTTCGGGCGAGGGGCTGAAGCTGCCCGCCCGGGTCAGCCTTTCGCCCTGCGGCGTCTCGATCAGGAAGAAGCCTTCGCCCTGGATCGCAAAATCGAAAGCGCCGCCGGTCTGCGACAGCGTTGCCTGCGACAGGTCGACGTAGCGACCGCTGGCATGGGCCATGGACAGGGACGGATCCTGGTCCAGCGCCGCGACGTATTCCGAGAAGACGACGCCTTCGCGCCGGAAGCCGGTGGTGGAGCTGTTGGCGATATTGTTCGCCACCACTCCCATCTCGCGCATCAGGCCGGATTGCCGGTTCAGGGTGGTGTAAAGTGCCGAATCCATCTTAGCCCCCCGCGATCCGTGGGATGATCGAGTCGGTGAAGAAGGACACCAGCGTCGTGGTCATGAAGCTCATCGAGACCCAGAAGACCGCCAGCATCAGGACCGCCTTCGGGACGAAGGTCAGCGTCATCTCCTGGATCGAGGTCAGGGCCTGAAACGGGCCCACGACCACGCCCGCGACCAGCGCGACGCTCAGGAGAGGCGCCGAGATCAGCACGGAGACCCACAGGCCCTGGCGCATCATGTCGAAGATCATCGACTCGGTCATACCGGCATCCTCAGGATTTCCTGATAGGCCTCGACGACGCGGTCCCGGACGGCCGCGACCGTTTCGACCGCCATCTGGGACGATGCCAGGGCCTGAACCAGAGCATGCGGGTCGGCATCGCCCGCCATCGCGGCGCGCGCCACGGCCTCATGCTCCTGCAGCGCGCCCATGAAATTCCCGGCCAGGCTCGCCAGGCCCGCATCCGCCGCACCGGCCTGGGGCTGGGGTGCAGCAGCGGTGCGGGCCTTGGCATAGGCCTGCGAAACGAGAGAAGTGTTCAGATCCATTCTAGAGTCCTCCTATCGCCGCAGGAGATCGAACAGGCTTTGCGTCATCTGACGTGTCTGATCGAACATCCTGAGGTTCGCCTCGTAGCTGCGCTGCGCTTCGCGCGCGTCAGCGATTTCGATCACCAGATCGACATTCGAGCCGTCATAGTGACCAGTTGCATCGGCCAAAGGGTGGCCGGGATCGTAGATCTTGGTCAGATCGCTTCGGTCCAGGCGGACCCGGCCCGGTTCGACCAGGCCGGTGTCCATCGCCTCGGTGAAGGTCATCACCTTGCGGTGGTAGCCGGGGGTGTCGGCATTGGCGATGTTCTCGGACACATGTCGGAGCCGCATAGCCTGGGTCTCCATCCCCGCAGCGGCGAACGAAAGCGAGGAGATGAGGTCGTTGCCCATCTTGCGCGCCCCTACCGCGACCGGCCGAGGCTGGCGCGCACGACATCCGAGGTCGCACGGTAAATCGCCAGCGCCATTTCATGGGACTGGCGCGCCTCGACCGACTTTACCATCTCGCCCTCAAGCGAAACGGTGTTGCCGTTGGGTGATTCGCGGCCGGGTGCCTGTTCCGGCACAAGCGCCCCTTGGGAAGCGGCCGCCACCAGATGCCCGGGCCGGGTGGCCCGCATCTGGCCCCCCTCGGCGGCAAACACCTTGGCGAAGACCGGCAGATCCTGCGCCTTGTAGCCAGGAGTGTCGGCATGGGCCACGTTCCTGGCGATAACGGCCATCCGTGCACCCGAATGGGCAGCCAGGGCCTGCGCCATCCTTGTCAGTTCCAGTTTCTCGAACATCGGGGCTTCTCCCTCGAGTTGTTTCACCAAGGCTTAAGAGTGATTCCTTTAGAAACGGTTGAAGTCGAACAAAGGGAGAATCCCGTGACCGGAGTTTTCGATGGCCTTGTGGCGGAAATCGCCGGCGTGGCCCCAGTGCGGCGGGTCGGCCGCGTGGTCGAGACGCGCCGCGGCCTGGCGGAGGTCGCCGGGCTGGATGCAGCGGCGATTGGCGACCGGGTGCTGATTCTCAGCCGTGACGGCGCCTCGGGCGGAGAGGTCTTGCGCCTGTCTCCCGGTCGCTGTTCGGTCCTGCCGGATGCCTCGGGCGATGGCATGGCGATCGGTGACCGGGTAGAGCTGCTTGGCCGCGCTGAAATCGCGCCGGACGACAGCTGGATCGGCCGGATCATCGACCCGGCGGGACGGCCGCTCGACGGGCGCCCGCTCTTGCGCGGCTCGCGCTCGCGGGCCTTGCGGTCGCCCGCACCGGCGGCAGCAAAGCGGCGCCGTCTGGGAGAGAGGCTGGGCACGGGGACTGCGGTTTTCGACACGCTGCTGCCCCTGGTCCGCGGCCAGCGGATCGGTCTTTTCGCCGGTTCCGGTGTCGGCAAGTCCTCGCTCCTGGCCCGTTTTGCCCGCGGTGTTGACGCCGATGTCGTGGTCATCGCCCTGGTGGGCGAGCGCGGGCGAGAGCTGCGCGAATTCACCGAACGGGTGCTTGGACCTGCGGGAATGGCGCGCAGTGTGGTGGTCACGGCGACTTCGGACCAGTCGGCGCTGATGCGGCGCTCCTGTGCGTTGACCGCGATGGCGGTGGCCGAACATTTCCGCGACCAGGGGCTGCATGTTCTGCTGCTCGTCGATTCGGTCACCCGATTTGCCGAAGCGCATCGCGAGGTGGCCCTGGCGGGGGGGGAGGAGGCCTCGCTGCGCGGCTATCCGCCCTCGCTGAACCAGGCGATCATGGGGCTGTCGGAACGGGCCGGTCCCGGACCCGAGGGCGCGGGTGATATCACAGCGGTCTTCTCGGTGCTGGTCGCGGGCTCGGACATGGAAGAGCCGGTGGCCGACATCCTGCGCGGGGTGTTGGACGGCCATGTGGTGATGGACCGCCGGATTGCCGAACGGGGGCGATTTCCCGCCATCGACCTTTTGCGCTCGGTGAGTCGGTCGCTGCCGGATGCCGCGAGCGAGGAAGAGGGCATCCTGATTGCCGAGGCGCGACGTCTGCTTGGAGCCTATGATCGGGCTGAACTGATGATCCAGGCCGGTCTTTATGCCGCCGGTTCTGATCCGGTCGTCGATCGCGCAATCCGGGTTTGGCCGCTGCTCGACGCCTTCTTGGCCGAACCCGCGCCCGCAGAGGGTGTTCCGGGGAGTTTCGAGCGGCTTCGGGCCTGCCTGGCCGACTAGGGGCCCCTGAAGGTAGGATGGGCGAAACGCCCACCCTACTGTCACGCCAGCTCTGGTCAGCGGCGCAGCAAAGTCAGGGCGATGGCTGCGGGAGAGCTGCCGGTGCCTTGGTCCTGTAGCTGTGTCTGGAACATGAAGCGGCGCACCAGCGCCTCCATCTTCTTCGGGTCGCTGAACTGGCCGATGTCTGGCGAGCCGAAGGCCGCCCTGGTCTTGTCGCGCAGGACCGAAACCTGCTGATCCAGATCGATCCCGGCAAAGCTCTTCGGCAGGCCGAGGGCGGTCTGCATGAGCTCGCGCAGCGGGGGGCTGCCCAGGACGGAATACCATTTTGCCGTTTCGCTGATCTGCCGGGAGGCCAGGGCGGGGATCTCGCGCTCTGCGTTCAGGGCGAGGCGGTAGCCGTTGTTCTGCTGGCCGACGGCGGTCTCGAAGCTGCGGGCGCGGAACAGGGTGAGGAATTCATCCGGGAAAGTGGAGATCGCGGTCCTCGGGACTGGGAAGTCGCCAAAACCGAAAGCGGCCGAGAACTTCTGATACTGCTTGTCGGCAAGTTTGTTGGCCAGGCTGTTCTCTTTCAAGGTCCCGCCTTCGAGAACCTTCTGCAGGAAGGCCTTGCTGTTCAGATCTCCCTCAAGTCCGAAGGCGGTGAGGGAGATCCGCAGAAGACGCTTGTCGTTCACCAGTTGCTCGGCGGTGCTGATCTTGCCGATCTTCTCGCGAAAATACGTCTCGTCGCGCTGCTGCACGGGTGACCCCTGCTGGGCGACCTGTTGTCGCGCCATGGTGCGTTTCAGGAAACTCCAGCCGGCGAAGCCGGTGAGCGGCAGAACCGGCTGGAAGCTCATGCCCGGCCGGCGGCGAAGAGCCGCTCCTCTCGCGGAAGCAGGCTGCGCAGGGCTTTCAACGCCTGGTAAGGCTGTTCGTCAAGCACGGCGCGGCTGGCGGCGTTCAGCTGGGTCCGGCTGTCGGGGTCGGTCAGGACCTGGCTCAACTGCTCGATCCCGCGCAGAAGCTGCGGACGTGCCTCGGCCGGATCGGCATCGCCGGTCAGGACAAGTTGCGCTATATAGCAGACGCGACGTACGGGCGTGTTTGCCTGTTCGGGATGGATGGCATCGCGCAGGCGCAGGATGTTGGCGTTGGGTGTCACGATCGCAAGCCGCGAGCGCTTCTCGCCATTTTCGATCACCGCGCCGTTGATCAGCACACGCTCATGCGGGCCAAGTTTCAGGACGAGGCCGGTCATGTGCCACCGCCTTCCCCGCGCAATCCCCGCATAACAGCGGTATTGATGTCGGCGAGGACCTCGACGCTGGCCTTGCCGTCCAGGACGGTCCGGCTGTGCTGCACGGTGAATTCGTACAGGTAGAAGAGCCGCGCGCGCAGCACGGCGGGCAGGGAATTGCCGGGCAGTGCGACATCCGAGGCGAGGGTGGCCCAAAGCTGTTGATTGTCGGCAAGGGCGCGGACCAGGCCTGGAAAATCCTCGGAGCGATTGGCCCAGGCCGAACGCAGGCGGCGGGTGATCTGCGCCAGCAGGTCGTATTCGACCGAGCGCAGGGAGCGCGTCGGCGCCTCGCGCCGGGCATATGCGATGGGGGCTTGATAGGACATGGGGGTTCCGTCTGTTCGAAGCTGTGGGGTGAGAGGGGCCGCGAGGGTTTACCCCGCGGCCCTTTGCGCTTAGCGGAACAGAGACAGGAGCCCCTGCGGCTGCTGGTTCGCGATCGACAGCGCCTGGGTGGCCAGCTGCTGCTGGACCTGCAGCGCCTGCAGTCGGGCCGAGGCTTCCTCCATGTTGGTGTCAACCATGACGCCGATGCCGGTCTTCAGGGCGTCGGTCAGCTGGCCCACGAACTCGCTCTGGATGTCGATGCGCTTCTGCACCGAACCGAATGAGGCCGCCGCGTCGATCGAGGTTTTCAGCATCCCTTCGATATCCTGAAGGGCCGTGGCCGGATCGGTCACCACATTGATGCTGTTCAGCCCCGACAGGCCGCCGGTCCCGCGCGTCGCCGAAGCCGAGATCGCCGCCGCCTCGTTGGTGTTGTTCGCCACCTCAAGCTGGCCCGCGCTCAGCGTCAGGGTGAAGTCGGTGTCCGACAGGCCGTTGCTGGTCAGCGAGGATTTCAGCCCCGCCACAAGGGCATCGGCCGTATCGCCCTGCTGCACGACATAGCGGCCCTCGACCGAGCCGATCTTCAGAGAGATCTGGTCGCCAGCAACCAGCCCCGTCAGGTCGGCCGGATCCGCTGCGGCGTCATTCGCGGCCAGCGCACCGCCAGTGCCCTGGAACGCAAAGCCATTCAGCGTCACAGGGGCGCCGGTGACCACCGACGGAACGCCCGGCGCAGGGCCGACGGCGGTGGTGCCGGTCAGCGTCCCGCCCCCGGCGGTCAGGGCTGCGCCTGCACTGGTGGACAGGTTCTGTGCCGTGACCTCGATGTTCGACGACCGAACGCCGGTCTGGCTACGGTCCAGCGAGGACAGCACGTTGACCGTGGTCTGCGAGCCGTCCACCAGGTTCAGGCCGTTGAACTGCGCCGCGCCGACGACCGATTCGATCTGCTTGGTCAGCGCGGTGATATCGGTCTGGATCTTGGTGCGGTCGACGTTTTCCGCCTGGGCGGCAACGATCTTGCCCTTCATGTCGGTCAGGAGTTTGGTCACCGTTTCCGAGGCCTGGCGGGCCACGGTCAGCGTCGCCGAGCCGACCGAGAGACTGTCGGAGATGCCCTTGAAGCCCTCCACGTCCGAATCCATGACCTTCGAGATGGCCCAGACTGCGGCATTGTCCTTGGCCGAGGAGACGTTCTTGCCGGTCGAGATATCCGACTGGGTCTTGTTGAGGTTGGAGTTGATGCCCTTCAGGGTCTGAAGGGCGACCATCGCGCTGGTGTTCGTCAGGATCGACGTCATATCAGGTTCCTTTACTTCCGGCCGCGGTTTTCACGGCCCTGATCGCCACAGGACGGGCATTCTGTCCGGTACCGCCGGATGCCCCGGACGGTGCCGCCCCTTCATGGGACGCAGGGTCATTCAAGCCATCCAGTGCCTAACCAACCCCTAACGCGCTTGCGTCGAATTCCGTGCATTTGAAGCAACTTACAGGCGTTTGGGTGCTGTATCGGCGACAAGGCCGATTGCCGCCCGACGCCCGAGCGCGTCATAGGTGGTCAAGACCGGAGAGGCGGCAATCTCTGCCAGCCGCGTGCGCGCGGCCCGCACGCCCCGCGCGGCAGCCTCGGTCAGGCGGCTGTTCCGCTCGGACTTGGCGCGCAGGAGCGCCAGCACTTCCGGGTCCTGGGGCAGCGAATCGACCGCGCGCTCGATCTCGACCGACAGGTGGGGCAGTGCGGCCAGATCGCCGCGCAGCAGCGCCTCGGCGGCCTGGTCCAGAAGCTCCTGCAACTCAGCCACCTTCGACCTCCGCCATCGACCGGAAGATCAGTTCGGCCAGGCCGATTCCCCCCTTTTCCACCATCAGGCGCGCCTGTTCCTGTCGGAGGAACGAGGAGAACTGCTCTTCTCCCGCGCCGCCGCCGAAGGCGCCCTGCGTTTCGCGCAGACCGGTGTGTGCCAGCATTTCGGCCAGGAAGGCCGCCTCAAGCTCGCGGGCTTTCTGCATCAATGTCTCGCGCCGGTCCGGGGGCGGCGGGGAAGGGGCAACCGGGATCATCTGCATGGGAATCTCACAAATTGGCGGCATTTTCCGGGAGGATCCGCGATCGGGGTAAAGAATGGGTAACCTCTGGACGGGATAACCAGGGCACGGCGGCAGAAGTCGTGAGGTGTGCCATGCAGGTTCCGTTTGCAGTTGTTTCCTCCGGGTCGGCTCCGGCCGCCGCCGCTGTCCTGCCCGGACCTGAGGGTCAGGACGGCGCCGCTTTCGCCGCGCTGGTGGCGGATGCGGGTGTCGTGGCAATCCCGACCGATGCCCTGACGGTTCCAGAGGGTGGCGCACCGGCATCCGTCACGGTTCCGGCCTTCTGGCCACCGCTTCCCGCGCCGCCAGTCGTCGCAGGCCTCCCGTTTCGGCCCGCCGCCGACCCGGTTCCCGGGGTGGCGCTTGCCGACCTGCCGACACCGCGCCAGACGCCGGAAGGCGTGTTGACTGAAGCCGTCGTTCCCTCAGCGACCGCGCCTGATCCGATCCCGCAGCACACACAGCCGAACCTGATTGCGGATGAGGTCATGGGTCATCCCGCCGCGCCCAGCTTGCCTGCTCTTCCGGCGGATCCCGCCACGGTGGAGCCTGGGGCGGCGCCTGTCGCCTCCCAGCCTTTGCCACTTGCCGCCCCGACCGCCGACGCTCCCGCGCCCGCTCCGACGACCGCGCTGACCCAGGATCCGGCCCTGCCTCTTGCTGAAGCGCCAGCGCGCCCGGTGCCTGCGGCGGCCGCACCTCCCATGGACCGCGATGAAGTGCCGGTGCTGGCTGTAAAGGCCTCGGACCGCCCGGCGCCGCTGCAGACGCTTTCCCGGCCCGCGGATCGGCAGGGTCTCCCGGACCCGTCCAGGGGACGTCGGCCTGAGGCCGCTGCGCCAACGCAGCCCGAAGGCGCCCTGGGTCCCATTCCGCGTGCGCCATCCGCCCCGATGCCCCAGCTTGTCTCGGCGGTCCCTGTTTCCGCGCCGCCGTCACCACAATTGCCGCCCCGGAATGATGCGCCACTCGTGGCGGTCCCTTCGGCGCCGCCGACGGTCGTGCCGTCCGCGCCGGTGCCGTCCGCGCCGGTGCCGACCGTGGCGGCCCCCACCAGCCCGCCCGAGGTAGGGTTTGATCCGGTGGTCCCGGATAACGCTCGAATCGAAGCCAGGCTGCCCCCCCCTGCGTCGGTGTACGAGCTTCGGCCGCCCGTCCCGCTGGCGGCCGTTGTGCCGACGCTCGACCCCTTGCCACCGGCGCCACCGCCAGAGACCTTGTCGCTGCCCCTTGCCGCCCCGCCGGAGGGTGAGGGTTCGCCTTTTGCCATCGGCTCCGAGCAGCCTGCCGCTGGCGCTGGGCGGGTTTTGCCGCCGCCCGTGACCGCGCCGCCCGCCATTCCCCTCCGCCCGCCGCTCCCGGCCTGGCTGGAGCTTGCCGAACTGGACCAGCGTGCCGAGCCCGAGATACCGTTCCTCGCGCCGACCGCGACCGGCCCCACGGCGGCGGCTCCGGGGCTTCCGGCCATGGGTCCGGCCGCTCCGCCGCAGCTTGCCGCGCAGGTCCTGCAGGGGCTGGCGCGACACCAGGACGGCACGACCGAGATCACGCTTTCGCCCGAAGAACTCGGGACCGTCCGGCTGCGCCTGCGCCCTGATTCGCGCGATGCCGAGCGGATGGTCGTCTTGCTGTCCTTCGACCGGCCCGAGACACTGGACCTCTTCCGCCGCCACGCCGATCAGCTGGCCGAGGCTATTCGCAGTGCTGGATATTCCGGGGTCGACATCGGCTTCGACCGTGGCACTGGTCCCGAGGGTGGCTTCGCGGGCGAGGCGGATCACGCGGCCGAGGACACGCATGAGCTTCCGCCGCTTCCCGCACCCCTTCCGCCGCCCGCACCCCGCCGCCTTGCCGGGGCTACCCTTGACCTTCGACTCTGAGGCATACCCATGGATGTGACCACCCGTTCCACAGCGCCCGCCACCAGGACGACCCAGCCGGCCCCTGCGCTGTCTGGGCCGAAAATATCATCTGATTTCAACACCTTCTTGAAGATGCTGACGGTGCAGATGCAGAATCAGGATCCGCTCAATCCGATCGATTCAGCGGATTACGCGGTGCAGCTGGCCACCTTTTCGGGGGTGGAGCAGCAGGTTCGGACCAACCAGCTTCTTGTGGACATGCAGACGCGATTCGCACAGATGGGCATGGCGGACATGGCCGGCTGGATCGGCAAAGAGGCGCGGTCGGATGCCGATGTCGCCTATGAGGGCAGGCCGGTGATGCTGTCGCCCAACCCGGCCGCCGGGGCAACCAGCGTCACGCTGGCGATCCGCGATGCCCAGGGCACCCTTGTCGCGCGTGAGGAGATTCCTGTCAGCGCCGAGCCTTATCAATGGTTTGGCGCGGATGCGACCGGGATGCCGCTGCCGCCGGGGCGCTACTCGATCACCCAGGAAAGCCTGATCGACGGTGAGGTCGTGGACACCAGCCCGGTCGAGCATTACGCGCGCGTGGTCGAGGCGCGGGGTGGCCCGAATGGTACCAGCCTGGTGCTGCAGGGCGGGGTAGAGGTGTCGGCGACGCGGATCACCGCGCTGCGGGAACCCGGCTGATCAGAGAAGCGCGTTCACCCCGAACCCCGCCGCAAAGGCCAGGGCGACCGCCAGCAGCCAGCGCAGCGGCGGCCCGCGCCGTGCCACCCGCACGACTGGCGTGGCCGGGTTGCCCGCGCGGATCAGCTGCGCCTCGACCAGCGCCGGCAGCTTCGGGCCGAAGCGCGCCAGCACCCGTGCCGTCTTGACCAGGTCGCGCAGCACCGCCTTCGGGCCGATGCTTTCGGCGATGTAGCGCTCGACGATCGGGTGGGCGACCTCCCAGATGTTGATGCGCGGATCCAGGCTGCGGGCCACTCCTTCCACCACCACCATGGTGCGCTGCAAGAGGATCAGCTCGGTCCGCGTCTCCATCCCGAAGCGTTCCGTCACCTCGAAGAGATAGGACAAAAGCCGCGCCATGCTGATCCGGCTGGCGTCCATGCCGAAGATCGGCTCACCGACCGCGCGCAGCGCGCGGGCGAATTCGTCGATGTCGCGGTCGGGGGGCACATAGCCCGCCTCGAAATGCACCTCGGCGACGCGGCGATAGTCCTTGCGGATGAAACCCATCAGGATTTCGGCATAGACCCGGCGGGTATATTCGTCGATCCGGCCCATGATCCCGAAGTCATAGGCGATGATATCCCCATTGGCCGCGACCTTCAGGTTCCCTTGATGCATGTCTGCGTGGAAGAACCCGTCGCGCAGCGCATGGTTCAGGAACAGCTGCAGCACCCGCGCCCCCAGAACCTTCCTGTCATGCCCCGCCGCGTCGATCAGCGCGTTGTCATTCAGCCCGATCCCTTCGGCCCAGCCCAACGTCATCACATTGCGCGAGGACAGGAACCAGTGCGGCTTCGGCACCTGGAAACCTTCGTCCTTTTCCGTATTCGCCGCGAATTCCGCCGCCGAAGAGCTTTCCAGCCGCAAGTCCAGCTCGCCCATCACCACGCCTTCGAAATGCGCGATGACCTCGACCGGGCGCAGCCGACGCGAGAAGGGGGCCAGCCGCTCGATCCAGCGGGCGGCGAGGTAGAAGGCGTCGATATCCTTGCGGAAGGCGCGCTCGATCCCGGGTCGCAGGACCTTGACCGCCACTTCCTCCCCGGTATCGGCCAGCCGCGCCCGGTGCACCTGGGCGATCGAGGCGGCCGCCACGGGCTCGGAGAAATCGCTGAACAGCGTCGCGACCGGCAGCTCCAGCTCGGCCTCGATCATCTTCTTCGCGGTTTCGGTCGGGAACGGCGGCAGCTTGTCCTGCAGGTATTTCAGCTGGTCGGCCAGCTCTTCCCCGACGATGTCGGGCCGGGTCGAAAGCACCTGGCCGAACTTGATATAGGCCGGTCCCAGCGCGGTCAGCGCCCGGGTCGCGGGCGGCAGCGCCGGGTCGCCCTTCAGGCCGAGCCACTTGAACGGCCAGCCCAGCATCCGCGCCGCAAAGCGCAGGCGGGGGGGCGCGCGGAACGCCTCCAGCACCACGTCCATCGCACCAGTGCTTTCCAGCGTCGCGCCCGTGCGGATCAGCCGGATGATGTTGTGCGGACCCTTCACAGCTTCCAGCCGGAATGAAGGGCGGCGATGCCCAGCGACAGATTGCGGTATTTCACCTGACCGAACCCCGCCTCGCGGATCATCGTGGCGAAGGTTTCCTGGTCGGGGAATTTGCGGATCGATTCCACCAGATACTGATAACTCGCCCGATCCCCCGCCACGACCTGACCCATCACCGGGATCACGTTGAAGGAATACAAATCATAGGCCTTCTGCAACAAGTCGTTGGGGATGCGGGAAAATTCCAGGACCATCAGCCGCCCGCCCGACCGCAGCACGCGATAGGCCTCGCGCAGGGCGTCGGGGATGCGGGTCACGTTCCGGATGCCGAAGGAAATCGTGTAGACGTCAAAGCTGTTGTCGGGAAAAGGCAGGGCCATCGCATCGCCCACCACCCAGTCCAGGCTTTGCGCCATCTGCTCGGCCTCGGCGCGCTTGCGCCCCTCGATCAGCATCGGCTCGGTCATGTCGCAGACCACGGCCGAGGCGCCCGGCGCGCGTTTCAGGAAGCGGAAGGCCACGTCCCCCGTCCCCCCCGCCACGTCCAGCAGGCGCTGGCCCGGCCGCGGGGCCAGCCAGTCCATCATCGCATCCTTCCAGATGCGGTGGATGCCGACCGACATCAGGTCGTTCATCACGTCGTACTTGCTGGCCACCCGGGAAAAGACGCCATGCACCATCCCGGCCTTTTCGGCCTCGGGCACGTCCTGAAAGCCGAAATGGGTTGTCTTCTCGTCGGGCATGGGCTTGCGGTCCTTGTCTCTTGCCCCCTTATAGTCCGCGAACCCGCGCCCGCAATGCGCCGAACTGTCCATGAGGCGAGGATGCCTGAACTGCCCGAGGTTGAAACCGTCCGCCGCGGCTTGCTTCCTGTGCTGCAGGGGGCCGTGATCGTGCGGGCCGAGGTCAACCGCCCTGACCTGCGCTGGCCACTGCCGGACCGAATGTCCGACCGCCTGACCGGCCGCCGGGTCACTGCGCTGCGGCGGCGGTCGAAGTACATCCTCGCCGATCTCGACTCGGGCGAGACGCTCTTGGTGCATCTGGGCATGTCGGGCCGGATGCTGATTTCCGGCGCGCAGCTTGGCAGCTTTCATCACGACCATCCCGCGCCGCAGAAACACGACCATGTCGTCCTGCACATGGCGGGCGGCGCGCGGATCACCTTCAACGACGCCCGCCGCTTCGGCGCGATGGACCTCATGCCCACCGACCGGGCGGCCGAGCATATGCTGCTCAAGGACCTCGGCCCCGAGCCCTTTGGCAACGACTTCAACGAACCCTACCTCGCGGGTCGGCTGAAAGGCCGCCGGACCCCGGTCAAGGCCGCGCTTCTGGACCAGCGGATCGTGGCGGGCCTTGGCAACATCTACGTCGCCGAAACGCTCTACCGCGCCCGGATCAGCCCCCTTCGGCTGGCGGGTGATGTTACGGAAGCGCAGGCCCATGCCCTTGTCCCGATCATCCGCGAGGTCTTGGCCGAGGCGATCGATGCCGGCGGCTCCAGTCTGCGCGACTTCCGGCAGGCCAATGGCGAGCTTGGCTATTTTTCCAAGCATTTCCAGGTCTATGACCGCGAGGGCGACCCTTGCGAGACCCCCGGTTGCCCCGGCACGATCACCCGCACCGTGCAGTCCGGCCGCTCTTCCTTCTGGTGTCCGGCCTGCCAGAGTTGACTTGCCATCCGGCCGTTTGCTGCTAGGAGTCACCCCGACTGCCAGAAGGGGAGGCCAGCATGGCCTATGAAACGCTGATCGTCGAGATCGAGGATTATGTCGCCCTGATCCGGCTCAATCGCCCCGATGCGATGAACGCGCTGAACTCGACCCTGATGCGTGAGCTTGCGGCCGCGGTCACGGCGGCCGAGCAGAACGAACGCGTGCGCTGCATCGTCATCACCGGGTCGGAGAAAGCCTTCGCCGCCGGTGCCGATGTGCGTGAGATGGCCGAGAAAAGTTTCATCGACGTCTTCTTCGACGACCTCTTCGGCCCCGAAGCCGCCACCATCGCCCGCGCCCGCAAGCCGATCATTGCGGCCGTCGCGGGCTATTGCCTGGGCGGCGGGTGCGAACTCGCGATGCTCGCCGATTTCATCATTGCCGCCGACACCGCCAAATTTGGCCAGCCCGAGATCAACCTCGGCATCGTCGCGGGCCTGGGCGGTACCCAGCGCCTGACGCGGGCCGTGGGCAAGTCCAAGTCGATGGACATGCACCTGACTGGCCGCTTCATGGACGCCGCCGAGGCGGAACGCTGCGGCCTTGTCTCCCGCGTTGTTCCGGCCAAGTCGCTGATCGAAGAGACGATGAAGATCGCGCAGAAGGTGGTCGAGAAATCCATGCTCACCGCGATGGTGGTCAAGGA
The DNA here is from genome assembly GCA_046569765.1 of Alphaproteobacteria bacterium. Classification (GTDB taxonomy): domain Bacteria; phylum Pseudomonadota; class Alphaproteobacteria; order Rhodobacterales; family Rhodobacteraceae; genus Tabrizicola. The sequence continues at coordinate 71,803 of JBKHWC010000003.1, read as the reverse complement.
ATGTGTCAGCCGCGCCCAGGAAACCAGCCTGGCCGAAGGACTGCTCTTCGAACGCCGCATGTTCCACGCGGTCTTCGCGACCGAGGACCAGAAAGAGGGCATGGCCGCCTTCCTGGAAAAGCGCCAGCCGCAGTTCCGCGACCGCTAGGCCCGCCACCGCCTGCGACCCAGGACCCGCGCGAGGAGCGACGAAGTCATCGACGAGCCCGTCCGGGGGGCTTTCCTTTCCCGCCGAACTCGCCTATAGGCCAGCGTCACATGCGCGTGGGCCCGCTTAGGCAAGAATCACACCCGACCCCTGGTCGGGGCCTTGTGGTCTTTCGTGCAAACCGAAACCGAAAGACCCGAAGGACCGCCACAATGGCCAATACCGAACAGTCCAAGAAACGCGCCCGCCAGTCCGAGGCGCGCTATGCCGTGAACAAGGCCCGCCGCTCGCGCATCCGCACCTTCCTTCGCAAGGTCGAGGAAGCCATCGCCTCGGGCGATCCGGCCGCCGCCGAAGCCGCCCTGAAAGCCGCCCAGCCCGAACTGGCCCGTGGCGTCACCAAGGGCGTGCTGCACAAGAACACCGTCGCGCGCAAGATGTCGCGCCTGTCCTCGCGCGTGAAGGCTGTTGCCAAGGCCTGAGCCGGGACCGAATCCAGAACGGAAGGGCGCAGTCCGCAAGGCTGCGCCCTTTTGCTTTTTTCTGCCGCGAAACATGCGGATTCCGGCACTCCGTTGCCGATTTGCAAGGGCCGCCGGATTCGGTTTCCGGGAACCTCTGTCAAGCGCGTTGTTCGGTTGCAGGGCCTGCGGCGGGCTTGCTAGCGTCTGCCTGCGATTCACGTCGTCTTGGGGGACAAGACTGGGTCACGATAGGAAAGCTGCTGCACGGACCGGGCGCTGCCGCGCATAAAGGGACGAGTTTTTCTTTCGCGATCAATGATTTATTGACGGCTTTCGCCGTCGCGTCATGCGCGGACCAGCTGCCGGAACCTTCGGCAGTCTGCTGCTTGTGTTGTCCTGTCCCTTGGACGTCCATCTCGCCCATCCCCGACTCCGGGGTGCTGGCAGGTGCCTTCGGGGTGCGTCGTATGTGAGGGGTGGTCCGGTGGCTTTTCTGCCGGTTCATGAATTTGACAGGCGACAGGAATGACGAACGAAACTTGGGGTCAGGTTCGCGAGGAACTGATCAAGCGCGTTGGAAAGAACAACTATGTCACCTGGATCGAACCGCTCAAGCTGTCCCTGATGAAGAACGGCGTCGCCCGGTTCGAGGTGCCGACGATCTTCTTTGGCGACTGGGTCCAGCGCAATTATGCCGACCATATCCGCACCCAGCTTGCCAATGCCGGCGCGCCGGTCGAGCGGGTGGAATTTGCCGTGGGCACGCCGGCTGCGGCGCCTGCCCCTGTGGCCGCGAAACCGACGGCCAAGCCCGCACGCACCCGCGCCACGGCGGATGAGGATCTGCCGGGCGCTCCGCTCGATGCCCGGTTCACCTTCGACAGCTTCGTTGTCGGCAAACCGAACGAGCTTGCCCATGCCGCCGCCCGCCGGGTGGCCGAAGGTGGCCCCGTGACTTTCAACCCACTCTTCCTTTACGGTGGCGTCGGCCTTGGCAAGACGCACCTGATGCATGCCATTGCGCATGAGCTTCAGGCCCGTCGCCCCGACCTGCGGGTCCTTTACCTCTCGGCCGAGCAGTTCATGTACCGCTTCGTCCAGGCGCTGCGGGAACGCCAGGTCATGGATTTCAAAGAGCTTTTCCGCTCGGTCGATGTGCTGATGGTGGATGACGTCCAGTTCATCGCCGGCAAGGATTCCACGCAAGAGGAATTCTTCCACACCTTCAACGCCCTGGTCGATCAGAACAAGCAGATCGTCATCTCGGCCGACCGCGCCCCTGGTGAGATCAAGGACCTTGAAGAGCGCATCAAGTCGCGCCTGCAATGCGGTCTTGTGGTGGACCTGCACCCCACCGACTATGAGCTGCGGCTGGGCATCCTGCAGCAGAAGGTGGACCACTACCGCAACCAGTATCGTGGCCTCGTCATCGCCGATGGCGTGCTGGAGTTCCTGGCCCACCGCATCACCACCAACGTTCGCGTGCTGGAAGGCGCGCTGACCCGGCTCTTTGCCTTCGCCAGCCTGGTGGGCCGCGAGATCACGCTCGACCTCGCCCAGGATTGCCTGGCCGACATCCTGCGCTCCTCGGACCGCAAGCTGTCGATCGAGGAAATCCAGCGCAAGGTGGCCGAGCACTACAACATTCGCCTCTCCGACATGATCGGGCCGAAGCGGTTGCGCACCATCGCGCGGCCGCGGCAGGTGGCGATGTATCTGGCCAAGCATCTGACCCCGCGCAGCCTGCCCGAGATCGGACGTCGCTTCGGGGGGCGCGACCACACCACGATCATGCACGGCGTGCGCAAGATCGAAGAGCTGATGGCTACCGATAGCCAGCTTGCCGACGATCTGCAGCTTCTGCGTCGCTTGCTTCAGGGTTGATATCGGGCGGCCTTGACGGCCCCCGGAAACCTTCGCACAGTCCAATCCAACACTTGTAAGCCGGTGGAAACCGGGTAAATTCGTCGTCCCTTCAACGGGCCGGCAGGGGGAGTATGATGAAGCTCAGCATCGAACGCGCCACGCTCTTGAAGGCGCTTGCCCAGGCGCAGTCGGTCGTTGAACGCCGCAACACGATCCCGATCCTCGCCAACGTCCTGATCGAGGCTGAGGGCAACCAGGTCTCGTTCCGCGCCACCGACCTGGACATCGAGGTGGTGGACCGCGCGCCCGCCATGGTCGAACGCGCCGGGGCCACGACCGTCTCGGCCGTGATGCTGCATGAAATCGTCCGCAAGCTGCCGGACGGCGCGCTGGTGAACCTTTCGGAAGACGCCGCCGCCGGACGCCTGACCATCACCGCGGGCCGCTCGACCTTCAGCCTGGCGACCCTCCCGAAAGAGGACTTCCCGGTGATGGCCTCGTCGGAATATTCCTCGAACTTCTCCGCCAAGGCGCCCGCCCTGCGGCGCCTGTTTGACAAGGCGAAATTCGCCATCTCGACCGAGGAAACCCGCTACTACCTGAACGGCGTCTACATGCATGTCGCGCAAGGTGAGGACGGAAAGGTCCTCCGCTGCGTTGCGACCGACGGCCACCGCCTCGCCCGCATCGACGCGCCGCTGCCCGAAGGGGCCGACGGCATGCCCGGCGTGATCGTCCCGCGCAAGACCGTGGGCGAGTTGCGGAAGCTGCTCGACGACGACGAGGCGACGATCGCCGTGTCGGTTTCCGAAACGAAAGTTCGCTTTGCCACCCCGGCCATCACCCTGACCTCCAAGGTCATCGACGGAACCTTCCCCGACTACACCCGCGTGATCCCGACCGGGAACACCCGCAAGCTGGAAGTCGACGCCTCGGAGTTCGCCAAGGCCGTCGACCGCGTGGCCACCGTGTCGTCCGAACGCTCCCGCGCTGTGAAGCTCTCGCTGGAGGAGGACCGGCTCATCCTCTCGGTCAACTCGCCCGACAGCGGCGCCGCAGAGGAGGAGCTGGCCGTGGCCTATGGCGACGATCGGCTGGAGATCGGCTTCAACGCCAAGTACCTGCTGGAGATCGCCAGCCAGGTCGACCGCGAGAATGCCGTTTTCCTGTTCAACTCTGCCGCCGACCCGACCCTGATGCGCGAAGGCAACGACACCTCCGCCGTCTATGTCGTCATGCCGATGCGCGTCTGACAACGCCCCGCGCTGAAAGGGAAATCTGGTGGGCGGTCTGGCGATCGAAACCCTCGCCCTGTCGCATTTCCGCAGCCACCGGGCCCAGCGGTTGGCGTTTGACGGCCGCCCGGTGGCCATCACCGGCCCGAACGGCGCGGGCAAGACCAACGTGCTGGAAGCCGTCTCGCTCCTTTCGCCCGGCCGGGGGCTGCGCCGTGCGGCTGCCGAGGACCTCGCCCGCCGACCCGAACGCCTGGGGTGGAAGATCAGCGCCAGCGTGCGCGGTCTGACCGCCGCGCATGAGGTGGAAACCTGGGCCGAACCCGGCGAGCCGCGGCAGGTGCGGATCGACGGCAAGGCCGCCACCCAGGCCAGCCTCGGCCGCGTCCTGCGCATCCTCTGGCTGGTTCCGGCGATGGACCGGCTCTGGATCGAGCCTGCCGAGGGCCGCCGTCGCTTTCTGGACCGCATGGCGCTGTCCTTCTTCCCCGAGCATGGTGAACAATCGCTCACATATGAAAAGGCAATGCGAGACCGGAACCGCCTGCTTCGCGATCAGGTCACCGATCCGCATTGGTATGCCGCGCTGGAATCCCAGATGGCCGAGGCCGGTCAAGAGATCACCGCCAACCGCCGCGCTGCCCTGGCGCGCATCGCCGCCGCGACAGACTCGGCCAGCGCCTTCCCGACTGCCGACCTCACCCTGATCGGCCCCGATGGCACCGACGAACCCGACGACCTTGCCCAGGCTCTTGCCGAGAGCCGCCGCCGCGACCTTGCCGTCGGCCGGACCTTGGTCGGCCCGCACCGCGCCGATATTCTGGCCCGCTACGGCGCCAAGAATACCCCGGCTGACCAGTGCTCGACCGGCGAGCAGAAGGCGCTTCTGATCAGTCTCATCCTCTCGAACGCCCGCGCGCTGGCAGAGGATCTGGGCCGCGCGCCGATCCTGCTGCTGGATGAGGTCGCCGCCCATCTTGACCCGGACCGCCGGGCGGCCCTCTACGACGAAATCTGTGCGCTTCAGGCGCAGGCCCTGATGACGGGCACAGAATCCCAGCTTTTCCAGGCGCTTGGGCCGCGCGGACAGCATTTTTCCGTCCATGAGGCGAGCGACGGTTCACAAATTGAGCAGGATTAGCGAATGACCGTTTCGTTATACGAACTCACCCTCTACGCCCTGGGCATGGCCGGGCTCTGGATCGTTCCTGGCCCGGTCTGGGTCGCTCTGACTGCGCGCGCCTTGGCGGGTGGCTTCTCCGCTGCCTGGCCGCTTGCCATCGGCGTGGCCCTGGGCGACCTCGTCTGGCCGTTGGCCGCCATTCTTGGCCTGACCTGGATCGAAAGCGCCTATGGCGACTTTCTCTCCATCCTGCGATGGGTGGCTGCCGTGATCTTTCTGGTCATGGGCGTCCTGTTGATCCGCAAGCCCGCCGCGACGCTGACCGCCGACAGTCGCCTGACACGGCCGGGCATGTTGGCCGGCTTCACTGTCGGCCTTGCCGCCGTGATCGGCAACCCCAAGGCGATCCTGTTCTACATGGGCGCGCTCCCCGGCTTCTTCAGCCTCGATCGTCTGACCGCCCTGGACGTGGCGGCGATCATTGCCCTGTCTGCTCTGATCCCGATGACCGGAAACCTTGGCCTTGCCCTCTTCCTTGACCGGGCGCGACGGCTTCTTTCCAGCCCCGAGAACGTCCGCAAGCTGAACGTGATTTCCGGCATCCTGCTTGTCGGGGTGGGCCTCGCCATCCCCTTCCTCTGACCCCCCAAATCTGGTGTCCAAGGGGTGACATTCCCCCGCCAAACCGCTATAAGTCGCGGGCAACGACAAGGGTTCCCCACCTATGGCTGAACAGCCCAAGAAACCGGCCGAATACGGCGCCGAATCCATCAAGGTTCTCAAGGGGTTGGAGGCGGTTCGCAAGCGCCCCGGCATGTATATCGGCGACACCGACGACGGCTCGGGCCTGCACCACATGGTGTATGAGGTCGTGGACAACGGCATCGACGAGGCGCTGGCCGGTCACGCGACTGAAGTCGTGGTGAAGATCCACGCCGATGACAGCGTTTCCGTCCGCGACAACGGCCGTGGCATCCCGGTCGACATGCACCCGGAAGAGGGTGTTTCGGCGGCCGAGGTCATCATGACCCAGCTGCACGCCGGCGGGAAGTTCAACAACACGGATGAGGGTGGGAACGCCTACAAGGTCTCGGGCGGGTTGCATGGCGTGGGCGTCTCGGTCGTCAATGCGCTTAGCGAATGGCTGGAGCTGACCGTCTGGCGCAACGACACCGAATATCGCGCCCGGTTCGAGGATGGCGATTGCACTGTCCATGTTTACCCGGTCGGCCCAGCCCCCGGCAAGCGCGGGACCGAGGTTCGCTTCCTTGCCAGTGCCAAGACCAACCGCCCGGACGGCACGTTCAGCAATCTCGACTACAGCTTCAAGACGCTGGAAACCCGCCTTCGTGAACTGGCGTTCCTTAACTCTGGCGTGCGGATCATTCTGGAGGATGAGCGTCACGCAGAACCCCAGCGCATCGAGCTGTTCTACGAAGGCGGCGTGCGCGAATTCGTTAAATACATCGACCGCTCCAAGACTGCGGTCATGCCGGAACCCATCTACATGGTGGGCGAGAAGAACGGCATCGGGGTGGAAGTCGCGATGTGGTGGAACGACAGCTACCATGAAACCGTACTGCCGTTCACAAATAACATCCCCCAGCGTGACGGCGGCACGCACCTCGCTGGCTTCCGCGGCGCTCTGACCCGCACGATCACCGGCTACGCCCAATCTTCGGGCATCGCCAAGCGCGAGAAGGTGGACTTCACTGGCGACGACGCGCGCGAGGGGCTGACCTGTGTCCTGTCGGTCAAGGTCCCGGACCCGAAGTTCTCCAGCCAGACCAAGGACAAGCTGGTCTCCTCCGAGGTCCGCCCGGCCGTCGAGAACCTGGTGAACGAAAAGCTCGCCGAATGGTTCGAGGAAAACCCTGGCCCGGCCAAGATCATCGTCGGAAAGATCGTCGAGGCAGCCTTGGCGCGTGAGGCCGCAAGGAAAGCCCGCGAGCTGACCCGCCGCAAGACCGCGCTGGACGTGGCCTCCCTCCCCGGCAAACTTGCCGACTGCCAGGAACGCGACCCCTCCAAGTCCGAGCTTTTCCTGGTCGAGGGAGACTCCGCCGGCGGTTCCGCCAAGCAGGGCCGCAGCCGGGCGAACCAGGCCGTCCTTCCCCTCCGCGGCAAGATCCTGAACGTGGAACGCGCCCGCTTCGACCGGATGCTGTCGTCGCAGGAGATCGGGACCCTGATCACCGCGCTTGGCACTGGCATCGGACGCGACGAATTCGACATCGGCAAGCTGCGCTACCACAAGGTCGTCATCATGACCGACGCCGACGTCGACGGCGCCCACATCCGCACGTTGCTCCTCACCTTCTTCTTCCGCCAGATGCCGCAACTCATCGAAGGCGGCTACCTCTACATCGCGCAGCCTCCGCTCTACAAAGTTGCGCGCGGCAAGTCCGAGGTCTACCTGAAGGACCAGGCCGCCCTTGACGACTACCTGATCGAGATGGGCACCGAGGGCGCCGTCCTCCGCCTGCAGGACGGCCAGGAAATCGCCGGAAACGACCTCGCCCGCGTCATCGAAGGCGCGCGCCAGTTCCGTCGCGTGCTCGACGCCTTCCCCACCCACTACCCGCGCCCGATCCTGGAACAGGCCGCCCTTGCCGGTGCCTTCGACCCCGGCAAGGCGGACAGCGACCTGCAACTCGTTGCCGACACTGTCGCCAAGCGCCTGAACCTGATCGCGCCGGAGTTCGAGCGCGGCTGGCAGGGCCGCATCACCCAGGACCACGGCATCCGCCTGTCCCGCATCCTCCGGGGGGTCGAGGAACTCCGCACGCTCGACGGCGCTGTCCTCCGCTCGGGCGAGGCGCGCAAGCTCTCTCAGATCGCCGGCCAATACCGTGACATCTACCGCGACCCCGCGCGCCTTGTCCGCAAGGACCGCGAGCAGGCGATCCACGGGCCGATCGACCTGTTGAAATCCATCCTGGCCGAGGGCGAAAAGGGCCTGTCCCTCCAGCGCTACAAGGGCCTGGGCGAGATGAACCCCGACCAGTTGTGGGAAACCACCCTCGACCCCGAGGCACGGACGCTGCTTCAGGTCAAGGTCGATGACCTCGCCGAGGCGGATGACATCTTCTCCAAGCTGATGGGCGACGTCGTGGAACCCCGCCGCGACTTCATCCAGCAGAACGCCCTTTCGGTCGAGAATCTGGACTTCTGACCGGGCGCTCCGCCGATTTCCGAACGGAAATCGTCCCGGAAATCCTCGATTTCCGGCGCCCGGCGGCGGCTTGGAACTCAAAGCTCTGCGGATGGCGACCCCGGCAGGACTTGAACCTGCAACCTTCCCCTTAGGAGGGGGACGCTCTATCCGTTGAGCTACGGGGCCACATGCCTTCAATGCGTCGAAACCGGCCGCAAGGCAACATCGCAAAAGAAAAGGGGAGGCAAGTTTTGGCCCACTACCTCCCCCTTGGTCCGCCGCGCCCGGGTTGAGAGCTTGCATGGAACACGGCAGATATGGCCAGCCGAGTGGCTGTTAGCGCAAACATAGCAAATGAAACCGGCTTGGACAAGCCCCAGCTTTGGCGCTAACAAAGAGGGTGACCCCTGGCCCGGAACCCGCGTCGTGACCAACCCCGACCCCCGCCACACCCTCACCCTCCGCGACGTGTCCGAGGCTTCGGGCGTTTCGGAAATGACGGTCAGCCGGGTCCTGCGCAACCGGGGCGACGTCTCCGCCCCCACCCGCGCCAAGGTGCTCGAGGCCGCCCGCGCCCTCGGCTATGTGCCGAACAAGATCGCCGGGGCCCTTGCCTCGCAACGGGTGAACCTGGTCGGCGTGGTGATTCCCTCCCTGTCCAACATGGTCTTCCCCGAGGTGATGACCGGCATTTCCGAAGTGCTGGAAGGCACCGGCCTGCAGCCCGTGGTCGGCGTCACCAACTACCTGCCAGACCGCGAGGAATCCGTCATCTACGAGATGCTGTCGTGGCGCCCCTCCGGCATGATCATCGCGGGGCTGGAGCACTCCGCCGCCTCTCGCGCCATGCTGGCCCGGGCCGGGATCCCGATTGTCGAGATCATGGACATCGACGGCGAGCCGATCAACCACGCCGTCGGCATCTCGCACCGCCGCGCCGGGCGGCAGATGGCCGAGGCGATCATCGCCGCTGGCTACCGCAAGATCGCCTTCCTTGGCACACAAATGCCGAACGACTTCCGCGCCAAGAAGCGGCTTGAGGGGTTTGAAGAGGCGCTCGCCAAGGCGGGGCTTGCCCTCGTCGACCGTGAGTTCTACTCGGGCGGCTCCGCGCTTCTGAAGGGGCGCGAGATGACCGCCGCCGTCCTGGCGCGCAGCCCGGACGTCGATTTCCTTTATTTTTCCAACGACATGATCGGGGCAGGGGGCCTTCTCTACTGCCTTGCCCAGGGCATCGACGTCCCCGGCCGCATTGGCCTGGCCGGATTCAACGGTGTCGAACTCCTCGACGGCCTCCCCCGCAAGCTCGCCACGATGGACGCCTGCCGGTTGGAGATCGGGAAGAAAGCCGCCCGGATCATCGCCGAGGCCCCCGAGACGGCGCAGATCGAGGAACTGTTCCCGACGCTGCAGCCGGGCGACACGATTCGTCGATCGTAGGGTGCGCTACAGCGCACCTTCAGCAAGACCAGTCTTCAGTCCTGGTCATTGCTGGCCGAGGATCGGTCAGGTCCACGCATCTCAACCATCTCCTCCCAGACGATCCCAACCCGCCGCTGCATCTCCGGTACAGCCTTGTGATGGGAAAGAAAGTCCACCACCGGCATGAGATCCCAGCCTTGTCCCTCATCGCCGAAGCGGATGCTGGCGACCTCGGCCTGCGTGACCCAGCCCCCGAAAAAGACCGAGGTCCTTGCGGCCTCCACCATCGACGGAAACACCCGCCGCCGGACCAGGCGGTCCGGGGTCAGGCGCAGTCCGAACTCCTCCCACAGCTCGCGCAACAGGCAGTCCTCGGGCGACTCCAGGCCCTCGCGGCCCCCGCCCGGCAGGTCCCAGAGGCCGGGCCAGCGCAGGCCGGGCGTCTCGTCGCGCTGGCAGGTCAGAAGGCCCGAGCCGCAGAACAGCGCCGCCTTCGCCCCGACAAAGTCCACCGGCCGCCCCTTCGTAAGGTGGGGTTCCACCCCACCGACCCACGCAAATCACCCGGCTTCGCGACCTTAACATCCGGTTAATGTCCGCAGCCAAGCCCTTGAAATCCTTGGCCCTGCAAAAGTGACCACGGCGGACGCCTGCCAGTCAGGGGTTGTCGTTGATATCCCGGTCCCAGACCTTCACCTGCCCCGCCCGGACCCCCATCGTCCGGCGCAGGACCAGCCAGGCCACCAGCGAGGCCAGGGCGAAGATCAGGATCAGCGCCGGAAGGCCGGCAGAGATGCCGACCCCCACCACGATCCCGGTCAGGACCGCCCCGATGGCGAAGCCAAGGAAGATATAGCCGGGAGCGAGGATCTCCAGCACCCCCAGGGCGAAGCCCAGGACAACCCAGGCCCACCAGGTTCCGGCGAGGTCACTCAGCATGTCACGGCCGTCCTTTCAGCATCTTGAAGGCATCCCCAAAGGCCTCCAGCATGTTCGCAGGCACCAGGATCGTCTGCTTCCCTTGGCCCGCGGCGATGGCCTGCATCGCCTCGACCTGTTTCAGCGCGACCTGGTACTGCGCGGCCTCAAGCCCGCTTTCCTTGATCGTCTCGGCGATCACCCCGGTCGCATAGGCCTCGGCATCCGCGGTCACCCGCTTGGCCTTGGCCTGCTGCTCGGCGGCGTAAAGCTCGGCATCGGCGGCGAGTTCGACGGCCCGCTTGCGGCCCTCCGCCTCCATGACCTGAGCCCGCCGCGCCCGTTCGGCGTTCAGTTGCTGCAGCATCGCGGCCCGGGTCGCCTCGTCCAGGTTCACGTCCAGGATCTCGGCGCGGGTGACCTCGACACCCCAGTCGTCGACCATCACGGTGACCTGCTCGCGCACCCTCTCGATCAGCTGGGCGCGGTTGGACTGGACCTGATCCAGCTCCAGCTTGCCGATCTCGCTCCGCACGATCCCGGCAACCGTGGTCGCGATGGCGCCATCGACGTCCCGGATCCGGTAGACGGTCTTTTCCGGCTCGGTCACCCGGTAAAACACGCTGGTCTCCACCTTCACCAGCACGTTGTCCGCGGTGATCGCATCCTGGCTCGCATTGGGCAGCTGCCGCTCCAGGACCGAGACCTTGTGCGCCACCCGATCAAGGAAAGGAACGACGAAGTTGATCCCCGGCCCAAGGACCGACCGCAGTCGCCCGAACCGTTCCACCACATGCTTTTCCGACTGCGGAACGATGCGCACCCCCAGGAATATGCTGAGGATGATGAAGAGGGCGATGAAGATATAGACCAGCGGCCAGCCGATAAGATCCTGAAAGTCCACAGAAAACCCCCATGTTCAAATCCCGGCGCAGGCGCGCGCCGCTGGGTAATGTTGTCCGTCGGGGGCCACAACGCAAGTCCCAAGAACCACACCTGGGCCGCCGTCTTCCCCCGGCGAGGCGAAGCGGATAGGTTCGCCGCGAAATTGAAACGGAGCCAGCCATGACCCAGCGTCTGCATCTTGTCTTCGGGGGCGAGCTTGTCGACCCACAGGTGAACGTCTTCCGCGACGTGTCGAAGATCCATATCGTCGGAATGTTCCCGAACTATGAAGCCGCCTTCCGGGCCTGGAAGGCCGAGGCGCAGCGCACGGTGGACAATGCCCACATGCGCTATTTCATCGCCCATATCCACCGCCTGCGGGACGAGGCCAAGGCCGGCTCTCCGACCGAGGAGCTGGGCGTCTAAGCCATGCCCGCCTCGCTGGGACTGACGCTGTACAACCTGGGCCAGCGGCGAGAGCCGGGGATCGGGGTCGCACGGCCTTCCCGACCGGCGGGGCGCCTGGTTTGGCTGCACGCTCCGGGAGAAGCGGCGGCCGGGGCGATGCTGGCCCTGGCGCAGCGTCTGGTCGAGGAGGACGGCGTTGCGGTCCTGCTGACCTGTCCGGTGCAAATCGCGCCGCGCGTCGGAGTCTTCGTTCAGCCACCGCCTGCCGATACCCCTTCCGAGGCCCGGGCCTTCCTGGACCACTGGAGACCGGAGGTCGCTGTGTTCTCGGACGGCGAGCTGCGTCCTGCAGCCATGCACGAGACGGCCGAACGGAAGATCCCGATGCTGATGGTCAATGGCCGCGCCCCCGCCTTTCTGCGGGATCGGGAAGGCTGGTATCCCGGCCTTATGCGGTCGCTGCTGTCGCGGTTCCGCCATATCGGCGCCCTGGACGAGACTGCGGCGCGGGCCTTCCGCAAGGCGGGGGCGGCCCTGTCGGCGGTGGCGGTCGTCGGCCGCATGGAAGAGGAACACTCGGTTCCCTCTTGCCTGGAGGCGGAGCGGGCGGCGCTGGCACGGATGGTGGCCTCGCGCCCGGTATGGTTCGCGGCGGGCGTGCCCGAGTCTGAAGAAGCCGCCGTCATTCAGGCTCATCGCATGGCCATGCAACATTCGCACCGGCTCCTCTTGATCCTGATGCCGGTGGACGCCTCCCGCTCGGCCGTGCTGGCGCAGCAGCTCGAGGAGGGGGAGGGGTGCATCGTCGCACAACGCTCGCTGGAAGAGGAGCCGGAGCCGGAGGTCGAGGTCTTCATCGTCGACAATCCCGCAGAATACGGGCTTTGGTACCGGCTGGCGCCGATCACCTATCTGGGCGGCAGCCTGAACGGGAAGGGCCCGGTCCGCAGCCCGCAGGAACCCGCGGCGCTGGGATCGGCCATCCTGCACGGACCGCGGACGGGCAGTTACGGGCCGCTGTTCGGGCGGCTGGGCGCGGCGCGGGCAACGCGGGCCGTCGCCTCGGCCAACGATCTGGGCGAGGCTTTGGGGGATCTGCTGGCGCCCGACCGGGCGGCGCGACTGGCCCATGCGGCCTGGATGGTGGTCAGCGACGGGGCCGAGGTGACCGAGGGCGTGCTGAACCGGCTGCGCGCCATCCTGGACGGCACCTGATGCGGGCGCCGGGCTTCTGGTGGCGGTCGCCGGATCGGCCGGGTCTGTGGCCGTGTCTGCTGGCGCCGATGGGCTGGGTCTATGCGGCGGCCACGGCGCGGCGATTGCGGGCTGCGGGCTATCGCGCCTCGGTCCCGGTGATCTGTGTCGGCAACCTGGTGGCGGGGGGCGCGGGGAAGACCCCGACGGTGATCGCGCTGATCGAACGTCTGACCGCGCGCGGCCATGCGGTGCAGGTGGTCAGCCGGGGCTATGGCGGGCGGCTGGAGGGGCCGGTGCGGGTCACCGCAGAGCATAGTGCCGAGGAGGTAGGGGATGAGCCGCTGCTTCTGTCGGCTTTCGCTCCGGTCTGGGTGGCGAAGGATCGGGCCGCGGGCGTGCGCGCAGCCGAGGCGGCGGGGGCGCGGGTGATCCTGCTGGACGACGGGTTCCAGAGCCCCTCGGTGGTTCCGGCGCTGGGGCTGGTGGTGGTCGATGCGGCGAAGGGCTTCGGCAACGGCCGCTGCATCCCGGCCGGTCCCTTGCGAGAGCCGGTGGCGGTAGGGCTGGCGCGGGCGGATCTCGTGCTGACGATCGGCGACGACGTGGCGCAGGCGCAGTTCGGGGCGATCTGGCCGGTCCCGGTGCCCCGGCTGCGGGGGCGACTGGAGCCATTGCGGATGGGGATGGACTGGGCGGGGCAAAGGGTGCTGGCCTTCGCCGGGATCGCCGATCCGTCGCGCTTCTTTGCCACGCTGCGGGCCGAGGGGGCTGACCTGGTGCGCGGCGAGGCGCTGGCGGACCACGAGATGCTGTCGGAGACCCTCTTGCGTCGGCTGGAGGCCGAAGCCTGGGCCAAAGGCGCGCAGCTGGTCACGACCGAGAAAGATGCGGCGCGGCTGCCGCTTGCCTGGCGGCCGAAGGTGCTGACCCTGGTCGTGCGATTGCGGATCGAGGACTGGTCGCCGCTGGATGCAGAGCTGGACCGTCTGGGCCTGTAGCGCCTGTTTCCGAACGGAAATCGTCCCGGAATTCGTGCGAATTACGGCGTTCAGCCTCTGCCCAGCACTTCATCCTGGTGCTGGCCCAGGCGCGGGGCTGGGCGGTCCAGCGACAGTTCGGCACCCGAGAAGGTCATCGGGCTGCGGACTCCGGGCAGGCCCTCGGGCGCGATCTGCAGGCCACGCGCGATCACCTGTGGATCGGCGAAGACCTCGGCCATGTCGTTGATCGGTCCGGCGGGGACGCCTTCGGCTTCGCAGGCGGACAGGAGGTCGGCCTTGGCCCAGGTCCGCGTCGCGGCCGTGATCCGGTCGGTCATTTCGGCCCGGTGGGCGATGCGGTCGGCATTGGTCAGGAACTTCGCGTCGGTCGCCATGTCGCCAAGCCCGAGGATGCGGCACAGGCGCTGGTACTGGCCGTCGTTCCCGGTAGCCAGGATCAGCCAGCCATCCTTGCAGTCGAAGACCGCATAGGGCGCCAGATTCGGATGCGCGTTGCCCATCAGGCCCGGGGCCTTGCCCGGGGCTAGGTAGTTCATCGCCTGGTTCGCCATGATGCTGGTCGCCACGTCCAGCAGCGCCATGTCGATCTGCTGGCCTTCCCCGGTCCGCCCCCGCTGCACCAGCGCCGCCAGGATCGCGGTCGCGGCGTAGACCCCGGTGAAGATGTCGGTCACCGCGACGCCGACCTTCTGCGGCTGGCCATTGGCGGGGCCGGTCACGCTCATCAGGCCCGACATGCCCTGGATGATGAAGTCATAGCCGGCGCGGTGGGCGTAGGGGCCGGTCTGGCCGAAGCCGGTGATCGAGCAATAGATCAGCCGGGGGTTCACCTGGCGCAGGGACGCATAGTCCAGCCCGTATTTCTCAAGTCCCCCGACCTTGAAATTCTCGATCACCACATCGGCCTCGGCCACCAGGCGGCGGACGATCTCTTGCCCCTCGGCGGTGCGGAAATCGCAGGTGATCGAGCGTTTCCCCCGGTTCGCCGCGTGGAAATAGGCAGCGGTCTTCTCGCCCTCGGCTTCGATGAAGGGAGGACCCCAGCGACGGGTGTCGTCACCCTCGGGCGCCTCGACCTTGATCACATCGGCACCAAGGTCGGCGAGCGTCTGCCCCGCCCAAGGTCCGGCCAGAATCCGCGCCAGTTCGATGACGCGGATACCTTCCAGCGGCGCGGGCATGTCAGCCGGCCAGCTCGGCATCGAGGATCGCCTTGAACTCGTCCCAGCCCATGTTCGAATGCTTGGTCTCGTTCACGAAGATCGTCGGCGTTCCGGTCACCCCGTCGGCGGCCATGTTGGTCTCGGACTGCTTGATCAGCGCCTCGGCCTTGGCCTGGTCGTTCAGGCAGGCGTCAAGCGAAGCCTGGTCCAGACCGGCGGTCAGGCCGATGGTCTTGAGCTTGTTCACGACCTGCATCGGGTCCTGAATGGTGGCCCAGTCCTGCTGCTGGTCGAACAGCATGTCGTGGATGCCGAAATAGCGCATGTCGCCGCCGCAGCGGGCAACCATCGCGGCCCACAGGCCGTAGCGGTCGAAATAGACCTCGCGCAGGGTGAAGTGGACCTTGCCGGTGTCGATGTAGTCGGTCTTCAGCTTCTTGAAGACATTGGCGTGGAAGGTCGCGCAATGCGGGCAGGTGAAGCTGGCGTACTCGACCACCTTCACCGGCGCGTCGGGCGAACCCAGCGAGAAGTCGCCGGGCGCCTCGGTCGCGGCCTCCTGCGCCAGCGCGGGGGTCATCGCTGCGGTCGCGGCGGCGGCAAGGGCGATCATCGCGCGGCGGTTCAGTTTCAGCATCGTCAGGCGTCCTTCTTCATGCGCGGGCGAGTTAAGATATTTTGCGCCAGCTGTTCAAGGGCACTGCGCAAGCCAGGGTCCGAGACCGCCTCGGCGGTCTGGCGTGCCTGGGCCTGCACGGCGGGATCGGGAGAGCGCGCGGCCTTGGGGGCCGGGTCAAACTCGGCCTGGCCTTCGGCAAAGCCGGTGGCGGCGGTCTGGGTCAGGTGGATATGGGCGATGGCGTTGTAGCCGTAGACGGCGTTCACCCGCTCTTTCAGGACGGGCAGCGCCATCTGTACCATCGGCGCCTCGGCCGCCTTGACCAGAAGGGTCAGCGTGGCGCCCATGCCGCCCTTGCCGTAGCCGATTTTCACGGGGCGGGTCTTGCGCGCCATTTCCTCGCCCGCGACCTCGGCCCAATGGGTCAGAAGGCGGGCCACCGCGAAGCCGCGCGATTCTCCGGCGGTGCGGACGGCATCCTTCATCAGTCCGAAGGCGGGTTCGAACCCGCGCATCCGGTGTTCAGGGGAAGGAGAGGAAAGCGGTTTCCGGGCCATTTGGCGTCATTCTATCGCCCCGCGCCGATCCTGCCAGCGGGCAATGCGTTTCAGACCATAAAGATCGCGTGACGCGGGGGTGAGGGTGGCTCTGGCCTTGGCCGATGCAGCCGCTATCTTCGCCGGGATGACCGATCTCTCCGCCCAGCTTCTGGCCTGGTACGACCGCCATGCACGCGTCATGCCCTGGCGTGTCTCGCCGCAGGACCGGGCGGCGGGCGTGCGACCCGACCCCTATCGCGTATGGCTCTCCGAGGTGATGCTGCAGCAGACGACGGTGGCGGCGGTGAAGGACTATTTCCACCGTTTCACCGCGCGCTGGCCGACGGTGTCGGCGCTGGCGGCGGCCGAGGATGCGGCGGTGATGGGGGAATGGGCGGGCCTTGGCTACTATGCCCGGGCGCGCAACCTGTTGAAATGCGCGCGGGCCGTGGTCGCGGAACATGGCGGCCGGTTTCCGGGGACGCGCGAGGGGCTGCTGACCCTGCCGGGCGTCGGGCCCTATACGGCCAGCGCGATCGCGGCGATTGCCTATGACGAGCCGGCGACGGTGGTGGACGGGAATGTCGAAAGGGTCATGTCCCGCCTTCACCTGGTCGAGACGCCGCTGCCCGCCGCCAAGGTTGAGCTGACGGCGCTGGCCGCGCGGCTTACTCCGGCCGACCGTCCTGGCGATTACGCCCAGGCGGTGATGGACCTTGGCGCGACGATCTGCACGCCGCGCAGCCCGGCCTGCGGGATCTGCCCCTGGAGTCACGCCTGCTCTGCGCGGCTGGCCGGGGTGCAGGCCGAGTTGCCGCGCAAGGCCCCCAAGGCCGACAAGCCGGTGCGGCGCGGCATGGTCTGGCTGGGTCACCGCGATGGTGCGGTTCTGCTGGAGCGGCGGCCTGAGCGGGGGCTGCTGGGCGGGATGCTGGGTCTGCCGGGCGACGGCTGGGACGGGGCGGGCGGGGCGGGGGGGGGGGGCACGGCCCCGGCCCCGGCGGACTGGCAGGAGGTGGGTGAGGTTCGCCACACCTTCACCCATTTTCACCTGATCCTGACTGTCGCGGTCGGGCGGGTCGAGGGCGCTTCCGTGCGCGGCATCTGGGTCCCTTTGGCCGAGTTCCGCGCGGCCGACCTTCCGACCGTGATGCGCAAGGCCTGGGATCTGGCAAGGTCCGCAGTTTCGCACGGTGACCGTTAGAATTCTTGGCAAACACCGACTGGAAGCTGCGGGAAAAGCGGGACGCCCCCTTTTTCCGTTAACCTTCGCCCCCTATTGTCACGCCATGCGTTCGATCCCCTCTGCCTTGCCGTTCTGGTTGTCCCTGGCCCTGCCGCCCCTGGCGGTGGTGGGGATGATCCATGGTGGCTGGACGATCGCGCTGCTGCCGCTGGCGACCTGGTGGCTTTTCACGCTGCTGGACGCGTTGACCGGGCTGAACCAGGACAACCCCGATCCCCAGACGGAAGAGGCGGCGCTCACCTGGCACAAGGCGGTGACGCTGGTCTGGTTCCCGGTCCAGTTCGCGCTGCTGGTGGCGATGCTGTGGTATGTCCCCCGGGCGGACCATCTGGATACGGGTGAGCGTATCGCGCTGTTCTTCGGAATGGGCGTGGTCGCGGGGACCATCGGGATCAATTACAGCCATGAGCTGATGCATCAGAAATCGCGGCTGGAGCGATGGCTGGCCGACCTGCTGCTTGCGACGGTGCTTTATTCGCATTTCCGGTCCGAGCATTTGCGGGTCCACCATATCCACGTCGGGACCCCGCGCGATCCCGTGACCGCGCGGTACAACGAAGGTTTCCACCGCTTCTTTCCGCGGGTGCTGCTGCAATGTCCCCGTTCGGCCTGGCGGGCCGAGGTGGCGATGCTGGCGCGCAAAGGCTTGCCCTGGTGGCATTGGTCGAACCCGTTCTGCCGCTATGCGCAGCTTCAGGGCGCAATGCTGGTGCTGGCCGTGATGCTGGGCGGCTGGTCGGGGCTGGGGCTGTTCCTGATCCAGGCCTTCACCGCGATCTGGCAGCTGGAGCTAGTCAATTACATCGAACATTACGGCCTGACCCGCCGCCACCTGGGCGGGGGAAAGTACGAACAGGTCCTGCCCCGCCATAGCTGGAATGCGGAACATCGGGCCTCGAACTGGCTGCTGATCAATTTGCAGCGCCATTCGGACCACCACTACAAGCCCGACCGCCGCTTCCCGCTGTTGCAGACCTATCCAAAGCATCAGGCGCCGCAGCTGCCCTATGGCTATCCGCTGATGACGATGGCGGCGATGGTGCCTCCGGTCTGGAAGCGGTTGATGAACCGACGGGTCAAGGCCTGGCGCAAGCGGCATTACCCGGACATCACCGACTGGCGTCCCTACAACAAGGGGCTGAACCCGGTCGCGGCCTAAGGCTTCCGGGCGCAGAGGCACAGGTTCTGGCTGGTCCGGCTAGCGGTCTGGTCGCCGTTCAGCCGGTCGACCAGCCGGATCAGGTCCACGCCCCAGGCGACGGGGTTGAGCAGTTTGCGGCGCGGCCGCTTTTCGGCGGCCCCGCCGCGCAGGCCGCTGGATGTCCAGGCGCTGGGCAGCACCCCGCCCTCCAGCAGCGCGCGGCCGAATCCGTAGACGAGATTGTGGGTGAATGGCAGGCACCAGCGGGTCTGGTGGAGAACAGGCCCGGGGATCAGTCCGGCCGCGGCGATCTCATTCGACAACTGTTCGGGGAAGTAGAGCCGTTCGTGATTGGCCCAGATTCCGGCCAGGAGGCCGCGACGGATCGGAGGAAGTCGGAACGCCTCGAGCAGCCAGTTGATCGGGTCCCAAGCGAGCGGATAGGCCGCATTCGGTACGGTCGCAAGGAAAAGGCCGCCGGGCTTCAGGACACGGGCAACCCCGGACAGGGCGGGGGCGGGGTCCGGCAGATGCTCCAGAACCTCGGACATCACCACGGCGTCGAAATGAGCATCCGGCAGCGGGAGCGCTTCGGCCGGGGCATCAAGGACGGTGAAGCCAAGCCCTGCCGCCCGCCGTTCGGCCTGGGCTCGGGGGAGGGGATCAAGCTCGACCCCCGTCGCCATCAGGCCCAGCTCGGCATAGAGCGGCAGGTAGAAGCCCTGGCCGCAGCCGAGGTCCAGCACGCGCGCGCCGCCGGGCAGCGCGGAAAGCTCTGCCATGATCCAGGCCGCGCGGCGGCGAAAGGCCGGGTCGGGCTCCATCGGATAGTGGCGGTCGACCAGGTCGTAGCGCATCGGGCCTTGATTGCCTTGGGAATGGGGCACCGCTAGGCTAGCGGCCAACGCCCGGATGAGAAAGCCATAATGCCCGACACCCAAGCCGCGCGACCGGGCCTGCTGGTCTGCCTCAGCTATTATCACCCCAATGTCTCGGGCCTGACCATCTCGGCCGCGGAACAGGCCGAGGAGTTCGTGCGCCGGGGCCATCCGGCGGCGGTGATCAGCGCGCGTACAAAGGGCACGAGGGCGCGCGAGGTGATCAACGGGGTGCGGGTGTTCCGCTCGTGGATGGCCGGTCGGATCGGCAAGGCGCCGGTCATGCCGCTGTATCCGTTCACGATGTGGCGGGCACTGGACGGGATGGCGATGGTCGGCATCCACATGCCCTGCCCCGAGGCCGGGATGGCCGCCCTGATCGCGCGCCTGCGCGGGCGGCGGGTGATCATCAGTTATGTCACCTCGATTTCCACGGCCGACCGGGCCAGCCGGGTCATCCGGATGCTGTCGGCCGCGTCGCATCTGGTGGCGGGGGCGCTGGCGGACCGGATCCAGGTCGTGTCGCGGGATTATGCCGAAAATTCCACCTTTTGCCGGCTCTTCCGCCGCAAGCTGCGCTATGCGGTGATCCCGACGCCTTTCCCGTCCGAGGATCAGTCGTTTCGGGCGCTGCGGCGGCCCAAGGGCGAGGGGGCGCTGCATGTGGGCTATGTCGGCCGCCTGGCGCGGCAGAAAAGCCTTGGCGTGCTGCTGCAAGCGATGGAGGGCCTGTCCGAAAGACTGGGGCGCGAGGTCGTGCTGGACCTCTGCGGCCCGGCCGCCGACATCATCGGCGAGACCGACTGGCAGGCGACCTTGCAGGCGGCGAAGGACTCGAAGGGGCGAATCCGCTATCATGGTGTTCTGCACGGCGCGGCGCTGAACGCCTTCTATGCCGGGCTAGACGTGCTGGTCCTGCCCTCGACCGACCGGCAAGAGAGTTTCGGGCTGGTGCAGGTCGAGGCCATGCTGCAGGGCGTGCCGGTGGTCGCCTCGGACCTGGCCGGTATGCGCGAGCCGGTGCGACAGACGGGGATGGGCCTTCTGGCCCGGCCGGGCGACCCCGACCACCTGCGCGACTGCATTGCGAAGGTGCTGACCGAGGGCCCGCCGCAGCGCGCCGATCTGGCCCGGTTGCGGCAGTTGTTCGGACCCGAGACCTCTTGCGCGCCCTATTTCGAACTGGCCGAGGAGATTGTGCGTCAGTCCTGACCGGCAAGGATGCGCTCGGCTCGGGAGCGGTCGAAACAGGGCTCTTTCTGCCAGATCTGTACGATCGGGTGGTCGTACACCCGCCAGGGTTCCTGGGCGAAGCGGTCGTTAAAGGGCAGACCGGGCAGCGGATAACCCCGGTCCACGTATAGGATCCGGCGAAAGCAGAGGCGGCCGTCCAGAAGCGCGGCATAGTATCGGCTGACCGTGGGGAAGCGCTTGGGCAGGCGGGGCATGACTTCGATCACCCGACCTGACGAGATCGAGAGATAGTCCGCCTGGTCAAGCGCGGCGGCGATCCGGGCGGCGCTGGTCGGTTCCTCGAAATCGGTCAGGCCCAGCGGGACGAAGGTAAAGGGACCTGGCATCGTGCTCCAGTCGCTGGCGGGGAAGGTCTGCCAGACGGGCAGGCCATCGTCCCAGCCGGTCTCGAAGGCGATGGCGCTGTCGGCAGGAAGGCGGCGCATCCATTCGGTGGCGATTACCCTGGGGTGCTGGCCGTCGTGCAGCCGGACCGTGCCCCAACCCCACCAGAGCGCAACAAGGACGGCCACCAGTGCAAGGGCGGGTCGGACCAGCAGCGGGGCGGCGAGTACGGCGACCAGCGGGATGACCGGGGCCAGATAGCGCAGCGCGCGGACTTCTCCGGTCGCGTTCAGGGCCAGGTGGGCGACCAGTGCAGCCAGAAGGACAAGGGCAAGAGGGGTGGTGGGGCGGCGTGTCAGGGCGGCAAGGGCCAGAAGGCTCAGCACGGGCCCGGTGCCGAACAGAAGCATGTCGCGGGCCAGCGCCCAGGTCGGATAGCCCGCTTGCCAGAACCAGTTCGGCGGCGGATTCGGGTCGCGGATAAAGGCGCGGACCTCGGCGAAATCGGCCAGCATCTCGGCCGAGGGCCAGAGGCCCCAGAAGCCTGGCCCGGTGAAGGCCGAGGGATTGGCGAGGCGGAAGGTCACAAGGGCGGCGATGAACCCGACGACAAGCGGCACGGCCGCCGCCCGCGCGCCCTTGGTCCGCCAGACCAGGATCACGACGACCAGCGCGGGCAGCACCAGCGCCACGGCTGTGACCTTGCTGGCACCCGCAAGGCCGATCAGTATCCCCGCGACGATGGTCTGGCCGACCGCTTGTCGGCGCGCCAGAACGGAAAGTGCCAGAAGCGCCCAGAGCGACAGCGCCGAAAGCCAGGGATCCACCGTGTAGAAGTTCGCCAGTTGCAGCGAGGTCGGCGCAAGTCCGGCGAGCGTGGCGGCCGCCAGAGCCGCCCCGGGTCGGCCGATCAGTCGCAGCGCCAGGATGAAGACCGCGAGTACCGTGCTTGCTTCGACAACGGCGGTCACGGTTCGGCCCAGCCACAGCGTCGAGCCCCAATCCGTAAGCCCCGTCGCCCGGCTGAGGAAGGTGACCACCAGAAGCGGCAGGTCGCCATAGACGTAAAGCCGCCCCTCGGCCCTTGGATCCAGGGGCGAGTCAGGGCCGAACCAGATGTCCCACCAGCCGCGCCCGCCGGCGAGGGCGCCCTCGATCGCGCGTTGCAGGTCCTGGGTGACAAAGACCATATGGCGTTCGTCGGGGTGCAGGTTGGCCCAGCCGTCCCATGCCGTACCGCCAAGCCGAAGCCAGAGCGCGGCCGCGAACAGGGCCACGGCGCCCAGGATGACCGGAAGCGGGGGATCGAAGCGGGTCGCCGGTTGCACCGTTAGGCTCCATCTGCTCATGCCGCAACCTGCGTCCGCGTCACAGCCCCGCTTTTTCCATGGCGCGCGTGGCAATGCGATTGGAAATTTTCGGCGCTGCTGGTAGGCTTTTCAAAAGGGGAAGTCTTGGCCCGGACATGTTGCACAGATTCGTCACACGGATTGCAGGATTTCTGGGGCTGTCCCTGCTGTGCGCGGCCCTTCCCGCCCATGCCGACAATATCCCCGGCTCGCCCGGTCAGGTCGTGCCCGAACTGACCGAGACGGCAACAGACCTGCAGGTCCGGTCGATCAAGGACAACATGCGCCCGTTGCGGGCCCCCGGTTCGGCCGGCGTCAGCGTCTCGACTTCGGGCGTGGTGGACGGGATCGGCGGCAGCTTCGGCGGCGACACGCCGCTTGCGCTGCGGCTGGACTACCGTGATCTGGATACCGACCGGCTGGATGGCTCGCTGACGGCGGGCAGCGTTCTGATGGGCCGGTCTCTGGGTGAGCGGACGCTGCTCTTTGGAGGTCTGGTCACCGAACGGCTGGACACCGACACGCTTTACAATGACGGCTGGATCGACGCGCAGGGCGTGGGGCTGGCCGTCGGTCTGGATCACCAGGTCGGAGAGCGGCTGTTCCTGACGGGCATCCTGGGCCATATGGCGCTGGATTATGACGTAAGCCGCAATGGCGGGATCACCGGCAGCTTCCACGCCCGCCGCACCTTCCTGGACCTGAGCGGCGATTATATGACCCGGACGGGCAACGCGGACCTGACCTTGGGCGCGGGACTGCTTTACGTCACTCAGAAAAACGATTCCTACATCGAAAGCGGCGGTGCTGCGGTCGAGGGCTTCACCAGCGACCGGCTGACCGGAAAATTGATGGCTCGCAGCACCTGGGGCCAACCCGGCGAAATGCGGCCCTATCTGGACGCCGAAGGGTTCTTTCGCCTCTCCGGCTCGACCGGCCTGCCGACTGCGCTGGACCCCGGGGACGAAGACGACTGGTCCGCCCGCCTAGGCGTCGGGGTGCAGCAAAACACCTCTGGTTCGGGCTTCGACGTGGGGATCGGTGCGAACTTCGGTGACGATGCCTTCGAAGGGCTCGACGCCAAGCTGAGATACATGCTGCGATTCTGACCTTGCGCGAACAGGTTCTGGCCCTTGGCCTTGCGCTGACGGTGCTGGCGGCAGGGTTCGCCCTTGCCGATACGGCGGCGGGGCGGGCGCTGGGGGATGCGGTGGCCTCGGTACTGGCGGCCGTGGCCGCGCCGATCCTGCGTCTGCTGGAACCGGGTCTGCAGCAGATCGGTACGGAGTTGCGCAGCCCTGCTGGCTGGGCCGTCCGGGTCAGCGAGGTCTGTGACGGACATGGTCTTGTGATTTCCCTGGTTGCCGCGCTGGTCGCCCTGCCGTCGGCAGGACGCAAAAGGGTGCAGCGGCTGGCGCTGGGGCTGGTGGCGATCCAGCTTTTCAACCTGCTGCGGATCGTGACGCTGGCCCTGACCCTGGACCGCGCGCCTGGGGCCTTCGATCTGGTCCATGCCGGGGTGTTTCCCTATCTGACCGTAGCGCTTCTGGCGCTCTGCCTGCTGCCCTTGCGGCGCGCGCTTCAACTTGTGGCGTGGTCGCTGCCGCTGGTCCTGCTTTGGCTGTCCTTCGCCGACAGCCTGGCCGCCGTCTTCGTTCCGCCCGCAAACCTGTTCCTGTCGGTGCTGGCAGGCCCCGAGTTGGGCGAGATCGCGCTGCGCCCTGCCGGATGGACTGTCGGGACCCAGCTGCTGGCCACCCAGGAAGGCGAGGCTGTGCGCCGCTTCCTTGCCCCGCTGCGCCCGGCGGATTTCGCCATCGCTGCGCCGATTCTGCTGGCGGCAATCCTGTTGGCGCGGCGTCCTCTGTGGCTGGCGGGTGCGGCGCTGGCGATCTTGGCCGCGCTGATCGTCGCTGCGGTGACGACTGTCTGGACCCTGGCCGAGGCGCGGGCGCCTGCCACCCTGCTGATGGCGGATGGGATGGGCGGATACCTCACCCGGCCCTTCACGCCCTCTGCCACCGGGCTGGACCTTTTGCGTCTGACCCAGACCGTCCTGGTGCACCTTAACCTTCTGGTGCTGCCCCTACTGATCCTGGCCCGAGGTCCGAGACGTGGCTGAGCCCCGCTGGTTGTTCCCTGCCGTGATCCTGACCGCGCTGCTGCTGCGCCTGCAGGGTATCGACTGGGACGAGGGCCGCGGCCTGCATCCGGACGAGGGGAACCTGGTGCGCGCCGCCGCCGCCCTAAGCTGGGAGCGGCCGATTCCCCAGTTTCACGCCTATAACGACCTTGCGCTCTGGTTACCCAAGGTGGTCGCCGCCCCATTCTGCGATGCGGGAAACGAGGGCTGCCTGCGGCTTGCCGCGCGCGCCCTCTCGGCGCTGTGCTCGACGCTTGCCGTCTGGGCCATGGCAGCAATAGCGCTGCGCCTGGCGGGAAGGGGGGCCATGCTGGCCACGGCGGCGCTGGCGGCGGCCTCGGCCCCGCTGATCCAGTGGGGGCATTTCGGGACAACGGAAAGCGTGCTGATCCTGCTTGCCGCAATGCTGTGGCTGCACGCCTTGCGCTGGTTGAGAGGGGAAGTCACCACCTCGCGCATGGCTTTCGGCTCGGCCCTGATGCTGGGCCTGGGGTTCGGTTTCAAGTCCTCGGCTCTGGTCATGGCGGTGGTCCCGCTGCTGGCGCTGGCGCTGCAGGGCCGTCCCGACGCGTTGCGGCTGAAGGCCCTGGCCCTGGCGCTGCCGCTGACGCTGGCTGTGGCGCTGGCGTCGGCGCCCTCGGTGATCTTCGCGACGCAGGACTGGCTCGCGACCATGCGGTTCGAGAATGGCGTGGTGCAGGGCAGCGTTCCGGTGTTCTGGACCCGCCAGTTCGAGGGAGGCTCGGGTCCGGTTTACCAGTTGCGTCAGCTTTGGGGGGCTCTGGAGGGCGCTGGGCTTCTGCTGGCGCTGGTCGGGCTGGCCATGGTCCCGCGCCAGGCGATCCGAGGCCTGATTCCCGGCCTGGGTTTCGCGCTGGTCTATGCCGGGCTGACCTTTGGCTGGCATGCGGCCTTCTTCCGCTACCTCGCGCCCGTCTTTCCGGCCGTTCTGGTCCTTGCAGGTATCGGCGCGGCTCGGCTCTTGTGCCTGCCATCCCACGTCATGCGCGCCCTGTCCGGGGTCGGCCTTGCGCTGGTGGTCCTGACCGGCCTGGACCTTGCCGTCAGCTATCAGGCCCGCGACCCGCGGCTGGTGGCCGAGGCCGAGCTTGTCGCCCGTGCGCGGCCGGGCGAGGTTGTCGCGGTCGAGCCCTATGACACCCCCCTGACCGGAGGGGTGCCGACCCGCCTTTTGCCCCTCGACGGGCCCGTCGCCGTGGCCATCGCCACCCCTCTGGCAGAGTCCGACTGGCTGCTGGTCGCCAGCCGTCGCAACTGGGGCGTCCTGCCTGGAGTCCCGCAGGCCGCGCCGCTGGCTTGCAGCTACTACGCTGCCCTGGTGCGCGGAGAGCTTGGGTTCCGTCCGGTCGCCAGCTTCCGCCGCGCTTCACCGCTGGGCCGTCTGAGTGAACCGGGCGTGGCGGGCGAGGAAACCCGGGTGGTCTTCGACCGCCCGACGCTGATCCTGCTGCGCAACGACCTGCGGCTTGACGCTGCGACCATCGCCGCGCGCATCTCGGCCGCGCCCGACCCGGCCGCCTGCACGCCCGCCGCGCTGGCCGAAGCCTGGGCGAGGCCGCGATGATCGGCAGCCTGCCCCCCGACCAGTTGGCTGAAGTGCTGCGCTGGCTTGCCCTTCTGGCGCTGTCCGGGGCGCTCGCCCGTCCGCTGGCCCTGCGCCTGATGCCGGATGAAGGCGGAGGCTGGATCACCGGAAAGATTCTGGGCTGGCTTCTGGTGGGCTGGGTGCCCTGGTTCCTGGCCTCGTTCCAGATCCTGCCCTTTGGCAGTGCCGCGATGGCCGGGCTTCTGCTTCTGGCGCTGCTGGCCGTCCGGCTTGGCCCCGGCCCGCGCGACTGGCGCGGGTTCCTGGTGACCGAGGCAGCCTTCCTGGTGGTCTTCTGCCTGGGCCTCGCCGTCCGGTTGCAGGCACCGGACCTGACCGGGCTTGAGAAGTTCACCGACATGGGCTTTCTCGCCGCGGCCATGCGGTCCGAGGTCATGCCGCCGCAAGACGCCTGGTTCGCGGGCCATCCGCTGAACTATTATTACGTCGGGCAGGCCATGGTCGCCTCCTGGGGGAATCTGACCGGAATCGCCCCGGACCACACATATCAGTTGGCCATGGCGACCATCTTCGGCCTTGTCGCGCTGGGCGTTTTCCACCTGATCGCCCGGCTGGCCTCCCCCTGGGGGGGGCGCTTCGCCGCGGTCCTTGGAACGACCGGGGCGCTGCTCGCGGTTTATGGCGGGAACGGCCATTCGGTCCTGTACCAGCTTTTCCGGCCCTGGATGCCCACCACCCGGCCCGAGTTCTGGTATCCCGATTCCACCCGGTTCATCGGATTTGACCCCGATGTTCCGGACAAGGCCTTCACCGAGTTCACGGCCTATGGTTTCGCGGCCGGAGACCTGCACGCCCATCTAGTCGCGACGCCGCTGTTCCTGCTGGCGGTGGCCCTGGTCCTGTCGATCCTGCGCCGGGGATTGCAGGGCGCGATGCCCTCGCTTCTGCAATCGGCAGGGTTCGGCTGGATGCTTGGCCTGTCCTTCGCGATGAACAGTTGGGACCTGGCGATCATCGGCCTGTTGGCGACCGTGGCCCTGGCCGTTCTTCTGTCGCGCCCGACGCAGGGCACGATGGCCCCGGTCCTGGCCAGGGCCGACCGGCTTGGGGCGGCATCGGTGGTTGTACTGGCAGCCGCTGTGGTGACGCTGGTGCCCTTCCTTGAAGGCTTCCGACCCTTTGCCAACGGTATCCTGCCGGTCACGCAGCGCACGCCCCTCTGGCAGCTGCTGGTGGTCTATGCCCATGTCCTGCCCGCGCTGGCACTGCTTCCGGTCCTGGCGCTGCGCCGGTCGTCCGTCGTCGTGCTGCTGCCCCTGGCGGTGATCGCGGTGACCGGCCTGCTTCTGGTCGCGATCCCCGAAGTCATCTATCTGAAGGATATCTACGGCGCGGACCATGCCCGGGCCAACACCATGTTCAAGCTGACATTCCGGGCGCAGACGCTGCTTGTGGTGGCGGCGCTGGCGGTATTGGCGCCGGCCTTGGCCCGTGGGCGCGGCTGGAGCCTGGCGGGTCTTCTGGCGATGATCCCGCTGGGCCTGACGCTATCCTACCTGCCGCATGTCCACGCGCCGCTTTCGGTGATCCGTTCGCTGGACGGGCTGGCCTTTCTGGGCGACGAACGTGCTTTGGTCGAGGCCGCGCGGGGCCTTTCCCTGGCTCCGGGCGAGGCCCTGGTCGAGGCTTCGGGACAAGCCTTCACCAGCTCGTCCAGGGTTTCCGCGATGACCGGGCAGCCGGCCGTGGTGGGATGGGTGGGGCACCAATGGTTGTGGCGCAATGACGTGGATGCCGCCTATGGCAGGGCGAATGATATCGACCGCTTCTACACAACCACCGACCGGGCCGAGCGTTGCCGGATCGCCCAGCGCTACGGTATCCGCTACGCGGTGATCGGCCGGATCGAGCATGAGCGTTATCCTGACCTCGACCGGCCGGGCCTCGTCGCGCTGGGCGACCAGGTGCATGGCAGCGACGGGGGGCAGATCCTGCGGATCGACCCGGCGGCCTGCGCGGACGGGACCAGGCCGTGACACCCCGCCAGCCCGCAGATCAGTTGCTTCGGGTGGCGGTTCTCTGCTAGGCTACGCTTTAATGTGGCAGGCGGATGGGGCTCGTCAGATGACACTTCGGGCGACGCTGGTCGGTGGTCTGTCGATGGCGGGCGTCATGCTGACGGCGATCCCGCTTTCGGCGCAAACGGAATCCCAGTCGAACGGTCCGACCGCCACTCCCACCCCGACTCCGTTCGTGACGGCTGTTTGGCCTGACCTGTTCGGTGCGCTGGCGGGCATGGTTGGCCTGCTGGTTTTTGTGGATGATCGGGACGACAATCCGCCGCCCACCCCGACCTCTTTCCCAAGTCCGACCGAGGCTCCGACTGTCACGGCCACTCCGACCGCCTCTCCCACACCGACGAATACGCCGACGAATACGATCACGAGTACCCCGACGAACACGCCGACGAATACGATCACGAGCACGCCGACGAACACCCCGACGAACACGATCACGAGCACCCCGACGAACACGCCGACGAACACACCGACAAGTTCCCCCACCAACACGCCGACGGAAACGCCGACGAACACGCCGACCGAGGTGGAAGCCTCACCCTTGGCGGCGGACAATCTGCTGACCCCCTCGCTTACTCCCTCGGTGGCTCCGACCGACGTCCAGCCGACCATGCCGGAGCCAACGGCCGAGCCCACGATCGATCCGACGCAGATTGTCACACCGACCTCGACGCCGGTCGATGTGCCGGTTCTCCCTGGGGCGGGCGGGCCGGGCGGGGCATTGCCGATCACTCTGATCGCGGCGCTGCTGGCGCTGGCTGGTCTCCTCCTTTGGGCGCGGCGGAGCCCGGGCTGATCTAGCCCGCCGCCAACGCCAAAAGGGCCAGGGCCGAAGCCCCAGCGCCAAGACTGACCGGATCCCGCAAGGCGAAGACAACTGGATCGCCGGTCAGCCGGTTCCGAACGACCAGCCGCCACAGCCGCAGAAGCCAGGCCAGCAAGACGGTGCCAGCCACCATCAGAAAGATGGGTTGGCCATACAGCGCCCGGGCTTGCGGTTGCTGAAGATAGGCCAGCAGTACAAGTGCCGAGCCAATGGCCGAAAGCCCCCCGGCTGCTGCCAGCCAGTGCAGATCCGCCAGCCCATAGCCGCGACGCTGGGGCAGCGGGAGGGCACCCGAATCGGCTCCTGCCAGTTCGGCGTAGCGCTTTGCCATGGCCAGCGAGGCGAAGATGCAGGCACCATAAGCCATCAGCCAGCCCGAGACCGGGATGCCTGTGGCCATGCCCCCGGCGCTTAGCCGCAACGAATAAAGACCGACCAGCACCGTCAGATCAATGCCCGGCCAGGTTTTCAGCTTCAGCGAATAGGCCGCGGCGGTCACCGCATAAAGCGACAGGATCGCCATGAACCCCGCCGGCGCTGCCAGTGCCAGACCCATCGCCAGCGCGGCGAAAAACAGGACCAGCGCCTGTGTCGGCCGCATTGCACCACTGGCGAGGGGCCTCAGCCGCTTGACCGGGTGGCGACGGTCGTCGGGAAGGTCAAACAGGTCATTCGCCAGATAGACGGCCGAGCTGACCAGACTGAAAGCGGCCAGCGCAAGTGCAGCCTTGGCCCAGAGATCGGGCTCATCCCAGCGGTGCGCGGCCAGGAGGGGAACGAAGACCAGCAGGTTCTTGACCCAGTGATGCGGCCGAAGAGCTGGAAACAGCGCGGTGGGGCGCGGTGGGAAGGCTGGCAGCGCCTTGGCAGCGGACGTTCGCAAGGTTGGATAGCCTGCACCGTAAAGCGCGAATCGCTTTGGCAAGGCGGACGCCGGATCGCCGCCCGTGGCCGAAACGGGAATCACCGCCGGGTGCAGTCTGGCGCAAAGCCTGCGCATCGCGTCTGGCGACAGGCTACCCAGCACCAGCACGGGACGGCGGATCATTTCGGACCGGATCAGCTCTACAACTCGGGGGTCCAGCGGCAGGTGGTCCGGGTCGGGCTCGTGTGCCGAACGGCCGAACCATCCCGCCAGCCGCAAGAGCCGCCTCTCGAAGGCCAGGTCGGCCAGGGTCAGCCCCTGTTCCAGGGTGACGACCAGCGGAAGGTCAGTCACGGCCCAGGCTCTCCATCACCCGCGCGGCCACCTTGCGTCCTTCGCGCACGGCATGGTTGGTGCCTCGATCCTCGGGGTAGATCTGCGCCATCGACGCCAGATGCAGGCACGGCAGCGGCTGGTCCGGCGGGATCAGCGCCGAGTAGTGCCGTTCTACCACCGGTTGAGCCCAGCGTGCGCGCCAGACGTGGAACGCCTGCACCCAATCCGGCCGGAACGCGGGGAACATCCGTTGCAGGTGGGGGACCGAGAAGTCCATCACCTCGGCATCCGTCAGGCTGTACAGCGCATCGGTTTCGGGCAGGTATTTCGACAGATAGACGATGTGGCGCCCACCGTAGCTGGAGGCATCCTCGAAATTCGTATGCTCGATCACACCGACATAGGGAAAACCCGGGTCGTTGACGTTGGTCCAGTAGGTCGAGCCGAGAGGGCGGTCCAACTCCAGCACCAGGCAGAGATTGGCCAGATAAGGGATCCGCCGCAACGCGCCAGTGTCTCTGTTCCCGCCAGCTTCCAGCATGTCGGCCACCAGCGCAGGGGCGGGCGTGGCGATGACGGCCGCACCC
Organism: Alphaproteobacteria bacterium; assembly: GCA_046569765.1. Taxonomy (GTDB): domain Bacteria; phylum Pseudomonadota; class Alphaproteobacteria; order Rhodobacterales; family Rhodobacteraceae; genus Tabrizicola. The sequence continues at coordinate 41,064 of JBKHWC010000003.1, read as the reverse complement.
CGCACCTCGCCCCAGGGGCCGCGGGCGACCCAGCCGTCACCCTCAGGCCGCAGTTCGGCAACCGGGTGACGGGTCAGGACCTCGCCCCCCGCGGCGCGGATCGCGGCGGCGGTTTCCTCGGCCAGGCGGGCGAAGGAGCCCTTGAAATAGGCCAGCCGCTCCTCCCCCGCCTTCCCGCGCGAGCCGCCGCGCAGCTTCAGCTTGTTCCAGAACCAGACGGCCGAGACACTTTCGGCATAGGGGCCGAACTTCCCCTTCAGCAGCGGCTCCCACATCACCCGCCAGACCCTCTCGCCTCCCAGTTGCCGCAGCCAGTCGGCCGCCGTGACCCCTTCCAGCGCGCGCCAGTCCTTCACGGCGCGGGCGCGGGGGATCATCAGGCCTAGCCGGATGCGGTCCAGAAACGGCAGCGCGCCGAAGCGCAGAAGATCAAGCGGAGAGGACAGGCGGAACAGGCTGTTGTTGTACCAGACCCCGGTTGCGGTGGCGCGGAGCGTGATGTCGGCCGAGAGGCCGAGTTCGTCGACCAGACGCATGATCTCGCGGTCAGAGGTGAACCAGTGGTGATAGAAGCGATCCAGCCGTTCGCCCTGGGTCTCGAAGGCCCCGGCCAGTCCACCGACATGGGCGTCCGCCTCCAGCAGCGTGACGGGGACACCCTGGCGTGCCAGGTCGAAGGCCGCCGCCAGGCCAGTGAAACCGGCGCCGATCACCAGCACGCGCCCGGTCATTCCCGCCCCCGCTGCAGGCGCCAGATCAGCAGACTTAGCCCGCCGAGGATTGAAACGGGGATGTAGAAATAGGCGTGGACCAACACGGCAAAGGCGGTTGCGGCGGGGGTGGAGTTGCCCCCCGCCTCGGCCGCAGCGATGGCGAAATAGTCGAATGTCCCGATATAGCCGGGTGTCGAGGGCAGCAACGTGGCCAGTGTGCCCACCGGCATCGCCAGCCAGGCGGCCTCGGGCGCGGTCATGGCGGGGATCGCCATGGCGACGGCCCAGTAGACCGCGCCCTCGCAGGTCCAGACCACGGCCGAGGCCGCGATCAGCCCCAGCATCCGCCGCCCGCGCGACAGGGAGACAAGGGTCTCCAGAAGCGGCTCGGCAAAGGCTGCCAGCCGGGTGCCGATGCCGGGATGCAGGGCACGGGTGGCGGCGACCACCCCCCGCGCCAGAGGCCGCAGGAGGCCCGGCGCCAGCAGCAGCCCCAGCGCAAGGCCCCCCAGCGTCACCAGCCCCCAGGCCCCGACGCCCAGAAGCCCCAGCGCCCCCTCGCTCGGGGCCAGGATCAGGATCGCCAGGCCCGCCGCGACTAGAACGGTCAGCAGGTCCAGAAGTCGCTCGGCCAGCACCGTCGCCGTGACCGTTCCGGCGTCGACGGACAGCCAGCGGCTGAAGGCCAGGCAGCGCAGCACGTCGCCCAACCGGAACGGCAGCACGTTGTTCGCCGCGATCGACCCGAGGAACGGTACCGCGCAGCGCCAGAAGCCAAGCGACGGGTTCGCCACCGCCAACATGGCCCGCCAGCGCAGGATGCGCACCGCATAGCCCATTGCCCAGAAGAGAAAGCCCAGAGCCAGCCAGCGCGGATCGGGATTGCGGAACGCCTCGGTCAGGGCCGCGCGGTCCAGGTCGCGCAGGATCAGCCACAGGCACAGGCCCGCCAGCACCACCCCGATTGCGAACTGCCCCCAACGCCTCATGCGGACGGCTCGTCGAAGCCCATCCGCTCGGCCACGACGTAAAGCGGGCGGCGCTTCACCTCGCTGTAGATCCGACCGATGTACTCGCCCAGAATACCCAGGCACAGAAGCTGGACGCCTCCCATGAACAGCACCGCGATCATCAGCGCGGTCCAGCCCTCGACCCAGACCGAGGTGAAGATGCGCATGAACAGGGCATAGGCGATGCCCACCAGCGCCAGGGCGGCCGCGATCAGGCCCAGGGCGATGGACAGCTGCAAGGGCTTGATCGAGAAAGACAATATCCCGTCCGCCGCAAAGCGCAGCATCTTGCGCAACGGATATTTCGTCACCCCGGCAAAGCGTTCGGGCCGGTCGTAGGGGATCGAGGTCTGGCGGAAGCCGACCCAGCTGACCATGCCGCGGATGAAGCGGTGACGCTCGGGCATCTGGCGCAGGACATCGACGACCGACCTGCTCATAAGCCGGAAATCGCCGGTGTCGGCGGGGATCGGGACCTCGGACAGGCGGTTGATCGTGCTGTAGAACAGCCGCGCCGTCGCCCGTTTCATCAGGCTGTCCGCCCGGCGTGAGGCGCGGGTGCCGTAGACCACGTCAAAGCCTTCGCGCCAACGGTCGATCATCTGCGCCACGACTTCGGGTGGGTCCTGCAGGTCGGCGTCCATCAGCACCACGGCATCGCCCCGCGCCACCTCGATCCCGGCCGAGACGGCGATCTGCTGGCCGAAGTTGCGGGCAAAGCGCAGCACGCGGACCCGTCCATCCCTTGCCGCCGCTTCGCGCAGAATCCCGGCCGTCCGGTCGCGTGAGCCGTCGTCGACGAAGACGAATTCGAACCGGCAACCCGGTTGCGAAGCCGCCAGCCGGGCCAGCCGGGCCAGCGTCTCATCCAGGACCGCTTCCTCATCGAGACACGGCAGGATGATCGAAACAAGCGGCTGGTCGGGACGCTGGACCGGATCGGGTGCGGCAGACATGGCCTGGGGGCGGTCCTTGTTACGGAATTCGCCGCGCAGGTTAGTCTGGGCGGCTCGGACCTGTCCAGCTTCGGCTCAGCACAGCACCTCGATCAGCCGGGGTCCGCGCTGGTCCATCGCCTCGGCGAAGGCGGCGTTGAAGCCGGCCATGTCTTCGACCCGGACGGCTTGCACGCCATGGCCCTGCGCCAGGGCGACCCAGTCCAGCCGTGGGCCCTCGACGTCGAACATCTGCGTCGCGTTGCGGCCGACCTCGTTCACGCCCATCGCCGCCAACTCCTCGCGCAGGATCTGGTAGCCGCGGTTGGCGAAGATCACCGTGGTCACATCCAGTCCCTCGCGCGCCATGGTCCAGAGCGATTGCAGCGTGTACATGCCCGACCCGTCTCCCTCGAGCACCACGACCTTGCGGTCCGGGCAGGCCACCGCCGCGCCGACCGCATTCGGCAGGCCAAAGCCGATGGATCCCCCGGTGATCGTCAGCACGTCATGCCCCCGCGCCTGTTTCAGCGCCGGAGCCAGGTGGCCCGAGGCGGTGATCCCCTCATCCACAATGATCGCATCCTCGGGCAGCAGCGCGGCGATCGATCGGCCAAGTTTCTCCAGCGTCAGCGAACCTTCGGGCAGCGGCGGCAGGGCCAGTGTGCCGAAATCCTGTGGCCCCAGCTCGGCCTCGCCGATCTCGGCCGCAAGCGCGCGCAGGGTCCATTCGATGTCCATGTCCCGGCTGCACAGGTCGATCAGCCGGGTATCCGGGTCATCGGGTGTCGAGGGGCGGCCGGGATAGGCAAAGAACCCGGCGGGACGGGTGGTACCGCACAGCACCAGGGCCGGGGCGCCCTGCATCAGGGGCTGATTGTCCTCGATCCGGTAGGCCATCCGTTCGATGGCCACGGCACCTGCGCCCCGGCGGAAGCGGGCGGCGAAGAAGGGATGCATCAGCCGCGCGCCCGCCGCCTTGGTCAGGCGCTTCGCCAAAAGGCCCAGGTCCGACCACAGCACCGGCCCGTCGACCAGAAGAATCGCCCCCGGCTGTCGCAGGGCGCGGGCCGCCGCCGCGATCTCTGCGTCCGAGGGGCGGCGCAGGGCAGGGGGCGGCGGCGCGACCGCCTGCCCCTCGGCCGGGTCCCAGGCCATGTTCGCGGGCAGGATCAGCGTCGCCACCTGCCCGTTCTTCGCCCGCGCCGCCTGGATCGCATCGGCCGCATCGCTCGCCACCCGACCGGGTTCGCTGCAGACGCGGGTCCAGTGCGACACGGCCTGGCTGATTCCGACCGTATCGCCTTTCAAGGGGGCCTCGAAGCGCAGGTGATAATCCGCATGGTCACCCATCACGTTCAGCACCCCGCTTTGCGCCTTGCGGGCGTTGTGCAGGTTGGCGAAAGCATTGCCGAAGCCCGGGGCCAGATGCAGCAGCGTCGCCGCCACCTCGCCCGACATGCGGAAATAGCCGTCCGCCGCACCCGAGACGCCGCCCTCGAACAGGCACAGGATGCAGCGCATTTCGGGGTGGCGGTCCAGCGCGGCAACGAAGTGCATCTCCGAGGTGCCGGGATTGGCGAAGCAGACGCGGACGCCACTGGCCAGCAAGCTCCGCACCAGAGTTTCCGCTCCGTTCATGCCCTGACTCCCCGACTGCTTCGGCCGTATGGCGGCCCCTGCCTGTCTTTGTGCTGGTTCCGGGCGGCGCCGCAAGACCTCAGGCGGGCTTTCGGGTCGCAGAATCCATTCAATAACCCATTGATCGCCACATTCTTGCCGTTCTGGAAACGCCATGTTTACCTGAGCAACGCGTGAGGGTGCCGCACATGAACAGTCTGACCGGGGTTATTCCGCTTGGCCGACCCGAAGCCGCGCCGGCCCGCCGCGTCACGCTGATCGTGCCGGTTTATAACGAGGAAGCGAGTATCGACGTCTTCCTCGACAAGGTGACCGACGTGCTGGGCCGGATTACCCAGCCGGTCGCGGTCGACATCCTTTTCGTCAACGACGGCAGCCGCGACAAGACCGAACGGCTGATCCTGGCGGCGGCGGCCAGGCGGCCGGATATCTCGCTGCTGAACCTGTCGCGCAACTTCGGCAAAGAGGCCGCGCTGACCGCCGGGCTGCACCATGCCACCGGCGATGCGGTGATCCCGCTGGACGTCGACCTCCAGGACCCGCCCGAGGTCATCGACGAGATGATCCGCCGCTGGCTCGCCGGGGCGAAGATCGTGAACGCCCGGCGCAACCGGCGCGATGGGGATAGCTGGCTGAAATCGACCTCGGCGGGGGCTTTCTACCGACTGTTCAACACGATGGCCGAACGCCCGATCCCGCGCGATGTGGGCGATTTCCGCCTGATGGACCGCGAGGTGGTGCAGGCGATCCGCCAGCTGGGCGAACGCTCGCGCTGCAACAAGGCGCTGTTTTCCTGGGTCGGGTTCGAAACCGAAGAGGTCCTCTACGACCGCCCCGCCCGTGCCGCCGGCGAAACCCGCTGGTCCTACTGGAAGCTGACCAAGCTGGCGCTGGATGCGATCTTCTCCTCGACCACGGTGCCGCTGCGGATCTGGACCTATGTGGGCATGCTGATGGCGCTGTTGTCGCTGGTCTATTCGGCCGCCCTGTTCATCCGCACGATGCTGTTCGGCATCGACGTGCCCGGCTATGCCTCGACCGCGATCCTGATCCTGGTGTTCGGCGGGATGAACATGTTCGCGCTGGGCATCATCGGCGAATATGTCGGCCGGATCTACACCGAGGTGCGCCAGCGGCCGCTGTATGTCGTCCGCTCGCACCATGTCTCGGATCTGGCCGAGGTCTGAGATGGACAGCGCCGTCTACGACCGGATGAACGACCTTGAGTCGCGCCACTGGTGGTTCGTCGCGCGCCGCAAGATCATCGCCACCCTGATCGGTCACACCCTGGACAAGCACCCTGTCCGCATCCTTGAGGCCGGCTGCGGCAGCGGGGGCAACCTGCAGATGCTGCGCGCCTTCGGCGAGGTCGATGCGTTCGAGTATCACGAGCCCGCCCGCGAGGCTGCCGCGCGCAAGACGGGGATGACGATTCCCTTCGGCGCCCTGCCGCACGCGCTGCCCTTCGACGGCACTTACGACCTGATCGGCCTGTTCGACGTGCTCGAGCATATCGAGGACGACATCGGCTCGCTGGTCGCGCTGGGCCAGCGTCTTGCGCCTGGGGGAAAGATCCTGGTCACCGTGCCCGCCCTGCCGTCGCTTTGGTCGGGCCATGACGTGCGCCACCACCATTTCCGCCGCTACACCAGCGCCAGCCTGGCCGAGGCGGCGCGGCAGGCAGGGTTGAAGGTGCGATACTCCAGCTATTTCAACTTCTTCCTCTTCCCGCTCGCGGTCGCGGCGCGCGCCGTGAAGCGCCTTTCTGGCAGCGATGTGCCGGACGACAGGATGCCGGCCGAGTGGCTGAACGGCCTTCTGGCTCGGATCTTCGGGGTCGAGCGTCACCTGATGGGCCGTGTCCGCCTGCCGATCGGCCTGTCCCTGGCCGTCGTGCTGGAAAAGGCCTGACCGCACCATGCTGGCGCAGATGGTCCGGTTTGGCGGGGTCGGGGGGCTTGCCACCCTGGCGCATGTCATCGGGGCCCTTGCGGCCGAACGGATTTTGCAACTGTCGCCCCAGCCGGCGAACCTGGCGGGGTTCCTGACGGCGGTTCTGGTGTCCTATTTCGGCCACTCGCATTTCACCTTCCGCTCGGGCCGCGGCTCCTCGGACAGGATCCTGCGCTTTGTTCTGGTGGCGGTGGCCGGCTATGCCACCAGCAGCCTGACCGTGGCGGTGGGCACCCAGGTCCTGGGCCTGCCTTTCGCCATGGCCATGGTGGCGGTGGCGGTCATCGTCCCGGCCTCCAGCTTCCTGGCGATGCGGTTCTGGGTCTTTGGCGCCAACAGCACCTCGGTGCCGGGCTTCCTCCCCGAGATCGCGCTTTGCGCAGCCCTTTCCGCCGCCCTGGCGCTGGTCTTCTGGGACCGTCTGTCCAACCACGACATCGCCTGGTACCTGTTCGCCACCCGCGACTGGCTTGCCGGAGCCGAGCTGTACAAGGACCTGATCGAGGTCAACCCGCCGCTTTACTTCTATCTTACGGTTCCCGGCCTGCTGCTTGCCGATGCCCTTGGGATCAGCGACGCCAATGGGCATACGCTTGGCGTCGCGCTGTTCCTGTTCGCAAGCCTGCTGTGGTCGGCCCGCATCCTTCAGGCGGACTTCCCCTGGTCCGCTCGCCAGCGGTTGCTGCTTGTGGTGGGTATCGCCCTGGCGACCACGATCCCCGCCCTGAACGGGCTGGGCCAGCGTGAGCAGATCCTGGTGCTGGCCTTGCTGCCCTGGGCGCTGCGCGAAGCCGCGCCCCGGCCGGCGACGGCGCGCCAGAGGATCGCCGCCTCCGTGATGGCGGCGGTGGGGATGTGCCTGAAGCCGCATTTCGTGCTCTTGCCGCTTGCGGTGACGCTCTTGAACTGCCTGGAGCAGCGATCCCTTCGCCCGGTGGTCGCCTTGACCAACTGGGTCTTTCTGACCGTCGGCCTCGCCTACATCGGCTTCGTCGCCCTAGTGCACCCGGCCTATCTGGCCGAGATCGTCCCGATCGCGGTCGAGGTCTACGGCGCCTACGGGATGCCGTTCTGGGCGGTCCTGTTCAGAATCGGCTTTGCGATGGTGCCGCTTGCCGTATTGCTGGTGCTGCTGGTCCGCAGCGGCCAGGCCACGCGGCCGATCCGGGTGTTCCTGGCCCTGGCCCTGGGCGGGCTGCTGTCCTATCTGATGCAGGGCACCGGATTCGACTACCACCGGGTCCCGGTGGTCAGCTTCGGCGCGATCGCCTGCCTCATGGTCCTGCTGCGTCCGCAGCGACTGCGGGCCGAGTCCGCGATAGCGGCTCTGGCGTTGCTGGCTTCCCTGGCGGCAGGTGTCCAGCAGGGGTTCTACCGGAACGGTGCGGTGTCGATGATCCGCTCGGTGGTGGACCGCTTCGGACCCGTCCACAGCCTGACGACGCTTGGCAGCCACGTCTACACCGGGGCCCCGCTGGCGCTTGACGTGGGGGCGGACTGGGCAAGCAGCTACCCGGCGGACTGGCTGGTGCCGGGCGCCGTCAACAAGCTGGCCCGCACGGACTGCACGACAGAGGCCGCGCTTTGTGCCCGCCTGAGGCAGATCGCCGACCGCAACCGCGCGGACCGGATCGCGGATCTGCTGGAACGGCGGCCCGACACGCTGATCGTCGACCGCGACTCCGGCTATTTCGATGCACCCGGTTTCGACTGGCTGGGCTTCATGGCCGAAGATCCGGCCTGGGCGGCGGCCTTTGCCCCCTATCGGCTGGTGGCCCAGAACCGGCGCTTCCTGATCTTCCTGCGCCAGAACTGAAAAAACCCCGCCGTGATGTCACGGCGGGGGAAAGGTGTCCCCCAGGCGGACCGGGGGACAGGCGTGTTCCGTTGTTCAGTGCGGGCGGGTGCCGTCGGCGTCCATCTCGGCCCGGATCTGTTGGCGCAGGATGTCGATGGGGACCATCTTCCCGTCGCGCTTGAAGTGCCAGTAGGTCCAGCCGTTGCAGGACGGAGCCCCCTCCAGCGCCGCGCCGACCTGGTGGATGCTGCCCTTCACATCGTTGCCGATCAGCGTGCCATCGGCGCGGACCTTGGCCTTGAAGCGGTTGCCGATGCTGAACAGCTCTTCCCCCGGCCGCAGCATCCCGCGTTCGACCACCTGGCCGAAGGGCACCCGGGGCTCGGCCCGCTTCGATCCTGACACTTCCAGCGCGCTGGCATCAAAGCGCCGCACCCGCGCGATCCGCTCGCTGGCGGCCTTGCGATAGGCCTCTTCGCGCTCGATCCCGATGAAGTCGCGGCCCAGCATCTTGGCCACTGCGCCCGTCGTGCCGGTGCCGAAGAACGGGTCCAGGATCACGTCGCCCGGATTGGTCGTCGCCACGATCACCCGGTGCAACAGAGCCTCGGGCTTCTGCGTCGGATGGGCCTTGTCGCCGTTTTCGTCCTTCAGCCGCTCATGCCCGGTGCAAAGCGGGATCACCCAGTCCGACCGCATCTGCACGCCGTCGTTCAACGCCTTCAGCGCCTCGTAGTTGAAGGTGTACTTCGCCGCCTCGTCGCGGGAGGCCCAGATCAGCGTCTCATGCGCGTTGGTCAGCCGCTTGCCCCGGAAATTGGGCATCGGGTTCGACTTGCGCCACACCACGTCGTTCAACAGCCAGAAGCCCTGGTTCTGCAGCTCGGCCCCCAGGCGGAAGACGTTGTGATAGGACCCGATCACCCAGATCGCCCCGTTCGGCTTCAGAACCCGCTTCGCCGCCGCCAGCCAGTCGCGGGTGAAGGCGTCATAGGAGGCGAAGCTGGAGAACTGGTCCCAGTGGTCGTCCACCGCATCGACCTTGGAGTTGTCGGGCCGGTGCAGCTCGCCCTTGAGCTGAAGGTTGTAGGGGGGGTCCGCGAAGATCAGGTCGACGCTGCCCGCCGGGAGGGAGTTCATCACCTCCACGCAATCGCCTGCAAGGATTTCGTTCACCGGCAGGGAAGCCCCCGCCACGGTATTCCTGGTCGTCATGTCTCTGCCTCTGCCCCCGGCATCTTGATCGTGCCGATGTTGCAGGAATGATGAGTCAGACCCGATTCGCCGTCAAATTCTTTTTTGAATCAAGAGGTTACAGAAACATCTTGATACAAGATGTTGTGGACGGGCTTGAACGAACGCCTATGCCAAGGGGTCACGCCAAGATCTAGAAGCGCCTGGAAGTGTTCTGGGGTGGGGTATCCGGCATTGGTCTCCCAGCCGTAGCCGGGGTGCTGTTGCGCCAAATCCACCATGATCCGGTCGCGCGTCACCTTGGCCACGATCGAGGCCGCCGCGATCGACAGACACAGCGCATCGCCCTTCACAATTGCCGTCGCGGCGCAGCCCAGGCCGCGGGGAATCATGTTGCCGTCGATCAGCGCATGGTCGGCCGCCAGGCCTGCTACCGCGCGCTCCATCGCCAGATGGCTGGCGCGCAGGATGTTCAGGCTGTCGATCTCTTCGACCGAGGCATGGGCGATGCTGACCTCGGCCACCTCCAGAAGCTCCAGATACAGATCTTCGCGCCGCCCGGCGGCAAGGGCCTTGGAATCGCCCAGGCCCTGCGGAATCCGCCCTGGGTCCAGCCTGACCGCCGCTGCCGTCACCGGCCCGGCCAGAGGGCCGCGTCCGACTTCATCCACCCCCACCACGCGCAGCACCCCGCGGGCAATGATCTCGGTCTCATACTGGAAGCTGGGGGGAACGCGCGCCATGCACCACGACTAGCGCGGATGGACGCGATGAAAAAGGGGGACGAAGGCTGCTCACCCCTCCGTCCCCCGAAAGTGGGCAGGGCTCAAGGGCACCCCTGCCCGATACCGCATCCCCTAATGGCCAGAGAGGCGGAAGCCGGCGTCGCGCAGGCACTGGGCGCTGTAGACCCGGTCGTCGCGTCCGAAGATCCGGGCATCATTGGCGCAGCCGCGGGGCAGGCGGCGGTCGAACCCTTCGCGTCGAAGACAGTTCTCGGAATAAAGGCTGACCGACCGCTGCGCCCCGTCGATCGAGATCGCGCATACCGAGGGCACGCGCTTTGATTTCACCGGCTCGACCAGCGGGGCCTTCTTCTTCTCGTCCGCGTCCAGCTCGTTGGCGATCACGCCGACCACCAGCGCCGCGATCAGCGCCTTGGCGAGGTCATCCTTCCGGTCCGCCTTGGCGGGAATCGCGGCCCCAAGGACCAACGCCAGGGCCAGCGCCCCGGCGGTCAGGATGCTGGCAAGGCGGCGCGGCTGCACGCCGCTTTCCCCCACCCCTTGCGAGGCGATGCGGACGGCGGATCTGCGGAACTTCGGGCTCATGCGGGCCTCCTTCTTCTTGTGGCCGGTCCTGGCAGTGGTGCCGCGGACCCTTGTTCAGAAGGCTGCCCCTCCCGTCGCGGGGTAAGCAATAACGCCCACCCGCTAGGGCATAACGGTCGACCCGAAAGCCACTGCTATCGGATAACAAGCCGTGAAAATCCGCGATGATATTGAATATCAGCGCCCGCTTGCGCATCTTCGCCAGGTAGCGGGGAGCCTCCCCGACCCGGAGCCCGAAATGACCCGACTGCTTCCTTCCGCCGCCCTCGCGCTGGTCCTCGCCGGACCGGCCGCTGCGGAATGCTATGCCGATTACAAGGCCAAGCGTGACGAACCCCTCAAGCTGCATTACGGTGTGGCGCAAGTGTCGGACGGCAATTGCAGCCCCGGCGCCGCCGAAGGCGAACTTGCGCCCAGGCTGGCCGCCGATGGCTGGACGTTGCTGAACGTCCTGTCCACATTCGGCCCCGAAGGGCTTGAGGAAAGGAAAGCGAGTGCCGGAGCCTACTTCCTCCGTTACTGACAGCCTGAAAGCCGGCAACCGCGTCGTTGCCTTCGGAATCGGCGCCATCGTCCTGATCCTTCTGGCGGCGGCGCTGTTCCTGTTCCTGAACCTGCCCGACGCCAATGCCTTCAACGCCAAGGTCGAACGGATCTTCGTCGAGAACGACGATCTGACCACTCTGGCCGAGATCAAGCTGCTGGAAATCCTGGCCCAGTCCGGCACCTCGTTCTCCGAGGTGCTGACCAGCTACCGCATGGTGATCTTCGTCCTGCTGCTGTTCTCTACGGCGATGCTGATCGCCGCGCTGGTCTTCCTGGTAATGATCATCGCGCTGAACCGCCGCATCTCGGCGATCCAGCGGTCGGGGATTCAGGTCGCCAGCCTGATGATCAGCCGCGAGGCGCGGGCGGTCTATATCAACGACCTGGAATTCCAGCTGACCGACGCCGCGCTGGAAACGCTTTCGGTCCTGGCCGAGGCCCGGATGGATGACGAGGTCCTGACCGGCGCGCAGATCGAGGCGGTGATCTCTGGCCGGAACGAGGCCGACTGCGACGAAGCCGCCGGGGCGACCCGCGTCAAGCGGCTGCGGGACGCGCTGGGGAATCAGCTGGTGTCGGAGCTGCTGGTCAAGACCATCGCCCGCCGCGGCTACATGCTGGCCGTGGGCAAGGACACGATCAAGATGATCTGAAATGCAAAAGGCCCGGGGGCGACCCCGGGCCTTCTGTGTGGTGGTGAGCCGGACAGGATTCGAACCTGTGACCCGCTGATTAAAAGTCAGCTGCTCTACCAACTGAGCTACCGGCCCCACGGGCGGCTGATTAGGCAAGCCGCTGGCGGGGGTCAAGGGCAAAAACGTGGGGCACTGGCAAAACTTGGGGCTTGGGCGTATATGCCGGGGGATGAAGGACACGACTCCCCAGACCGGCCTGCCGTTCATGAAAATGCACGGCGCGGGCAACGACTTCGTGGTGATCGACTCGCGCGGGCGCGGGGCGGTGATGACGGCTGGTCTCGCGCGGGCGTTGGGCGACCGGAATCGGGGCGTGGGCTTCGACCAGTTGGCCGAGATCACCGATTCCCCCGACGCCGATTTCAGGCTGGTGTTCTGGAACTCGGACGGCAGCCAGGCCGGGGCCTGTGGTAACGCGACGCGCTGTGTCTCTGACTATGTGATGCGCGGGCTGGGGGCCGAGGCGGTCTCTCTGGTCACCGCGCGGGGCGGGCTGAAGGCCGAGCGGCTGGCCGACGGGCGTGTCGCCGTGAACATGGGACATCCGCAGCTTGACTGGCGCGAGGTCCCGCTTTCGCGTGAGGTCGAGACGCTGCACCTGCCGCTGCCCGGCGATCCGGTGGCGGTCGGCATGGGCAACCCGCATTGCGTCTTCTTCGTCCCGGACGCCGAGGCGGTGAACCTCTCGGGCGTGGGCTCGGGGTTCGAACATGACCCGCTTTTCCCGCAGCGGACCAATGTCGAGTTCGCGTCCCTGATCGGCCCCGACCACCTGCGGATGCGGGTGTGGGAGCGGGGGACGGGCATCACGCTCGCCTGCGGCTCGGGCGCTTGTGCGACGGCGGTGGCGGCGCATCTGCGCGGCCTGACCGGGCGGCATGTGGTGCTGGAGGCCGACGGCGGCACGCTTGAGGTCGACTGGCGCGAGGATGGCGTCTGGCTGACCGGCCCGGTGGCGCGGGTGTTCGACGGGCTGCTGTCGGCCGACTACATAGCGGCGCACCGATGAACGCTGCCCCGAAGCCCCCCGTCTTCGCCACCCTCGGCTGCCGCCTGAACGCCTACGAGACCGAGGCGATGAAGGAACTCGCCGCCGCCGCCGGGCTGGGTGAGGCGGTGATCGTCAACACCTGCGCCGTGACCGGCGAGGCGGTCAGGAAGGCCAAGCAGGAAATCCGGCGGCTCTCGCGCGAGAATCCGGGGGCGGCGATCATCGTGACCGGCTGCGCGGCGCAGACCGAGCCGGAGACCTTCGCCGCCATGCCCGAGGTCACGCGCGTCGTCGGCAACCACGAGAAGATGCAGGCCGAGACCTGGAAGGGCATCGCCGCGCCGGACCTGATCGGCGTGACCGAGAAGGTCCAGGTCGACGACATCATGTCGGTCCGCGAGACGGCGGGGCATCTGATCGACGGCTTCGGGCGGCACCGGGCCTATGTGCAGGTCCAGAACGGCTGCGACCATCGCTGCACCTTCTGCATCATTCCCTTCGGCCGGGGGAACTCGCGGTCGGTCCCGGCGGGGGTGGTGGTCGAGCAGATCAACCGGCTGGTGGACCGCGGGTTCAACGAGGTGGTGCTGACGGGGGTGGACCTGACCTCCTGGGGGGCGGACCTGCCGGGGGAGCCGCGGCTGGGCGACCTGGTGCGGCGCATCCTGAAGCTGACCTCGGTGCCACGGCTGCGGATTTCCTCGATTGACAGCATCGAGGCCGACCCGGCTCTGATCGAAGCGATCGCGACGCAGCCCCGGCTGATGCCGCACCTGCACCTGTCCTTGCAGGCGGGGGACGACCTGATCCTGAAGCGGATGAAGCGGCGGCATCTGCGGGGGGATGCGATCCGGTTCTGCCAGGAGATCCGGGCCTTGCGGCCAGGGATGGTCTTCGGGGCCGATATCATCGCCGGGTTCCCGACCGAGACCGAGGCGATGTTCCAGCGGAGCCTGGATCTGGTCGAGGAATGTGGGCTGACCTTCCTGCATGTCTTCCCCTTCTCGCCCCGCAAGGGGACCCCGGCGGCGCGGATGCCTCAGGTCCGGGGGCCGGAGATCAAGGAACGGGCGGCGCGGCTGCGGGCCTTGGGGGACCGGGTTCTGGGAGAGCATCTGCAGGCCCAGGTGGGCCGGGTCCATCGGGTGCTGACCGAGGGGGCCCGCGTCGGGCGGACCGAGGGGTTCGCCGAGGTGGCCTTCGGGGCCGACCAGCCGGAGGGGACGATCCTGGAAGTCCGGGTCACCGGCCAGGACGGGGCGCGGCTGCTGGCCTGAGGCTGTCCCGCGTGGACAGTGTTCCAGGTCTTTGAAAATCAATGGGTTGGCTGCGGGCGTTCAGTGTTCGTTTACCTGTTGTGGCTGGGCCTGGCCAAGTTTGCCGGCCGCGTGCGAGTGGGGACGCCTGTTGAATCGAGCGCGGTCCGCGCAAGCCTTTTGTCTCGCCCGATGCGCGCGAAGGGCGCGCAACGGGCTCGGGGGGAAAGCAGGGCTGTCGGCGTTGGAGAGGGGCTGTCGGGCCTGTTCTGCAGCATGGTCGGGCTGCTGGCCTGGCCGGTCTGGTCGATGGGCGTGCTGCCGTCGCTCAACGGCGCCAGCCCGCACGAGCCACGGACGGTCGTGGCGACCCTGGAGCGGACCGAAGCCACCGCGAAGCGCCGTAGCCGGGAGTTGAATTACTGGGCCTGGCTGGTTCCGCAGGAGGGCGTGGGGCTGGCGGCGGGGCGCTATGTCATCCGTGAGGCCTTGCATGAGCGACTGGCGGCCGAGGCCCAGGCGACGCTGGAGGTCGAGGCTGCGACCGGGATGCTGGGCGCGGTGGTGGTGCTGGCGATCCGGCAGGAAGCCGGTGGGGTGCGCTGGAAGCACACCCTACGCTGGGGTGGCCGTGGGGTCTGGACTGGGGACCCGTGATTCCTGGCGTGGGCTGGGCGCGGGGCGCGGGGCGCGGCCCATGGCGGGCGTCGCTGGGTGCCGCCAGCGGGAGCGTGGGGTGGTGCGCTGTTGCGCACCCTATGTGGCGGGTTTGGCGTTCAGGAGGCCGTAACGCTCGGCGCCGAGGTTGTCGAAGAGGTCGATCTGGCTTTCGAGGTAGTCGATATGGCCTTCCTCATCCGCCAGCAGCTCATCGAAGAGCGCGCGGGTGACAAAATCGCCGACCTCGTCGCAGTAGCGGCGGGCCTCGATATAAAGCGTGCGGGCGTCGTGTTCGGCCGCGAGGTCGGCCTCGAGCGTCTCGCGCAGGGTCTGGCCGATGCGCAGCGGGTCGAGTTTCTGCAGGTTCGGGTGGCCTTCCAGGAAGATGATCCGGGCGATCAGCCTGTCGGCGTGGTGCATCTCCTCGATCGATTCGGCGCGGGACTTGTCGGCGAGATGGCCGAAGCCCCAGTCTTCCTGCAGGCGGTAATGCAGCCAGTACTGGCTGACGGCGGTCAGTTCGGAGCGGAGGGCCGCGTTGAGATAATCAATGACCTTGGCGTCGCCTTTCATGTCGTCTCCCCTTTGTTGTCGTCAGGGGTAAACGAGCCGGGGCGGCGGCGGTTCCGTCAGGCGGTCTGGCGCAGCGCCGCGGGCGGGTCGGGAAGGCGGAGGGCGGGGGCCTTCTGCAGCGTCTCGAGGAAGAGCGGCATGCAGCCGCCGCAATCGGCGCGCTTGCCGAGGGCGCGGTAGACCTTGCCGGGCGTGACCAGCGCCTGCGGATCGGCGGCGCGCATCCAGGCGACGGCGGCGCGGATCTCGTGGTCGGAGATCGACTGGCAGTGGCAGACGATCATGGGCATCCCCCTGTGGCTGGGTCGCCGGAATGTCTGACTGTTTTGCTTGGTAATGTAAAGCCGGTTTCAGGCGCGGCGGGGGAACTCGGCGATCACGGCGCGGGCGGCGGCGGCGGGGTCGGGGGCCTGCCAGATCGGGCGGCCGACGACGATGTGGTCGGCGCCGTCGGCGATGGCCTGGGCGGGCGTGGCGATGCGCTTCTGGTCGCCGGTCGCGGCCCCGGCGGGGCGGATGCCGGGGGTGACGATCAGCTTGCCCTTGGCCTCGGGCAGGGCGCGGATCATGGCGGCCTCTTGCGGCGAGGCGATGACGCCGTCGGCCCCGGCGGCCAGTGCGCGGGCGGCGCGTTCCAGGGTGATCTGGTGGATGTCGCCGGGCTTGATCAGGTTCGCGTCAAGGTCGGCGCGGTCGAGCGAGGTCAGGATGGTGACGGCGAGGATCTTCAGGTCGGTGCCGCCCTTGCCGGTGGCGGCGGCGGTCACGACCTGCGGGTCGCCGTGGACGGTGAGGAAGTCGAGGTCGTATTGCGCGAGGCCGCGCACGGCGGCCTCGATCGTGGCGCCGATGTCGAAGAGCTTCATGTCGAGGAAGATGCGCTTGCCGTGTTCCTGCTTGAGCTCGTTCGCCAGCGCGAGGCCGCCGCCGGTCAGCATCCCGAGGCCGATCTTGTAGAAGCTGGCGGCGTCGCCGATCCGCGCGGCGAGGTCCATGCCCTGCACCAGGTTCGGCACGTCGAGGGCGACGATCAGGCGGTCATCTGCGGGCATGGGGGTCTCCTCTGCGGGTCGGGGCGGTTTGACGGGGCAGGGTCGGGCTGTCAAGACTGGCGGAAGAATGGGGGGCGGGATGATCCTGGCGTTGGACATCGGCGGGAGCCGGATCAGGGCGGCGGTCTGGGACGGGGGGTTGCGGCCGGTGGGAGAGGTGGCGACTCCGGCGGATGACCGGGACGGGTTCGTGGCGGCCGTGGCGGGGTTCGTCACGGGGCGCGAGGCGGGGATCGCGATTTCCATCGCGGGTGTCGTGGACCCGGCGACGGGGGTGGGGAAGGTCGCGAATATCCCGGCGATCGACGGGCTGGCGCTGGGGCCCGCGCTGGAGGCGGCGACGGGGCTGCCGGTCATGGTGCTGAACGATGCGGATTGCTTTGCGCTGGCTGAGGCTACGCAGGGGGCGGGGCGCGGGCGGGACTCGGTCTTCGGGGTGATCCTGGGGACGGGCGTGGGCGGCGGGCTGGTGATCGGCGGGCGGCTGGTGACGGGGGCGGGCGGCTATGCCGGGGAATGGGGGCATGGGCCGGTGATCCGGGGCGAGTTCGCGTTTCAGTGCGGCTGCGGGCAGGTGGGCTGCATCGACACGGTCGGCGCCGCGCGGGGGCTGGAGCGGCTGCACCGGAAGCGGACGGCGGAGCTGCTGGGGTCAGAGGCGATCATCGCGGGCTGGATCGCGGGCGAGGCCGAGGCGGGCGAGACGATGGCGCTGTGGCGCGAGCTGGTGGCGGGGCCCCTGGCGATGGTGCTGAACGTGGTCGGCGCGGATGTGGTGCCGGTGGGCGGGGGGCTGAGCAAAGCGCCGGGCCTCGTGCGGTATCTGGACGAGGCGGTGCGGGTGCGGCTGTTGCGGCGGACCGTGGGGCCGCTGCTGGCGCCGGCGGAATGTGGGGCGGATGCGGGGCTTCTGGGCGCGGCGATGGCGGGGCAGGCGGCATGGGGCTGACGCTTGAGGTTTGCGTCGACACCCTGGAGGGCTTGGCCGAGGCTGTCTCGGGCGGTGCGGACCGGGTGGAGTTGTGCGCAGGCTTGGGCCTTGGCGGACTGACGCCTTCGGTCGGGGTAATGCGGGCGGCGGCGGGCTGCGGGGTGCCGGTGCTGGCGATGATCCGGCCGCGGGCCGGGGATTTCGTCTGGACCGAGGCCGAGGTCCGGGCGATGGAGGCGGATATCGCGGCGGCGGCCGAGGCGGGGCTGGCGGGGGTGGTGCTGGGGGCTTCGCTGCCGGACGGGCGGCTGGACGAGGCGGTGCTGGCGCGGCTGGTGGCAGTGGCGCGCGGCCGATTTGCGAACGGGAATCGGGCCGGAGCCTTTGAAGGCTCCGGCCCGGAATTTTCGAAGATTCCGGGGGCGCCCGACCTGACGCTGCATCGCTGTTTCGATCTGGTGCCGGATATGGAGGCGGCGCTGGAGCAGGCAGTGGAGTTGGGGTTCCGGCGGGTGCTGACCTCGGGCGGGGCGCTGACGGCGGGGGCGGGCGTGGCGCGGATCGAAGCCCTGGTCGCGCGGGCGGCGGGACGAATCGCGGTGATGGCGGGATCGGGCGTGACGGCAGAGACGGCCGCGGCGCTGCTGGCCGTGGGGGTGCAAGAGTTGCACGGGTCCTGCGCCGAGGCGGTCGCGGTGGCCGGCAAGGTTTCGGAAATGGGTTTCGGGCCAAAGGTGGAGCGGCGGACCAGTGCAGCGCGGGTCCGGGCGCTGAAGCAGGTGATGGAGGCGGCGGATGGAGTTCAACGTCACATATGATCGACCCGATCCGGGCGAGGGGCCGTTGACCGTCGGCTGGTTCCTGGCCAGCGACAAGGGCGCGGTGCTGTATGATCCGCCGGAACGGGTGCTGATCCGGCCGCCGAACCGGGGGCACGCGAAAAGCGCGGCGCGCTGTCCGGCGGTGGTGCAGCTGGAAAGCCGGTACTTCGTGGTGAAATGCCCGTTCGATCTGCACATCGGCTTTCAGCGCGACGAGAAGGGCCGCGCGGTGCTGGTGAACCGGGCGGGGGCATCCAGTCCGATCCGCTCGGGCAAGCTGAACGAGGTGCTGACGCTGGTGAACGAGGCGGAATGGCGTTTCCCCGACCGGCCGACCGTGCAGTTGCACCTGCCCTATTGCTTCATCGCCGACGAGCCGGTCTGGATGAGCCAGATCTCGGCCTTTGCGCATTACCGGCCCGATCCCCTGCCGGGCACGATCTTTGGCGGGCGGTTCCCGGTCTCGATCTGGCCGCGGCCCTTGATGTGGGCCTTTGAGTGGCATGAGCCGCAAAAGGACCTGGTGCTGCGGCGCGGGGAGCCCCTGTTCTATGTCCAGTTCGAGGGGATGGACCCGGCCCGCCCGGTGCAGCTTGTCGAGGCGGAAAAGACGGCGGAGCTGGTGGCCTATCTGGAGAAGCTGTCGGGCGTGGTGAATTACGTCAACCAGACGTTTTCCCTGTTCAAGGCGGCCGAGGCGATGCGGCCAAAGAGGTTGCTGGTGCCCAAGGACCGGGCGTAGCGCATTGCGGCTGGCCCCGGGGGGGGTTCACACCCCCCGGACCCCCCGTGGGATATTTGTGCCAGTATGAAAGCGCAATTTTAGTCGAATTGGAGGGATCCGGTGCGGAGTGTACTCGAGATCTGCGAGGTGGGCTCGGGTCGGGTGCGGGAGGTGCTGGCGGTCGAGGGGCGGATCGAGGCGCCGAACTGGGCGCCCTCGGGTGACTGGCTGCTGGTGAACGGGGAGGGGCGGCTGTTCCGGGTGCCTCTGGATAGCCCGGCACTGGAGGGTCTGGACACGGGCGCGGCGGTCCAGTGCAACAACGACCACGGGATCAGCCCGGATGGGCGGTGGATCTTCCTGTCTTCGCATCACGAAGGGGCGGGGAGCCAGGTCTATGTGATGCCGGTCGAGGGGGGCGAGCCGGTGAGGGTCTCGCCCGGAGGGGGCCCGAGCTGGTGGCATGGGGTGTCGCCGGACGGGCGGGTGCTGGCCTATGTCGGGGCGCGCGAGGGGCGGCGGGTGATCGATGTCCATACGCTGGTGCCGGGGCAGACGGAGCGGCGGCTGACGCAGGGCGAGGGGCATTGCGACGGGCCGGACTTCAGCGCCGATGGCGCGCGTATCTACTATAACTGCGACCGGACGGGTCATGCGCAGATCTGGGTCATGGCGGCAGATGGGGCGGGGCAGCGGCAGCTGTTCGCGGATGAATTCGTGAACTGGTTCCCGCATCCCTCGCCGGATGGGCGGTGGCTCTTGTATCTGGCCTATCCGCCGGGGACCCTTGGGCATCCCGCCGATCTGCCGGTGGCGCTGGTCCTATGTGACCCGGAGGGGAACTACCGGCGCCGGGTGCGGGAGTTCATCGGCGGACAGGGGACGATCAACGTGCCCTGCTGGGCACCGGATGGCAGCGCCTTTGCCTATGTGCGGTATCAGCCCTAGGGGCGGCTGACGCGGGTGACCACGGTGCGGAGACGCCTTGCGGTCGCGGCCCGTTCAGCCCTGGGTGGCGGGATCTGTTCCCAGCAAGGGGGCGGGGTGGGGGAGCGGTTCGGGCTTGGCCCCGGCGAGGACCGAGAGCACGGGCTGCAGGTGGCGGGGATCGCCCCAGACGGAGATGCAGACCTCGGGCGGGAAGCCGTTGGACAGATGTTCGGGCATCAGGTCGATGATGCGGACGCGGAGGTCGTCGCCATGGGCGAGGGAGGGGGCGACGATTTCCTCGGCCAGGGGGCCAAGGTGGCCGAGAAGCGCGGTGCGGTGGCGCGGGATCAGGCCGAGGAAGGGCTGGCGGATGCGGGCGAAGACGCCGATGCGGCCGTCGCTCAGCCGGTCAAGCCAGGCGGTGTCACCGATGGACAGGCCCGTGCGCGCGACATGGACCGTCAGGCCCTCGACCGGGGCCTTGTGGATCAGGGGGAGTTTCGCGTCGGTCATGGGCCGGCCTTTCCTTGCAGAGGGTCCAGAAGGGGGAGGTCTGGCGGGGATGGCAAGGTGGTGAGGCGGTGGACGCTGGGGGATGGGCCGCAGCCCGCCCATCGGTTGGGCTCTGGTCGGCAAGGATGCGCCAAGTGCCGCGTCGGATTTTCTGTCGGGCGGGGATTGCATTGGCGGGACCTTGCGCCCACCTCTGGCGCAAGGCCTTCAGGCGATGGGCTGGATTTCCGGGCATCGCAAGCGGGGCGCTTCACCAGAGGAGAATGCCGATGAATTTGGAGAAATTCACGGAACGGTCGCGCGGGTTCCTTCAGGCTGCGCAGACCATCGCGATGCGGGAAAGCCATCAGCGCGTGCTGCCCGACCACTTGCTGAAGGCGCTTATGGATGATGACCAGGGCCTGGCGGCGAACCTGATCCGCAAGGCGGGCGGCTCGCCCGAACAGGTCAATGCGGCGATCAACGCCTCGATCGCCAAGCTGCCGAAGGTGACGGGCGGCGATGCGCAGACCTATGTGGATCCCAGCCTGGTGCGGGTGCTGGACGAGGCGGAGGCCGTGGCGAAGAAGGCCGGGGATTCTTTTGTCCCGGTCGAACGGCTGCTGACGGCGCTGGCCTTGGTGAACACGCGTGCCAAGGATGCGCTGACGGCGGGGGCGGTGACGGCCCAGGGGCTGAACACGGCGATCAATGAGGTCCGCAAGGGGCGGACGGCGGATTCGGCTTCCAGCGAGGACACGATGGAGGCCTTGAAGAAATATGCGCGCGACCTGACGGAACAGGCGCGGGACGGCAAGATCGACCCGATCATCGGCCGGGACGAGGAAATCCGTCGCGCGATGCAAGTGCTGTCGCGGCGCACGAAGAACAACCCGGTTCTCATTGGCGAGCCCGGGGTGGGTAAGACCGCGATTGCGGAAGGGTTGGCCCTGCGCATCGTGAACGGCGACGTGCCGGAATCCCTCAAGAACAAGAAGCTGATGGCACTGGACATGGGCGCCTTGATCGCCGGGGCCAAGTACCGCGGCGAGTTCGAGGAGCGTCTGAAGGCGATCCTGAAGGAGATCGAGGCGGCCTCGGGCGAGATCATCCTGTTCATCGACGAGATGCACACGCTTGTCGGCGCCGGCAAATCCGAAGGCGCGATGGATGCGGCGAACCTGATCAAGCCTGCGCTGGCGCGGGGTGAGCTGCACTGCGTGGGGGCCACCACGCTGGACGAATACCGCAAGCATGTGGAGAAGGACGCGGCCCTGGCCCGTCGCTTCCAGCCGGTCTTCGTCGAGGAGCCGACGGTGGAGGATTCGATCTCCATCCTGCGCGGGATCAAGGAGAAGTACGAGCTGCACCATGGGGTGCGGATCGCGGACTCCGCTCTGGTGGCGGCGGCGACGCTGTCGCATCGCTATATCACCGATCGTTTCCTGCCGGACAAGGCCATCGACCTGATGGACGAAGCCGCCAGCCGTCTGCGGATGGAGGTGGATTCCAAGCCCGAAGAGCTGGACGCATTGGACCGCCAGATCCTGCAATTCCAGATCGAGGCCGAGGCGCTGAAGAAGGAAGACGACGCGGCGTCCAAGGACCGGCTGGAGAAGCTGGAGAAGGAGCTGGCCGACCTGCAGGACCGTTCGTCCGAGATGACGGCGAAATGGCAGGCCGAGCGGGCCTCGCTGGAGCAGGCGCGGACGCTGAAGGAACAGCTGGACACGGCTCGGGCCGAGTTGGAGCAGGCCAAGCGCGAGGGCAACTTCGCCAAGGCTGGCGAGCTGCAGTACGGTCGCATCCCGGCGCTGGAAAAGGACCTGGCCGAGGCGGAAGCCAAGGAAGGGCAGGCCCTGGTGGCCGAGGCGGTGCGCCCCGAGCAGATCGCCGAGGTCGTCGAACGCTGGACGGGTATTCCGACCACGAAGATGCTGGAAGGCGAGAAGGAAAAGCTGCTCAAGATGGAAGAGGAGCTTGGCCGTCGCGTTGTCGGCCAGCGGGCCGCGGTGGAAGCTGTTTCCCGCGCCGTGCGTCGGTCGCGCGCCGGGCTGTCGGACGAGAACCGGCCTCTGGGCAGCTTCCTGTTCCTGGGCCCGACCGGCGTCGGCAAGACGGAACTGACCAAGGCGCTGGCGGAGTATCTGTTCGACGATGACAGCGCGATGGTCCGCATCGACATGTCCGAATTCATGGAGAAACACTCGGTCGCCCGTCTGATCGGCGCGCCTCCGGGCTATGTCGGCTATGATGAGGGTGGGGTTCTGACCGAAGCGGTGCGGCGGCGGCCCTATCAGGTCGTGCTGTTCGACGAGGTCGAGAAGGCGCACCCGGACGTGTTCAACGTGCTGTTGCAGGTGCTGGACGACGGTCGCCTGACCGATGGCCAGGGCCGGACGGTGGACTTCAAGCAGACGCTGATTATCCTGACCTCGAACCTTGGGGCGCGGGCGTTGAGCGAACTGCCGGAAGGCGCGGACGCGTCGGCGGCCAAGGCCGAGGTGATGGAAGCGGTCCGGGCGCACTTCCGGCCCGAGTTCCTGAACCGTCTGGACGAACAGATCATCTTCGACCGGCTGAACCGGGCGGATATGTCGGGCATCGTGGCGATCCAGTTGCAGCGGCTGGAGGCTCGCCTCGCGGCGCGGAAGATCACGCTGGACCTGGACGAGACCGCCAAGGCATGGCTGGCCGAGGAAGGCTATGATCCGGTCTTCGGCGCGCGGCCGCTGAAGCGGGTGATCCAACGCCAGTTGCAGGACCCGCTGGCCGAGATGCTGCTGGCCGGGGAGATCCTGGACGGCAGCGTGATCCGCGTGACCACGGGGCCGGACGGGCTGATGATCGGCGACCGCGTGGTGCAAAGCCGTCGCGAACGCCCGGCGCAGGCCGTGGTCCACTAAGATCCGAGGCGCAAGCAAGAAACGGGGCCGGAATCCTGCGATTCCGGCCCCGAAATTTTTCCAGGATTTTTTTCATCTCATCGGGAACCAATCCCGATCTGGGGCGTTTGACCCGTCGGGAGTTCACCCCGCCGCCAGATTTTCACAACCAGGAACCCGCCATGACCGAGGCCAGCGACAGCGCGGACGGCCCCCAGCAGATCGAGCCGGATCGCGTCTGGGACATGCTGGAGCGCATCGACATCGCCATGCTGGTCACCTGTTCACACCAGGGGATGCGCGGGCGGCCCATGTCGACCATCCCGCGCAAGGATCGGGGCGACCATGTGGCGTTGCACGGGCAGGCGGCGGTCGATCCCGACCGGGCGCTGGTGCAGGAGCTGTGGAACCCGGCGGTCGAGGAGGTGTTCTGGCCGAGGGGAGCCGAGGCTCATGACGTGGTCGCGCTGGTGGTGGACCCGGACGGGGCGGATGTCTGGGACGGGCACGGGCTGTTGCGGGGAATTGCGAATATCGTTCGTGGTGCGGTGAAGGGACGGTCCCCCGATCTGGGGACGCGGGGACAGGTCGATCTCTGACGCCATGAGGGGGCGGGCCCATGGTCCGCCCCGACTTATCCGAGAAGGGCCGGGCGGTTGTCCGGCCCTTTTTCATTCAGGCAGCCGCAGGCTGTGGGGGGCGGAAGGCGGCTGCGAGGGTCTCTTCCATCCCTTGTGTCACGAAGTCGGCCGAGGCGACGGTTTCGCGCTCGCCCTCCCCGGCCTGCGGCGGCCACAGCGCCAGGCCGATGCGGACCCCCGGCAGACGGCGGCGCAACTGGCGCAGCTGGTAATCCACCGCGCGCGGCGGGACCGGGTCGAGGGTGACAAGGATCAGCGTCTCGGGCGCGAGATCGTCCAGGGCGCGGGGCAGGGCCGAGCGGCGGTGCAGCCAGCGGGACTGGGCGCCTTCGGCCCGCAGCGCCTGCGCCAGCATCTGCGCCGCCGCATCGTCCAGCACGGTGCGCGCGCCCATCACGGCGACGCGGCGGTCGATGCCGTCCAGCAGGCCGTTGGTCGCAAGCGGGGCCTTCGGGTCCTTGTCGGTGGCCTCACTGGCGGTGGCAAGCTCATCCTCGACCACGGCTTCCAGATCCTCGGTCAGCATCAGCGCCGAGCGGGCGATGCGGTTGGTCTGGTAGTCGGACAGAAGCCCGGCCCCGTGGTCGGCCTGCGCCAAAGCCAGCGCGGGGATTGCGCTGCGGTCGTAGTAGTCGGCAAGATAGTGCTGCGCGGTCGAGGTCGTCGCGGCCTCGGTAAACGCGAAGCTGTGGCCGGCAAGCAGCCGGTCGTAGAGCCGGGCGGAATCGGCAAGGACGGGCGCGTCCCCCAGCATGATCGGGAAAAGGCGCAGGCTGGGGACATGGTGGCCGACGACGACCAGGCAGACGGTCAGGGGCGTGGCCATGATCAGGCCGACCGGCCCCCAGAGCCAGGTCCAGAACATGGCCGCGACGATGACGGCGAGGGGGGAAACTCCGGTACGCTGGCCGTAGAACCAGGGTTCGATGAAGTTGGAGGTGGTGAATTCCACCAGGAGGAACAGTGCCGCGGTCCACAGGACCAGCGACCAGTCGGGCGAGACGGCGAAGGCCATGAGCAGCGGCAACGCGGCCGAGATCGCCGAGCCGAGATAGGGCACGAAGCGCAGGACCAGCGTCACCAGTCCGAAGAACAGCGCGTTCGGCACGCCGATCAGCCAGAGACCCAGCCAGATCGGCACGGCGTAAATGATGTTCACCACCAGTTGCGCGACGAGATAGGTCGAGACGCGCGATCCCGCCTCGGCCAGAAGGCGCGAGGTGGCGAGGATGTTGGTCCCGCCGATCAACTGCACCAGCCGGTCGCGCAGGGCGGCGCGCTCCAGCAGGGCGAAGATGACGACGACGAAGACCAGGCCAAAGATCCCGACCGGGGTCAGGGCGGGCAGGATCACCCCCGTCAGCCAGTCGCGCAGGCCGGTATGCTCGACGACCTCGACCTTCATCGTGGCGTCTTCGGAGGCGGCGGTTTCGGCCTCGAGCCGTTCGGTGATGTTCTCGACCAGGCCCTGCAGATGGGTGATAACCCGGCCATTCCCGGCATCCAGCATCGTGTCGACCTTGGTCAGGACATTGCCCTGGTACAGGGGCAGGTTCGCGCCGATCTGGCTGATCTGGTAGGCCAGGATCAGCACGAAGCTGCCGACCAGCGCGGCGGCGGCCAGCACGGTCAGCACGACCGAGGCGGTGTCGCGCAGGCCACGGCGCCGCAGGAAGTTGACCACGGGCGTCAGGATGAAGGCGATCAGCATCCCCAGCGCCAGCGGACGGAACAGGTCCTGGGCGACATAGAGGATGGCGCAGACCACGACGATCGTGGCAAGCGTCCGCAGCGAGGCGACAGAGCCCGCGGCCGGGTCCTGGGCAAGCAGACCGGGCGGGTCCGAGGCCATGGTCGTGCTGTCCTCGGCCTGGCGATCCGGCATCCTTGCCCCCTGGTGCTGCAACTTCGCGCTGGGTAACGGCGGCCGGGCAGGACTGGTTCCCCAGGGACGGCAGGGAACCGGGGGCGGCGGTCGGCGGTTGGTTCTAAGGACCCTTGCTCGGAGGACCGGCCGATGTGCCCGACAAATCCCGACCGGAAAGTGATGCTTCTGAACGAGGCGGCGCTGGACTTGCCGCTGGAGATGCTGGGTGCGCCCGGGGATCTGGTGATCGTGGCCGGGAGCTCTCTGGTCCGCATGACGTTGGCCGAGCTGTCGCTGCCGGGTGCGCAGATGATCTGGACGGATTTCCGGCAAAGCGCGTCGCTGCGGCATGTGCATGGGGCGATCCACGAGCTGGGCGGGCTGGACCGGCTGGTGCTGGGCGGCAACGGGCAGGATGGGGAGGCGATGTTCTCGGTCATGTGCGCGGTGCTGACCTTCCTGCCCGCGCTGCGGCGTCGATCCGGCGCGGATATCATCCTGGCGATCCAGGACGGCCCGGCGCTGGGCTCGCTGCGCGCTTTCCTGCAGGGCATGACCGCGCGGCTGCGCAAGGACCGGATCCGCGTGCTGCTGCAGATCATGCCGAAGCCGTTTCATCCGGTCGCTGCCTGACTTCGTCGCGAAATCCTGGCCAAGAAAAAAGGGCTGCAACCGAAGTTGCAGCCCAGGCGAGGGACAAACGGCAGGGAAAAGAACCGTTTTCCTCGGGGGATCGGTCAGCGGCGAAGCGCGCCGCGGAACAGCGAGATGACGAAGAGCACCAGGAAGATGAAGAACAGGATCTGGGCGATCCCGGCCGAGGTGCCCGCGATGCCGCCAAAGCCGAGAACGCCGGCGATGATGGCGATGATAAGAAATGTGACTGCCCAGCTGAGCATCCGAAGTCTCCTTCAGTCCGGGGGCACCGCTTGGGTGCCCGAGTGACGATTTGCGAAGACAACCCCGGCGGATCACGGCGGTTCCCGGCGAAAAGCACGAATTCTGCCGGTGGCGGGGTCTGGCCGATGCTGTCCGCGCGGCGGGAACCGAAGCGCCCCCTGACGCATTGAGAGGCCATGACACGGTGCGCGCCGGAGCGATGGCGCCCTCCAGGACCCTTACCCCCGAAATGCAGGAGAACCGCAATGAACGGGAGCTACAAGAAACCGATGGACGAGAACGGCGCCAATCTGGCCCAGAACCTGGCGGACCAGGCCACCCAGACGGGGGCTGCCGCGATGGACAAGGCCGGTCAGGCAATGGACGCGGGCAAGCGCAAGTTCGACGACACGGTCGACAAGGTGAAGGACGGCGCCTCGGAGGCGATGGAAGAAGGCCGGTCGCGCATGGCCTCGGTCATGGACAAGGCGCAGGACGCGAAAGCGGCTGTCATTTCGGGTGCGGGCTCGACCCTGGCGGCGGTGAAGGATGTGGCCGTGGACAAGGCCGATGCGGCGCGGGAGACGCTGTCCGACGTGGGCGAGCGGCTGGCGGCGACACTGGAGCGGTCGGCCGAGGGCGAGAACGGCGATGCGCTGAAAAGCAAGGTGCTGGGCAGCGTGGCGCAGGGGCTGCACAAGGCCTCGGACGTGCTGCGTGAGCGGTCGGTCGTGGACCTGGCGGATGACGTCAAGGCCCTGGCCCGGCGCCATCCGGGGGCGTTCATGGCGGCGGCGGCGGTCGTGGGTTTTGCCGCGGCGCGCTTCGTGCGCTCCTCGGCCCATCGGCGGTCGGCCGGGTATGACCACAGCGACCACAAGCAGGGGCCGCGGGTCTGATGCCGGGCGGTACGGAGCGGACGGCGGAAGGGACGGCGTCCCTTCTGTCAGACGTCGCGGTGGGTCTGGGCCGACTGGTCAAGGGCGAGCTGATGCTGGCCAAGGCCGAGGCGGTCGAAGGCGCGAAGGCGGCGGTTGGCGGTCTGGTGAAGGTCGCTGTCGCCGCGCTTCTGGCGCTGGTGGCGCTGAACGTCCTGGCGGGGGCCGCGGTGGCGGCCTTGGCCGAGACGGGTCTGGGACCGGGCTGGGCGGCGCTGCTGGTCGGGCTGGTCCTGATCGGGATCGCCGTGGCCCTGGCGCTGGCCGGCAAGTCGGCGCTGACGCTGCGGGGCCTGTGGCCGGATCGCGCGCTGCGCGGCGTGCGCCGTGATGCCGAAGCAGTGCGCGGCGCATTGAGCGAGGAAGGAGTACGACATGTCTGACGTTGACAGCCATGAGATCGAGCGGTCGCTGGAGCGCGACCGGATGCAATTGGCCCGCTCATTGGCCGAGTTGCAGGACCGGCTGAGCCCGGGCGCCCTGGTCGAGCAGGGCAAGGAGGCGCTGGTCGCGCAGGCCTCGCCCCTGGTGTCGCGGCTGGATCATGCGATCCGGGCGCAGCCGGTGGTGGCTGCGGTGGCGGGTGTCGCGCTGGCCGCGCTGATCCTGGGACGCTACCGCGATCAGGCCGAGCCTCGCCCGGCCGAGAAGTTCGAGGCGCTGACGCGCTGGGAGGACGAGGGCGGCCCGCCCGCGCCCGAGCCGGTGGATCCTGACGAGGAATGGCTTCACCAGGCCAAGACCCTTCGGATGCAGGCGCGTGACCTGCTGCGCAAGCTGGACCATGCGGCGCGGCGCAGCCTCGCCCCGGCGGCCGAGATCGCCAGGCATCGCACGGCGGTGCTGGGCGCCTATGCCCGCGACACCAAGGCGGCGCTGGAACATGGTCTGGAGGGCCTGACCGAGTCTGCGCGGGCCGAGGCGCTTGAGGCGCGGGAGCGGATCTATACCGCCAGTCTGACCGCCACGGCCAAGGGGCGCGAGGTGGTGGAGAATCACCCGATAGCCTCGGGCCTGGCCGCGGCGGGCTTCGGGGCGGCGGTGGCGATGCTGTTCCCGCCGACCGAGGCGGAGGACCGGCTGATGGGCGAGGCGCGAGACGCGCTGATGGACGATGCGCGGGCGACGTTGAAGGCCGAGGTGACCAAGGCCAGCGACCTGGCGCAAAGCCTGCAATCGGCGCTGGGTCGCGACATCAGCCGCGCCCGGATGGCCCTGCGCCCGGACCATGCCTGGAGCGGTATCCGGCACTGACCCTGGCGGCCGGTCCCTCTTGGGATCGGCCGTTACGCGATGCGGGGGAAGGTGACGTCGATCACCGAGCGGTCGTCCTCGATCCTGATCGCCACCGCGCCCCGCAGTTGCGCGGCGAACTGCATGAGCATCCGCCGCGGCAGGGCGGCCAGGCCGGTGGTCGTTTCGGGCTGGAATTCGGGTACGATGGGACCCGAGACCTTCAGGCAGATGTCGTCGCCGTTTTCGATCAGCGAAACATCCACCCCTTCGGTCGCCACGGTGCGCGAGTTGAAATGGCAGCCGACGATTTCGGCCAGCGCCATGGCAAGGGGGACGGCGGCCTCGACCGGCATGCGGATCGGGTCGAACCGCTTGCGTGCCACGCCAAGGCCGACGCCGTGAATTTCCTTCAGACGGCGGACCACGCCGGCCAGGATCTCGTCCATGGGCACGTCGCGGCGGCCGGTCATGCTGTAAAGGCTGGAATGGGTGGACGACAGCGCGATCACCCGGTTGATGAGCCCGTCAAGGATCGTGCGCACCTCTTCGTCCCGGCTTTCGCGGCGGTACATCCGCATGACCGAGGCGATGATCTGCAAGCTGTTGCCGTTACGGTGGTTGACCTCGCGCAGCAGCACGTCCTTGTCGACGATGAGGTTCTGCAGCTCGGCCTCTTCCTGCTCGATGGTGCGGATCAGCTGTTCGTAGATGGCGTGGAGCTTCTGGATCTCGGCCGGGGCGTCGGTGATGTCGGGGACCATGATCCGGGTGCGGGTGGCGACGTAGTCGGACATCGACCGCGAAAGGGCGCGGACATGGCGCACGACAAGGCGCGTGGAGGCGAAGCTGGCGGCCACCAGCGCGGCAATCCAGGTCAGGACCGGCATGAGGTAGGGCGCGGCGGCGCTGGCCGGACTGAAGAGATCGGCGCTGGAGCGCTGCCAGATCGACAGCAGGTACAGGTCCCGGGCCACGCCCGTCACCGATACGATCCGCGGACCGCCGGGGCCCTGCAAAAGCTCGGGCTTGCCAATGCGGTCCGGCAGCGAGGAAAGCCTGACGCCCTCGGGCAGGGCCGCGAGGAGTGTTCGGTTGGGGTCGGAGGACACCAGCAGCGTTCCGTCGCCGCGGATGGTGGCAAGGTATTCCGGCCGCCACCGCGCGACCGGATCGGCATATTCCTGCGGCGCGACGGAAAGATAGGGCAGCGAGATGGAGATGATGCCGATCTGGTTGCCTGACGGATCCATGACCGGATGGCTGACGACGACAACGGCCGTTCCCGAGACGGGGCCATACGGGTTGTACATCACCGTCGGTTCGGGATTCGCGATCATCCGCTGGAAATGCGGATTGTCGGCGAAGTCATGGACCTCATCGTTGGACGAGCAGGTCATCCGGCCCGACATCGGAGTATAGGCGACCAGCGTGGCCGAGGGGATGCCGCGCGCCACGGCCTTGACCCAGCCGGTACATTCCGCCCCCTCGCGGATCGCGAAGGACAGCGCCCCGGCCAGCACCCGGGCCGAAGTCTGGGCATCGGTGATCAGATCGATCTGGTCCTGCACCGCCTTGAGCGAGGCCCCCGCCACCCCTTCCAGCGTCGTGGCCACCATCTCGTCCTGCGCCATCTGGGTCTGCACGACCGACAGGATGCCCAGCGGCATCAGCGCAAGCACGAGGGTGCCCCCCAGGCGGAACCCCAGGGTGCTGGTGGAGAAGGGGCCTTTTCGCGCCAACTTCAGACCGCAACGGCCGAACGCAGCACCACCGCCTGCGTTGCCCCGTCGGTGCCTGAAAACAGGTCCTCGCCCTCTGCCAGGTTCAGAAGTTCGGCCAGCCGCTTGCGCGCCCGGCTGGCGCGGCTTTTGACGGTGCCGATGGCAACGCCCATCATCTCGGCCGCTTGCTCGCAGGAGAAGCCCGAGGCGCCGACCAGGATCAGCACCTCGCGGTGTTCCGGCGAAAGAAGGTCGAAGGCGCGCTGGAAGTCCTGGAAGGCCAGGCGTGAATCGTGGGCGGGCTTTTCGGACAGGGTGGCGGCATGGACGCCGTCGGTGTCCTGAACCTCGCGCCGGGTCTTGCGGAGGGCGGAATAGAAGGTGTTGCGCAGGATGGTGAAAAGCCAGGCGTCAAGATTCGTGCGCGGGTCGAACTTGTCCATGTTCGACCAGGCCTTCAGGATCGTGTCCTGCACCAGGTCGTCGGCCTGCGCGACGTCGCGCGCCAGGCTGATCGCAAAAGCCCGCAGCCGAGGGATTGCCCCGGCAAGCCGGTCGCGTGGATCGATGACCGCCGTCGCGTCGTTCATGACCTGCCGCCATCTTTCTCGGCTTCCTTGGCCTTGAGCTGCATCAGAAGCTCGCGGAACCGATCAGGAAGCTCTTCGTTCAGTGCGGACGTGTAGACGCGCTTCAGGTTCTCGTCGATCTGCGCCCGGATTGCCTGCCTTCTTGGCGCGTCGTCCTCTTTTTCTTTTTCCATCTTGCCTTGTTTCCCACTTCCTCACGCTGGATGAACGCTGTTGGTATACACCCGGTTCCCCGGCGGAATTGGAATTGGTGCAGTTTTTTTCGGCAACGTGGAACCAGCACGCCACGGTTGCGTTAGGTTGACGATGCATTGCGAAGGATGGAGAGACAATCGATGCTCGCACAGGACACGGCGGACCTTTCGGCAACAGTCGCCCGCCACCTTCCCTATCTGCGCCGCTATTCCCGGGCGCTGACGGGAAACCAGACCAGCGGCGACCGCTATGCTGTTGCGGTCCTGGAGACCGTCGTTGCCGAACCGTCCACCCTGATGCAGCATGACGACGCAAAGGTTGCGTTGTTTTCCGTGTTCCATTCGGTCTGGTCCAGCTCGGGCGCCCCGGTGGCCGAGGCGGATGCGGGGCTGGCGGGCGCCGCCCAGGCGCATCTGGCGCGGCTGACGCCCAATTCGCGCGAGGCGCTGCTGCTGAACACCATCGAAGGCTTCGATCTGCGCGAGGTTTCCACGATCATGGGGATCGACCCGTCCGAGGCGCGGCACCTGATCGACGTGGCCCTGCGCGAGATGGAGGAGTCGGTCCGCGGCTCGGTCCTGGTGATCGAGGATGAGGCGATCATCGCCATGGATATCGCCGCTATCGTCGAGGGCATGGGCCACCGCGTCACCGACAATGCCCGCACCCATGCCGAGGCGGTGAAGATGGCCGCCGCCGACAAGCCCGACCTGATCCTGGCCGACATCCAGCTGGCCGACAATTCCTCGGGCATCGACGCAGTGAACGAAATCCTGTCCCAGTTCGGCGATATCCCGGTGATCTTCATCACCGCCTTCCCGGAACGCCTGCTGACTGGAGAGCGGCCAGAGCCTGCCTTCCTGATCAACAAGCCCTATACGGAAGAGCAGGTCCGCTCGGCCGTAAGTCAGGCGATGTTCTTCTCGTCGACCGAAAGCCTCCACGCCTGAGCCTGCGGGCAATCGCGTGGGGCGGGGTGGGCGCATAACGCTTGGCGGGTGCCCGTGCCAGATGCCGATCCCTTCCTCCGCCCTCCGCCCATTGTCGATGGGCTGCAGGTGCTTGTCACCGCGGGCGAAGCGTATCCGGCGCTGGAGCGTGCCTTCCTGGCGGCCGAGGCCGAGATTGTCGCGGGGTTCCGGCTCTTCGACCTGAAGAC
Source organism: Alphaproteobacteria bacterium (assembly GCA_046569765.1). Taxonomy (GTDB): domain Bacteria; phylum Pseudomonadota; class Alphaproteobacteria; order Rhodobacterales; family Rhodobacteraceae; genus Tabrizicola. The sequence goes on along the minus strand of JBKHWC010000003.1, from coordinate 8,707 downwards.
GCGGTTGAGGTCGCCGGAAGGGCTGGCAGTCGGGCGTACCTGGTTCGACCTGGTGATCCATACCCTGCGGCGTGGGATCCGGCTGACGCTGATCCTGTCTGACTTCGACCCGGTGGCGCGGCCCCGGCTGCATCGGGCGACCTGGCGGACGGTGCGGATGTTCTGGGCCGCTGCCGACCTGGCCGGGCCGCAAGCGCAGTTGCGCGTGGTCCCGGCCATGCATTCGGCGGTGGTCGGGATCGGGCCCCGGCTTCTGTTCTGGCCTTTGGTCCTGTCGCGTCTTGCGCGAGTGAGCGGCTGGCTGCGGCGGCTGATGCCTCCCGAACGGCTGGCCGCCCTGCGTGAGATGCCGGGGGTGCGGACCCTGCTGGCCGGGCGGCCCGAGGACAGGCCGCGCCCGCGCGTGCTGGCCGTGCCGCCGCTGTTTCCCGCGACCCATCATCAGAAGCTGGCGGTCTTCGACCGACAGCGGCTGTATATCGGCGGGCTGGATCTGGACGAACGCTTTTACGACACGCCCGACCATCGGCTGCCGGGGCACGAGACCTGGCATGACGTGCAGCTGATGGTCGAGGGCCCGGTCGCCGCCGATGCCCAGGCACATCTGGAGAGCTTCCTGTCCGCCGTCGCGGGCAAGGCCGCGCCGCTGCCCCAGGCGCCCGAGCGGGATGGCCTGCGGCTTGTCCGCACCCTGTCGCGGCGGCGTCTGCGTTGGGCGGGGCGGCAGATCGCGCCCGAGCCGCTGGTGACCGAGATCGATGCCGCGCATCATGCGGCGATCGACCGGGCGCAGAGGCTGATCTATGTCGAGACGCAGTATTTCCGCGACCGCCGCCTGGCCCGTCACCTGGCGCGCGAGGCTCGGCGCAATCCGCTTTTGCAGATGATCCTGATTCTGCCGGCCGCCCCGGACGACGTGGCCTTCGAGGGCTCGACCGGGTTGGATGCGCGGCTGGGCGAGTTCCTCCAGGCGCGCGCGCTGCGGATCCTGCGGCGCGGCTTCGGGCGGCGGCTGTTCATCGGCGGCGCGGCGCAGCCTCGGCGGACCCGGGCGCGGGGCCGGGCGCAGCTGCGCGGGGCGCATCTGATCTATATCCACGCCAAGGTCAGCATCTTCGACGACCGGCAGGCCATCGTGTCATCGGCGAACCTCAACGGGCGCTCGCTGCGCTGGGACACCGAGGCGGGGCTGGTGATCGACCGGCCCGCGGCGGTGGCGGCGCTGCGGCGGCGGCTGATGGAGCATTGGCTGCCCGCCGATGCGGGTGCGGACTTCTTCGACCCCGAGCGGGCGCTGGTGGCCTGGTGGCGGCTGGCCGCGCGCAATGCCAAGCTGCCGCCCGCCCGCAGCCGCGGGTTCATCCTGCCCTATGACCTGAAATCGGCCGAGATCTTCGGCCGCGCCTTTCCTCTTGTCCCCGAAGAGATGGTCTGACCCAAGCGGATGTCCGCGCAAGGAGGGCAGGCGCGGGAACTGGTGGGAAGGGCCCACGTTGATCCTGTGCAAGCGGCGCCGGGGGCGTCGCACCCTTTGATCTGACACAGGAGAGTCCCGTGAAAACTCTGCTTATGACCACTGCCATCATGGCGGGCCTTGCCGGTCCGGCACTGGCCCAGGACGCCAATCCGGTCTTTCAGACCGAGGCCGCCGGCCCGTCGGTTGCGGCCTCGGACCTGATCGGCGCGCGGATCTATGCCAGCGAGGCCGCCGTGGATGCCGATGCCTATGAGGGCGTGCAGGAAGGCTGGAACGACATCGGCGAGGTGAACGACCTTGTCATCGGCCGCGACGGCACCGTGGATGCGGTGCTGGTGGATATCGGCGGCTTCCTGGGGATCGGCGAGCGTCAGGTCGCCGTCGACATGGCGGCGCTGCGCTTCGTCCAGGATGACGCGACCGATGCGGACGACTGGTTCCTGGTGATGCAGGCCGACCGCGCCTCGCTGGACACCGCGCCGGAATGGGTAGTGCCGGGTGACGCGACCGGGGCCGAGGTCCAGACCGGCGCCACGACTGGCGATGCGGCGGCCACCGACCCGGCCGTGACCGACCCGGCCATGACGGATCAGGCTGCGACCGAACCGGCCGCAACCGATCAGGCGCAGGCGGAAGCCGATGCCGAGGTCGCCGACGCCGATATGGCGGCGGATGCCGGGGCTCAGGGCTCGATGACGCTGCCCGAGGGCTATACCTCGGTCGAGCGCGAGCAACTGACCGCCGAGATGCTGACCGGCGCGAATGTCCGCGACACCAGCGATGCCTCGATCGCCGAGATCTCGGACCTGGTTCTGACCGGCGACGGGCAGGTGACGGACGTGATCCTGGACGTTGGCGGCTTCCTGGGGATCGGGGCGAAGACCGTCGCGATCCCGATGGATCGGCTGACCGTGGCCCAGGGTGGGGCCGGGGATGTGGCGATCTGGGTCGACATGACCAAGGAAGAGCTGGAAGCCCTGCCGGAACATCAGATGTAACCTGGCGCAAGCCGGTTTGTGGGGGCCCGTGCCACGGCGCGGGCCCTATTCTATTGCGTGGCCGGTGCGAGGTCGGGCGCTGAGGCGAGGGGAAACTCCAGCCGGATGCGCAGTCCCCGATCGTGGTAGCTGCGGCTGAAGCTGCCCGAGAGTTCTCCCTTCAGGCTGGCATCGATCAGCCGCGAGCCGAATCCGGGTGCGGGAGCCGTAGCCCCCCCGGCATTGTCGAACGTCTCTTCCCAGTCCAGCACCAGACGCGCCCCGGCGGACGGGGTGCCCGGAACCGACCACCGGATCCGCAGGCCCAGCCCGTTCGGGGAAAGACCGCCGTATTTCATCGCATTGGTCACCAGTTCATGGGCCACCATGGCGAAGGCATGGGCCTGCCGTTCCTCCAGCTTCACCGGAGGTCCGTCCAGCACCTCTTCGACCTGCTCGGCATCCAGGCACTGGCGCAGCTCGGTCCGCAGGATTGCCCGCACATCGGCCTGGGGCAGGACGTTTCCGGCCAGAATCTCCTGCACCGCTGCCATGGCCTGCAGGCGGGCGTCGAAAGTGTCGGCAAAACTTTTCACGTCGCTGGCGCCGCGGGCGCTTTGCCGGGCGATCGACTGGATCCGGGCGATGTGGTTCTTGATCCGGTGCTTCATCTCGGACAGCAGAAGACCGCGATACTCCGCCTCGCGCGCGGCCGCGGCGGCAAGGGCACGGGCCTGCTCGGCCTCGTGCAGGCGGGCGTTGACGGCGGCGGCGGCGGCCCCGGCGAAGAGGAACCAGATCAGGCCGACAAGGATGCTGCCCAGATGGCGGCGGATGGCCGAGGAGGGCGAGAGTTCGCGGACTGTAAACTGCCACTGCCTGCCGACCAGTTCGACGGTCCGCGACAGGGCCAGCCCGTCCGGGTCGGGGGTGTCATGGCTGTTAAAGATCGGCCGGTCGGGTGCGCCGGTGTCGACCACGCTGACCGATACGGGAAGCGGCGGGCCCTCGGCCAGCGCAGAGTGGACGAAGTCCTCGCCGCGGAAGGGGGCGTAGACGAAGCCGGTGACCGGGGGCACCTTGCTGTCGCCGAAGGCGAGGTAGATCAGGAAGCCGGTCTGCTTTTCCAGCGTGATCTCTTGCACCAGTTCGACCGGCCCGCTCATCTGCGGCAGGCCGCTGGCGATGGCGCGGTCCATCGCGTTGCGGCGGGTCTGTTCGGTGTACATGTCAAAGCCGAGCGCGGCGAGATTGCGGTCGGATACAGGGCCGATCATCACGATGGGGGTGCGCCAGGGCTCGGTCGTCTCGGGGCGGATCTCGGCGGTAATGCGGTAGCGTTCTTCGATCTCGGTTCGAACCGCGGCTTCGGCGGCAACCGGAATCATGCGGGCGAAGGCCATGCCCTGCACCCCGCCCAGTCCATTCACGATGTCCACGGTGGCGATGAAGCGGTCGAAGGCAAGACGGTCAAGCTCTCCCTCGCTAGAGGCCAGGAAGCCGCGCACCGCCTGCAGTAGGACGACATGCTTTTCCAGGCGAGAGACGACCCGGTCGACGACGATGTCGGCGGTGCCTTGAAAGCTGCTGCGGATGCGTTGGGTCTCGACCACCCAGACGGCCCAGACCAGCCCTACCCCGAAGATCGAAGCCGCCAGAAAGACCAGGAAGGACAGCGGCGCGACCCGGCGCGCGATCATGACGTGCCGGGCAAGGAAGGGCTGTAGAAGATCGCGCAAGTCATCTGACCTGACCCTTCTGGCCGGTGCTGGTCTGCGAAATTTCCCCGATCTGGAGAAAACAGTCAACCAGATGCAGTCGCAGAGTACGGCCGCAGCCCCGGAAGGGTGCGGCCGTATCAGGTCACTTCAGCCGCGACACGACACTGTCGGCGAAGGTCTCGACCAGACGGTTGTAGGCGCCGGTGGTGTCCGTCGACAGGACGACGACGCTGCCCTCGGGGACGATGATCTGCGCTGTTTCCAGCGAGACGGTCAGCTCATAGGCGTCAAAATTGCTGTTGTCGGTGTTGTCCACGATGTTCACCTGGCCGACGAGCACGGCGTCGCCCATGTTCAGCTCGCGTTCGAAGGCATTGGCAAGCTCGACTTCGCGGATGTCGACAAGGATTTCGGCGCCATTCTCGGCGACGCGGTCGGTCACGCGGGCGGCGATGGCGTTTTCCAGGTCGGTTTCCAGGTTCGCCCAGAAGGCCGCAGCCTGTTCGTTGTTCAGCGCCGTCAGGTCGGCGGTGACGTCGATCGTCTTGATCTGGTCGACCGCTGCAAAGGCCGAGGTGGCAAGGAAACCGGCCAGAGCGGTCGCGGCAAGAGTTTTCATGTGGAACATTGTCGTCTCCATTACAGATGCCGTTTCGGCAATCGGAGAGACAACGCTGTCGGGAAAAGCGGGTTCCCTGGGCGGAACGGGCGGGGGAGCAGCCCCCCGCCCAAAACGCGATCAGCCTTCCGGCGGCAGGATGACCGAGTCGATGACGTGGATCACGCCGTTCGAGGCTTCGACGTCGGGCGACGAGATCACCGCGCCGTTCACTTTCGCGCCGCCGTCCAGGGTGATGGTGACGTTCGCGCCCTGCACCGTCGCGGCGGTCATGCCTTCGGTCAGGTCGGTCGACATGACCTTGCCCGGGACGACGTGGTAGGTCAGGACGGCGACCAACTTGTCCTTGTTCTCCGGCTTCAGCAGGTCCTCGACGGTGCCGGCCGGCAGAGCGGCAAAGGCGGCGTCGGTCGGCGCGAAGACGGTGAACGGGCCTTCGCCCTTCAGCGTCTCGACCAGGCCCGCGGCTTCCAGGGCGGCGGCCAGCGTGGTGAACGAACCCGCGGCGACGGCGGTGTCGACGATGTCCTTCGAGTGGCCACCGGCGAAAGCCGGCATGGCGAAGGCGGTGGCGGCGGTCAGCGCAAGAAAGGTTCTGCGGATCATAGGGTCACTCCATGTGATCGGTATGCCGTCATTGGCGAAGCGGTATATGGGGCGGATGCGGCAACGGATCACTCAAAGAAATCCGCGTCTTGCCCTTGTCGGGCGGGATCTGCGCGCTAAGCCGCGCCCGCGCCGCGCTTCAACTCAAATGGATGTGAAATCCGGTGATCGCCGGGGCCGCATGTTACACTTTCGTCCCGCAGACGTGAGCCGGTTTGCTTTGCCTTTCATCGCAGACGGCGCATGTTTGGCGCAAAGCATGGAGGACAGGATGCGCAAGCTGGGCTGGTCGGACGTGACCGCGAAATCGCTTTGGCTGAACCGCCGTCAACTGATCGCGGGCGGGGCCGCGCTGGCGGCAACGCCGGCGCTGGCCCGGATCGAGGCGGCATCCAGCAAGTACTCGACCGATCTCGCGCCGAACACCTTTGAAGAGATCACCAGCTACAACAACTTCTACGAATTCGGCACCGGGAAAGAGGACCCGTCGCGCTATGCCGGCGGTTTGACCACCGATCCCTGGTCGATCGTGATCGACGGCCTGGTCGACAAGCCCGGTACCTATGACCTGGCCGACGTGGTCAAGGACCAGCCGCTGGAGGAACGCATCTACCGTTTCCGCTGTGTCGAGGCCTGGGGGATGGTGATCCCCTGGATCGGGTTCGAGCTTGCGGGCCTGCTGAACCGGGTGGGCGTGCAGCCGGGGGCGAAGTTCGTGGCCTTCGAAACCCTGGTCCGCCCCGAGGAGATGCCGGGTCAATCCTCTCCCTTCATTCAGTGGCCCTATCGTGAGGGGCTGCGGCTGGA